>JBEIFT010000205.1:0-5029 GCA_040382255.1 Phycisphaeraceae bacterium
AGCGACGTACGAGGCCATGAGGCACGCGTACCACGGTTCGAATACTCCTCGGGTCGTTCCACGTGCCGAATCGGCCGACGACGATGACGAGCGGAACCTGGTGGAGCGAGGACGTTCGCGGAGGAGGGGGCCAAGCGCAGCGAAAGGGCGCGGTGACCACGCACTGCCTCAGAGCCCAAAGCGCAGCGAAAGGGCGCGGTGACCGCGCGCTGCCTCAGTGGCGCAGCGCAGCGAAGGGCACTGCCATCTGCCAATGCCTCGATGACCCCGGAAATGGGAACGGGCTATCCCGGACACCATTTCCCGGGGCCGCTTACCGCTTCGCCCCGATCCGCTCCAGGACCTCCGCGTCGATGCCCAGGTACTCGCGCATGTGCTGCTCGTAGGTCTCCTGGTCCTTGTCGCGGCTGAAGTCCAGGCGCAGCTCGTTGATGACCTTGGTGCCCTGGCCGATCCACTGCTTCCAGGTCTCCGCACTGATGTTCTCGTGGATCCACGCGCCGACCGGGCCCTTGAAGGGCGGGTGCTCCATGCGGTTGCCCGGGCGGCCGGTGCGCTGGCAGACGAAGCCGCCGGAGGCGCGCAGGGCCTCGGCCTCGGCGACCACCTCGGCGGCCAGCTTCGGCGGCTCGCGGCCGATCGAGCGCAGCAGGTCGGCGATCGCGTTGCGCGGCATCAGGTCGCCCTTGCGCGCGGCGGTCTCGTAGCCGCGGACCAGCAGGTCGACCGCGCGGTCGGCCCAGCCGGCGCCGATCATGGCCTGGCCGGCCAGCTGGAACGCCTTGCTCATCTCGGGCGAGAGCTCGATGCAGCGCTCGAAGCTGCGGGCGGCCTCGGCGTGGCGGCCGGCATCCAGGTAGGCCTTGCCCAGCGAGAAGTGCGCCATCTCGTTGGTCGGGTCGGCCGACGCCATCTTCTCGAACTGCGCGATGCGGTCGACGGACTGCGGGGCTGCGTTGCTCATGATCCGCGGATGATAGGAGCCCCGGGCAGCGCCGAAGCGGCCTTCGCGGGCGTGCGGCGGATCCAGTGCTTCCGGTGGTAGACCCACCATTCCACGACCAGCAGCGCCAGGCTGCAGGCCAGCGCCCACGGCCACAGGTCGCTGAGCGCCGCCCCCCCGCCGCTGACGCCGCTGACCTGCTGGACGCCGATCGAGACCGACTCCGCCGCGCCGATGCGGCCCTCGCCGTCGGCCGGGTTCACGGCGTAGGTGCGCCGTTCCTCGCCGCGTTCGCCGGGCCAGCGGATGGCGTACGTGCCGGCGCGCTGCACCGGACCGAACGCCACGGCGCCGTCGCGCGGCGCGACCTCCTGCGTGCTGCCGTCGGGCAGGGTCACCGTGGCGGCGCGCACGCCGGTCCCCACCCGCGCGGTGAGCACGTCACCGGGATGGTGCTCCTCCTGCGCGGCCGCCTGGTCCATCGCGCCCAGCCACTCGACGGCATTCGCAATGAAGGTCACGAACCCGCGCTGGAACGGCCAGTTGGAGTCCAGCGGGTCGAACGCCACCACGACCGCCGTGACCGGCCCGCGCCGGGCCAGCACGACGAGCGGCGTCTCGCCGGCCTCGACGATCGCCTCGGTGTCGGTGCCGGGCGCGATCGCGGTGGCGCGCGCGACGAACAGGTCGTCCAGGTTCACGGCGCGCAGCAGCGGGTGCTCGCGCCGCTCGGTGCGCACGCCCAGCTTCTCCTTCGTGGCGAACGGGTTCAGCCCGCTGACGCCCTTGGGCACGCCGAACACGAGGTAGCGCCCGGGCGGCAGCGCGTCGGGCAGCGCACCGGCCGCGGCGACGACCACGTCGTACTGCTCGGCCGCCTTGGCGCCACCCGCCGCGAAGTCCGCCGCGCTGACGGCGACGGCCTTCTCGACGGGCAGCGCCGCCACCACGTCGCGCACCGCGAAGTCGAGCGCCCCCACCATCGCCACGCGCAGGCGCCGCGGCGCGCTGACGGCGACCGTCGCGACGTTGTCGGCCGGAAGCACGTCGGTACGCACCACCTGCACGCCCACCGTGCCGGCGCGCGGCTGGACGAACGGCGGGAACGTGAAGCGCGCCGTCCCGGGGCGATACTGCTTCTTCCCCTCGGCGACGGTCTCGGCCGCCGCCGGGATGCTGACCGGCTTGGGCGTCACCGAGCGGCGCGTCCCGTCGACCAGCAGCTCGAGGTCCGTCTCGACCGGCTCGGGCGAGTCGTTCCGCAGCGTGACGAAGACCTGCATCAGGCCGGGCTCGGTGGCGCTGCGCTCGGCCGAGATCCCCTCGATGCCGGCGTTCCGCGCGTCCGCGCGGCCGGTCATGCGGTAGATCAGCTCCTCGCCGGGCCGGAGCGCGTCCTCGCCCAGGTCGGCGATCCGCCCGTCGGACCACAGCTCGAGTGCGGCGCCCATCGTGGGCTTCGCGTTCGGGTCGTCGGGGTTCGTGACGGTGGTGAACGCGCGCGCCAGCGCCAGCGCGTCGCGCACGCGGCTTCCGCCGTCGGTCGGCTGGATGCGGTCGATCGCGCGCAGGACGTCCGCCTTCGATCGCGTGAAGGGCTGCAGCACCTCGGCGCTCTCGGCGAAGGCCACCACCATCACCTCGCCGGGCGCGGGGGCGAAGAGACCCACGTCGAACAGCTTGGCGACGCGCTCGCGCGCCTGTTCCTTGGCGATCTCGAGGCGCGTGCGCTTCGCGTCCAGGTCGGTGGCGTTCATCGACCCGGAGCGGTCGATCAGGATCACCGTGCGCCCGCCGCCCGCGGCGCCCAGGTCCATGCGCGGCTGCATCAGCGCGAACGCCACGAACGCCAGCAGCAGGAGCTGCAGGACCAGCAGCAGGCTGGGGCGCAGGCGCTGGAACGGCGTATTCGCGCGCATGTCCTCGACGCTGCGCTTCCAGAGCAGCGTGGTCGGGACCGGCAGCGAACGCCGACGCAGCTTCAGGAAATAGAGCGCAAGCAGCAGCGGCACCAGGATGCCCGCCACCAGCAGCCCGGTGAGCGGCGAGAGCAGCGTGATCGCGGTGACGGCCGGGCTCATCGCACCAGACCCCTCCGGCGCATCCACTCGAGCACCAGCACGTCCATCTCGGTGGACGTGTCGATCACCAGGTGCATCATCGAGCGCCGGATGGCGAAGTCACGCAGCCCGGCGCACCAGGCGCCGAGGTTCGCGCGGTATTGCTCGACCAGCGCAGGACTGGCGGTCACCTCGGCCTCGTCGCGGTCCTCGGCGTCCACCAGGCGGTAGTCGCCGGCCAGGCCGTGCGCGGCGGGATCCAGTTCCTGCGGGCACAGCGTCTGGATGCACCAGAGGTCGTAGCCGCGCCCGGCCACGTAGCGAAGGCCCTTCTCGTAGCCGTCCTTCAGCAGGAAGTCGCTGACCACGATCATCACGCCCCGCCCCTGCCGCGAGAGCGCGAGCGTCTTCATCGACTCCTCGAACGTGTCCGCGCCGCCCGGCTCGAGGTCCAGCAGCCACTTCCCCATCTCGCTCGCCTTGCGGCGCCCGCGCAGGTTGTTCAGGCGCCGCAGCCCGCCGGCCCCGCCGAACGCGGCCAGCGAGACGCGGTGGTGGTTCACCAGCCCGATGTAGCCCAGCGTCATCGCCAGGCGCTGCGCGAAGAGCAGCTTGGACGGGTCGCCCCAGTCCATCGAGCTGCTGGTGTCGACCGCGATCACCAGCGAGAGGTCCTCCTCCTCCAGGAAGATCTTCAGGAACAGGCGGTCCAGGCGCCCGAAGATGTTCCAGTCGACGAAGCGCAGGTCGTCGCCGTGCACGTACGGGCGGAAGTCGGCGAACTCGACGCTCTGGCCCCGGCGCTTCGAGCGCCGCTCGCCCTGCAGCTTGCCGCTGAAGATCTTGCGGCTGACGATGTCCAGCTGCCCGATCTTCGCGAGCAGCGCGTTGCCGACCAGTTCGTCGACGCGCGTGGGGCGCTTCGGCTTCGGCTGGTCCTGGAAGTACGTGCTCACGCGGCACCGCCCTTCGCTGCGGCGCCGGCCGCCGCCGCGGCGTCCTCGGCCGCCTCGCGCGGCAGGCGCTGCAGGATGCCGGCGACGATGCGGTCGGCGTCCAGCCCGTCGGCCTCGGCCTCGAAGCTGGGGGCGATGCGGTGGCGCAGCGCCGCGGGCGCGACGGCGTGCACGTCGGCGATCGAGAGGTGGTAGCGCCCGTCAAGCAGCGCGCGCACCTTGCCGGCCGAGACGATCGCCTGCGCCGCGCGCGGGGACGCGCCGACGGCGATCTCGCGCGCCGCGTTCGCGTCGGCCCATTCGCCGCCGGGGTGCGTCGCCAGGATCAGGCGGATGACGTAGTCCTGCACCGGGTCCGCGACCACGATCCGCCGCGCCAGCCGCTGCGCCTGCAGGATGCGCTCGGCGTCCAGCACGGCCGCGACCTCGGGCTCCTTCTGCACCGTCGTCCGGCGCAGGATCTCGTGCAGGTCGGCGCGCTGCACCGGCGGCACCTGCACCTTCAGCAGGAAGCGGTCCAGCTGCGCCTCGGGCAGCGGGTACGTGCCCTCCTGCTCGATCGGGTTCTGCGTGGCCAGCACCAGGAACGGCGCCTGCAGCCGGTGGGTGGTGCCGCCCACGGTGACCGCGCGCTCCTGCATCGCCTCCAGGAGCGCCGACTGGCTCTTGGGCGTGGCGCGGTTGATCTCGTCGGCCAGCAGGATCTGCGTGAAGATCGGTCCCGGGCGGAACTGCAGCGCGCGGTGCCCGGCGCCGTCGTCCACCAGGATCTGCGTCCCCACGATGTCCGCCGGCATCAGGTCGGGCGTGAACTGGATGCGCGCGAAGTCCAGGTGGAACGCGTCGCCAAGGGAACGCACCAGGAGCGTCTTTCCCAGGCCCGGCACGCCCTCAAGCAGCACGTGCCCGCCGGCGAAGAGGGCCCAGAGCACCTGCTCCACCACGTCGGACTGGCCCACCAGCCGGCGGCCGACCTCGGCGCGCAGGCGCGTGGCCACCGCGCGGAACGCGGCGCAGCGCTCGCGCGCGGTGCGTTCGTCGTCGATGCCCGCGTCGAAGGGCGGCAGCGC
>JBEIFT010000206.1:0-5029 GCA_040382255.1 Phycisphaeraceae bacterium
CAGCGGGATCCAGTTGCCCCACTGCGACGGGATGTCGCCGATCGTGATGTAGCTCTGGGTGCTGCCGCCGGAACCGTCCCAGACGCCGTCGATCCACGCGAACGCGTCGCCGTCGGGCTGCAGCAGCCGCCCGCCGACCGTGATCGCGTACTTGCCGGCGTCCAGCACCGTGGTTCCGGTCAGCTCGCACGAGACCTTGAAGATCGGGCTGAACGTGTTGATCGTGTACGTGCCGGTCGCCTGCTGGGTGAAGAACCCGCGGTTGATGTTCCACGACGTGACCTGCGGCATGGTGCCGTCGTCGTTCACCCGGTAGAGCGCGACCTGGAAGCCGTCGACGTTGCTGCTGAGCCCCGTCTCCAGCCACGGCTGGGTGGAGTTCAGGTATTCCGATGCGCCCCAGAAGTTCAGCGAGCCGAGCGTCGCGCTGCTCGAGACGGAGAAGCCCTGCGCCAGTGCCTGCGAGTAGAAGTTGTTGCCACCGCTCGAGAGCGAGTCGCTGAACGTACCGTCGCGCACCTGGAACGAGCCCTGCTGCTGCGTGGCCATCGGCGCATTGGCCGCCACCAGCACCTGCCCGTGGGCATGCGTTGCGAACGCTGCAAGGATGAAGATTGTCGACGCCAGCGGAATGCGCACGGCGAACCCTTTCCCTTCCTCGTTGTCCGAGACGATCGAGACCTTTCCCTGCGCGGTGCACCGAGCGGCGCACCTGCTGTCCTGACTATGCATCGGGCGGCGCGAACCGCAAGGCGACTTCCCCGACATTGCGTCGGAACCGCAGGTTCAGGTCGGTTTGGAGGGCGTGGGAGGGGGGTACGCGCCAACCGCTGCCGGTTATTGCCTACTTGCGAGCCACCGTACCACCAGGTCGCCGTGGCCTGTCGAAATTCCCGCGATCGCTCAACTTGAGTCGCCCTCGGGCATTATGGCTCCAGAGGTCGGTCTGGAGGGGCTGCCCGCACGTCGGCCGTTTGCAGGGGCACGGGGGAAACGTACGGTCAGGTCGTCAGTTTGCTCAGAGCGGGTCGCGTCTCCACGCAGCGCCACAGGTCGGACCCGCGGCAGCCGAACGGACAATGCAGTTCTCGTCCCGCATGGAGCGCCCCCGCGAGGGAAACGCCCATGTGCCCCGATGAACGCCAGCCCACGCCCGCCCACCACGCCAACCGCACGCCGTCCACGTTCGCCCGCACGCTGCGTGCGTGCGCCGCGGCCGCGCTGGTCGCCTGCGCCGCGCCGGCCTCGGCCGACGACTTCCGCGCGTTCACCTGGGGCAATGCGGATCCGGCCGCGACCCCGAACCTGACCCCGATGGTCCGCCTGTCCCGCGACTCCAACCTGGACGACGTGGCGAAGCAGCTCAAGCAGCTCCCCGCAGGCAGCCGCTACCTGCTGCTCTTCATGTACCCCAACGACCTTGCCGACCACCCCTCGGACCGCTGCATGCGCCAGGTGGTCACGCTCTCGACGCGGCTGGTCGCCGCGCCGACCTCGGGCAAGACCGCCACGTCGGCGAGCGTCGCACCTTCGAAGATCAGCACCGGCCGCACCGCCGCCACCACCGCTGCGGCGCCGACCATGGTGCCCGTCACCGTCCGCACCGTCACCAACGTCGCCACGCCGTTCCGTGGGCCCTGGATGGACAACGGCATCGCCACCGTCCGCGCGCGCATGACCGCGATGGTCGCCGGCCTGAAGGCGCGCGGGGTGGCCCCGGACGGCTTCATCCTGGACAACGAGACGACCCTGCATGCCACGCATTTCATGGGCACCGAGGGCGCGTTCGCGGCCGTGCAGGCGGATCCGCGCTGGGCGACCCTTTCCACGCAGCTTGGCCTGCCGAAGGACATCGCGTCGCCGTCCGTGATGTACTGGGGGTCGCCGGCCTACTACAAGTGGACCGACGCCATGTCCGCGCGCTTCGACGCGGCGATGAACGCCGCCGTGTACCAGCCCATCCGCGCGGCGTTCCCGTCGGCCATCGTGAGCAATTACATGAGTTCGCGCGTCACCTCGGCGAACGTCTCGCCGGACATCACCGGCAAGCTCGACACCTACTCCACCGCGGGCTTCGGCACCCACGACACCGGCGAGTTCTACGGCATGCTGACCGGCATGCGCATGCAGGCGATGGTCGGCTCGATGAACGCGATGAGCGGCGGCGCCGGCGACGCATGGGCCGCGTTCCGCCTGGAGGTCCACAAGGTCCGCGGCCTGATGGCCAGCAGCACCCGTCCCAAGCAGGCGTGGATCGCCGCGCGCAGCTGGGGCGATGCGTGGTCGGAGCCCGGCATCCAGGTCGGCTTCGCGTCCGGCCCCTTCTGGGACGAGATGGTGCTGCAGCTGGGCATGCACGGAATCAGCACCTTCCTGAACTGGAACCCGGACGCGTGGATGGAGTCGCAGGACCATTCGGCCTACAACCGCGCCGCGGATCGCGCCACGCTCGACGGCCTGCTGTCCGAGCTCGATGCGCGCGTCGGCGCCGCCGTGGGAACCTCGGCGGTCCTGAAGCAGCCCACCTGGGATGACCGCGTCATCGCGACCGGCCGCCGCGTCGGCTCGCAGATGGTGTGGCGCTTCTCGTTCGACGAGGGCATCGACAGCGTGCAGGTCTCGTTCACCGACGGCAGCAGCGCGACCGTGTCCCCGGACGCCGGCCGCCGCGGGGCGTGGTTCAGCTACCCCGCGACCAAGACGCTGGTCCTGGACGGTCGCGGCTCGAAGCCGGCCATGCTGGAGAACGTCGCCCAGTCCGTGGCAGCCGCCGGCAACTGACCCGGCGGCGCACCCGGCCCGGCACGGCGGTCAGCCGCCGCCCGGGCCCTTGCCGCCGGGCTTCGTCATCGCGGTCGGGTCCAGCAGCCGGTCCAGGTGCTTGGGCTCGACCAGCTTGTGCGCCAGCACGTGCTCGCGGATGGTCGCGCCGCTCTTGTACGCGTCCTTGGCGGCCTTGGCGGCGACGTCGTAGCCGATCACCGGCGCCAGCGACGTGACCATCATCAGGCTGCGCTCCACCGTCTTGGTCGCGTCCGGGTGCAGCTCCAGGCCGTCGATGCACTTCTCGGCGAACATGTCGCACGCGTTGGCCAGCAGCTCGATCGACTCCAGCAGGTCGTCCGCGATGAGCGGCATGCACACGTTGAGCTCAAGCAGGCTGCCGACGCCGCCGAAGCCGCCGAGCGCGATGCTGGCGTCGTTGCCGACCACGCGGCACGCCACCTGGATCACGCTCTCGCAGATCACGGGGTTCACCTTGCCGGGCATGATGCTGCTGCCGGGCTGCGTCGCCGGAAGCACCAGCTCGCCCAGCCCGCAGCGCGGGCCGCTGCCCATCCAGCGGATGTCGTTCGCGACCTTCGACAGGCTCACCGCGATCGTCTTCAGCAGCCCGCTCGCTTCCACGACGCAGTCGCGCGTCGCCTGGGCCTCGAAGTGGTTGCGCGCCTCGGTGAACCGGATGCCCAGTTCCTTCGAGAGGATCGCGCAGACGGTCGCGCCGAACTTCGGGTTCGCGTTGATGCCCGTGCCGACGGCCGTGCCGCCGATCGGCATGTTGCCGGCCAGCGCCGCGCACGCGCGCTCGGCGCGGCCGACGGCGTAGCCCACCGCGGCCGCGTAGCCGCCGAACTCCTGGCCCACGCGGATCGGCGTCGCGTCCATCAGGTGCGTGCGGCCGATCTTGACGTGCCGGTCCCACGCCTTGGCCTTGGCGGCCAGCGCCTTCTCCAGGCGCTTGAGCGCGGGCACCAGCTTGCGGTCGATCTCGATCGCGCCCGCCAGCTGCATCGCGGTCGGGAACGTGTCGTTCGAGCTCTGCCCGTAGTTGACGTGGTCGTTCGGGTGCAGCGGGTCCTTCGAGCCGATCGCCTTGCCGCGCACCTGGCTCGCGGTGTTGGCGATCACCTCGTTGACGTTCATGTTGGTGCTGGTGCCCGAGCCCGTCTGGAAGACGTCGATCGGGAAGTGGCGCATCACGCCGGCGCGGCGGTCGGCGAAGTCCTCCAGCAGGCGGCCGCAGGCGTCCACGATCGCGTCGGCCTTGTCGCGCGGCAGTTCGCGCAGCTTCAGGTTGGCCAGCGCGCAGGCGCGCTTCAGCTCGAAGTACGCCGCGATCACCTGCGGCGGGACGGGGCGGCCGCTGACGGGGAAGTTCAGCACCGCGCGCTGCGTGGTGGCGCCGTAGAGCGCGTCGGCGGGCACCTGCATGGCGCCCATGCTGTCGGTCTCGAGGCGGGTGGCGGCGGCGGGCTTCGTGCCGCCGCGCGTGGCGGCCGGCTTGCGTCGGTTCTTCGTGGTCATGGGGTCAGCTGGTCCTGAGCTTGGAAAGCAGGCGGTGCACCTCGGCCGAGCGGTCGCGGAGCTCCGCAAGGGTAGCGTCGAACGAATCGAGGAAACCGCGCAGGTCGGTCGCGCCGCCGGCCGAGGCCCGCAGGGACGCCTGCATGGCCTCGCCCTCGGCGCGGAAGTGCTCGCAGCGGTCGCCGATGGCGTTCACGCGCGGGGTGGTTCGCTCCAGCTCGCGGATGCTCTCGGCCATCGAGGTCGCCAGGCGTCCCGAGCGCGCGCTGGCGTCCGCGGCGGCGGCGGCGAAGTCCTCGGTCGCGCGGTGGCCGGCCTCCAGGGCCTCGTGCATGGCGCGCACGTTGTCCTCGATCTGCATGCTGTTGGCGGCGGCCTGCTCGGCCAGGCGCCGGATCTCGCGCGCGACGACCGCGAAGCCGCGGCCCGCGTCGCCGGCCTGCGACGCCTCGATCTCGGCGTTCAGGCTCAGCACCGCGCTGCGGTTGGCCACGTGCACCATCGCCTCCAGCGCGGCGTCGACGGTGGCCGCGCGGCCGCGCAGCACCTCCAGCTGGCTGGCAAGGTCGCGCCCGCGCGCGATCACCGCCTGCACGCCCGCGTCGATCTGCGCCACGTCGCCCAGCGCGCTGACGCCGCACTCGGCGGCGCCGCGCGTGACCTGCGCCGCCTCCTGCGCGTCCCGCGAGAGCGCCGCCGCCGACTGCGCCACCGCACGCGCGCG
>JBEIFT010000207.1:0-5027 GCA_040382255.1 Phycisphaeraceae bacterium
CCCCCCCCCCGGCCCCGCCTGCCCCGCGGGGCCGCGGTCGTTTCAGGAACTCCAAGCAGGGGCGCTGCGGCTCCGACGCCGCGCGCTCCCGTCACTTGCGGTTCTTGTAGAAGTCGGCGTTGATCTGGATGTACTTCTGCCACTCCGCCGGCAGGTCTTCCTGCGGGTAGATGGCGTGCACCGGGCACTCGTCGACGCAGAGGCCGCAGTCGATGCAGGTGTCGGGATCGATGAAGAGCTGCGTGGCGCCGCCGTGGTCGCCCTCGCCCTTGCCGGGGTGGATGCAATCGACCGGGCAGACCTCGACGCAAGCCGTGTCCTTGGTGCCGATGCAGGGTTCCGCGATGATGTGAGCCATGTGTTGTGGACCTCCGTGTGCCTGGCGCCGTCGGCGCCGATGTGGGGCGGAATCCTAGCCGCAAAAACCAACAGGGCCGGCTTTGCGCCGGCCCTGCTGGTGTTGTCCGGTCGCGAAGACTTACTTGCTCTTCTTGGCGGTCTTCTTCGCGGTCTTCTTGGCGGCCTTCTTGGCAGCCTTCTTCTTCTTGGCCATGGGTGTGGCTCCCTTAAGTTACGCTGGAGGTGTCGGAGAGAACTGAGGCCCGCGTAACAAAGCCTCTGCTCACCTACTAGTAGTACCTTTATCGGCACGGGGTGGGAAGGGGGTTGAATGGAATTTTTCTGGATTTCTTCCGGGGCGCCCTTGTGACGTCAACCGGGTGCGCTATGTCCGCGCCTGCAAAACGTCGCGATGCGCGGATTCATCGGCAAATGCCGTGCAGATCGCGCGTGCGCGCGACACAATGCGGCCCATGCCATCGCCCACCGAACACCGTGCAGATCGCGCCGCCGACACCGCATCCGGGCGCGATCGAGACCTCCGGTTGCTGGTCCACGGTGCACTCGGGCGCATGGGACAGCGCATCGTCGCGTGCGCGGGGCAGGAGCCGGGGCACCATGTGGTGCTGGCCCTGGACCGCGACGACGAATGCACGCTCCGCCGCGGCGAGATCGACGTGATCGTCGACTTCTCGAGCGACGAGGGCGCGCTGCGGGCCTCGGCGCTGGCCGCGCAGCTGGGCACGGCCCTGCTGGTCGGCACCACCGGGCTCTCGGCGGCCACGCGCGACACGGTCGCCCGCAATGCCGCCGGGGTCCCCGCGATGATCGCCCCCAACACGTCGCTGGGCGTCGCGGTCACCCGGCGCCTGGTCGAGGAAGCCGCCCGGCTGCTGCCCGGCTTCGACATCGACATCGTCGAGACCCACCACACCCGCAAGCTGGACGCGCCCAGCGGCACCGCGAAGAGCCTGGCCGAGGCCGTCGGCCGAGGGCTGCGGAAACCCCTTGATTCCAGCCGAATCCACGCGATCCGGGCCGGCGACGTGGTGGGCGACCACGAGGTCGTCTTCAGCGGCGCCGGCGAACGCGTGACGGTCGCGCACCGCGCCACCAGCCGCGACCTCTTCGCGCTGGGCGCCCTTCGCATGGCGCGCTGGCTGGCCGGACAGGCCCCCGGGATGCACACCGCCGACGAGTGGTTCGCCGACTTCGCGCGCGGCGGCGCATGACCGCGCGCGTGAATGCCGCACCCCCCTGCTAGCCTGCCTCCGATGCCCGCCGACCTCCAGCTCTTCACGCTCCGCTGCGGCGCCCGCCTGGCCGTGGAACGCATGCCCGGGACCCGCAGCTGCGCCGCCGCGTGGATGCTGCCCGTGGGCTCCTCCGGCGACCCCGCCGGAGCGGCCGGCGAGGGCGAGTCGACCATCCTGTCCGAACTGGTCCTGCGCGGCGCCGGCCCGTACAGCAGCCGCGAGCTGAGCGACCGCTTCGACGCGCTGGGCGCGCAGCGCCACGGCACCGCGGCCATGCACCACCTGGTGCTGACGACCCTCTGCCTGGGCGACCGCTTCGAGGAAGTCATGCGGCTTTTCGGCCTGATGGTGCGCGAACCGCGCCTGGAGGCCGAATCGCTGGACGCCGTGCGCGCGCTGGCGCTGCAGTCGCTGGCCGGGCTGCAGGACGAACCCCAGCACCTGGTGGGCCTGAAGCTGCGCGAATTCGCGCTGCCCGCGCCCTTCAACCGCAGCGGCCACGGCACCAAGGAAGGCCTGGAGGCGCTGACCGCCGACGGCATCCGCGCGGCCTGGGCCCGCCGCGCCCTGCCGGGCGGGACGATCATCGGCGTGGCGGGCGACATCGAGCCCGAGCGCGCACGGGACCTCTTCGACCGCCTGCTGGAGGGCTGGAACGGTGCCACCCCCGAGCCCAAGGAATCCTCCCCAGCGCAGCGCGGCATCCACCGCGTGCCCATGGAGACGCAGCAGACGCACCTGGCGATCGGCCTGGACGCGCCGCCCGAGCGTTCGCCCGACGCGTACCGGCACCGGGTGGCCATCCGCGTCCTGGGCGGCTCCACCAGCAGCCGCCTGTTCACCGAGGTCCGCGAGAAGCGCGGGCTGTGCTACTCGGTGGGTGCAAGCACGGCGCTCGGCAAGGATTCGGGCCTGGTGCAGCTCTACGCGGGCAGCACGCACGAGCGCGCGCCCACCACGCTGGAGTGCATCCAGCGCGAGCTGGAGCGCCTGCAGCAGGGCATCACGCCGCAGGAGTTCGCCGACGCGCTGATCGGCGCCAAGAGCGGGCTGGTGATGAGCGGCGAAAGCTCGTCGGCCCGCGCGATGGCGATCGCCAGCCAGGTGCACCGGATCGGCCGCCCGATGGACCTGGCCGAGAGCGCGGCCGGCTTCGAGCGCCTGTCCGTGGCCTGCGTCAACGGCTACATCGGCCGCGAGCTGGGCGAGGCCTGGCGATCCAAGATGACGCGGGTGACGGTGGAGCCGGCGGGGAAATAGGTTCGGGATATCCCGAACCCAATTTCAGGCGCCCTGGACGACCGAGTACTGGTCGAGGTTCAGCACCACGACCTCGCCGTCGTCCTTGCGCAGCTCCAGGCGGTCCAGCCAGAGCTTGTCGTGCAGGCCGTGGGCGAACCAGCTGCCGGTCTTCGACTGGCGGTAGCGGACCACGGTGCCCTCGACCGTCGTGCTGGCGGTGCGGCGGACAGCGGGGATCTGCTGCGTGACGCGCACGCGGGTGCCGGGGGCGAAGGCAGTCGTCTCGAGGGCCATGGGACGCGGAGTATAGGAGCCGGCGTCAGGCCACGGACCCGCCGGGCGCCGTGGCGCCGGGCGCCGCGTCCCGCCGCCCGCCCCCCAGCCGCACCTGGCTGACCACCACGCCCGCGAACATCAGCGCGCAGCCCAGCAGCTTCCAGCCGGTCATCGGGGCGCCGATCGTGGTCCAGCCCAGGAGCAGCACCGCGGCCTCGGCCAGCGCGCTGAAGACGCTCTCCAGGCTCAGCAGGATGGCCGCGTGCGCCGGCGGCGCGCTGGCCTGCGCCACCACCTGCAGCGTGAAGGCCACGCAGGTCGAGAGCACGGTTGCGAACGCCAGCGGCCCCAGCGCGGCCGTGAAGCCGTCCCAGCGGAACGCCTCGCGCGCGCCCCACTCGTGGCCGCCGAACGCCGTGGACAGCACCGCCGCGCCCACCAGGCACGTGATGCCCGTCACGCCGAACTGCAGCGCGCTGATCACGAACGCGTCCGCGTCCGGCGCCGCCCAGCCGATCACCTGCACGTGGACCGACCATGCAAAGGCGCAGGCCAGCACCCAGGCGTCGCCGCTGCCCAGCTCGATGCGGCCCGACGCAGGGTCGTAGAGGCTCAGGAAGAAGAGCCCAACCACCGCCAGCGCCGCGCCGGACCACACCGTCCAGCGCACGCGCTGGCCGACGAACAGCCCCAGCATCGGCACGATGATCACGTACAGCCCGGTGATGAAGCCGGCGTTGCTGACGCTGGTGGCATGCATGCCCACCTGCTGCGCGCTGCTGGCGATGGCCATCGCGGCGCCGGCCAGCAGGCCGCCCACCACCGCGCTGCGGCGCGCGGCGGGGCTGGTCGTGCGGCGCCAACGCGAAAGCGCGATCGGCGCCAGCGCCAGCGCGCCGGCGAAGTAGCGGATGCCGTTGAAGAGCACGGGCCCCATGTGCTCCGTGGCCATCTTCTGCGCCACGAAGGTGCTGCCCCAGATCAGCGCGGCGGTCAGCAGCAGCGCGTCGGCCGCCGCGGTGGGCAGGCGGCGCGCGTCGGGGGCGCTCATCGCGCGCGCTCCGGCCAGCGCACCTCGCCCGAGCAGTCCATGCGCGCGCCGTCGGCGCCCTCGAAGAACGCCCGGACCGTCAGGGTGGCGCGCGGTGCCGGATCGGCGGGCAGCACGACGGGAACGGAGTAGGTCTCGGTGACGCCGTCCCAGGCGCGCGCGTGCGGCTCGCTGGCGGCCAGGTCGACCGAGGCGCTCGCGAGTTCGGCGCCGCCTTCGCGCACCGAGACGCGCAGCACGCCCACGGCCTTGGCCTCGTCGCCGCCGTCGTCGCGGAACACGATGCGCACGTCCACGGTGGGCTGGCGCTCGCCCAGCGCGGGGATCGGGGTGGTGAGCGGGCTCACCTCGATGCGCACCGGGCGCCAGCGCCATGCGCCGCGGTCGCCCTCGGCGGGCAGCGGCGAACCGGAGCGGTCGAAGTCGCAGCCCGGCACCGCGGCCGCGGCAAGCAGTGCCAGGGCCGCCAGCGCGGCGCGCGCGGCGGCGGGGAATCGTGCGGGGAGCCGGGAGACCGTCCGAATCATGGCGAGGGTGGACGCACGATAGCCGCTTGTATCATTCGGCCATGCGCCTCACCGCGACCGCGTGCACGCTCGTGCTGGTCCTGTTCGCCTCGTGCCAGGAATCGGCGATGCAGGACCCGGACGGCCCGCCCGGCGAGGTGGCCCAGCCGCAGACGCTCGCCGAGCCGATGACCGAGAAGGGTGCGATCGACACGCCCTCGGGCGAACCCAGCGGACGCCAGGAGATGGCCGCCGCGACGAACGCGGGCCCGGACAACGGCCTGCCCGTGCCGTCCGCCGAGCCCACGCCCGCACCGGCCGCGCCGGCCGACCAGGCGGCGCCCACTGCCGCGCCGG
>JBEIFT010000208.1:0-5013 GCA_040382255.1 Phycisphaeraceae bacterium
GCATCGTGATCTTCATCAACCAGCTCCGCGAGAAGATCGGCGTGATGTTCGGCTCGCCCGAGACCACCACCGGCGGCAAGGCGCTCAAGTTCTACGCATCGGTCCGCATCGACATCCGCCGCATCGGCGCCATCAAGGATGGCGAGTCGAATGTCGGCAACCGTGTGCGTGCCAAGGTCGTCAAGAACAAGATCGCGCCTCCGTTCCGCGAGGCCGAGTTCGACATCATGTTCGAGGAGGGCATCTCCATCTCGGGCGACGTGCTCGACTTGGCCGTGGCCGACGAGGTGGTCGACAAGAGCGGCGCGTGGTTCAGCTTCGGCGACGTCCGACTGGGCCAGGGCCGCGAGGCGTCCAAGCTGTTCCTCCGCCAGAACCCCGACCTGATGGAAGAGATCCGCCGCGGGGTGCTCGCGAAGCGCCTGGCCAACCCCACCGCGATCAATCCCAAGACCCCCAAGCCCGGCGCGGGCAACGACTGAGCCCGCCCGTCCAACCAGCACGACGGTGCGCAGGCGCCCGGCCGAAGTGCCGCGGCGCCTGCGCTCGTTTTGCCCCGGAGTTTCACCCCGCCCCGAGCGTGGATCGCGCGGCCGGTGCCAGCGTCCACTCGTCGCGCTCGCCGGCCATGAAGCGGTGCAGTCCCATGGCCGCGATCATCGCCGCGTTGTCCAGGCAGTAGGGCATCGCGGGCAGGCGCAGGTCCAGGCCGCGCGCGGCGGCGAAGGCGAGCAGTTCGTCGCGCAGGTGGCGGTTGGCGCTCACGCCGCCGCCCACGAGCAGGGTGTGCGGTGCGCCCGCGGGCTGTTGCTTCGTGCGGTCCCACGCGTCGAAGGCACGGCCCAGGCCGCGCATCACCTGCGCGACGGCCGCGGCCTGGAAGCTGGCGCAGAGGTCGGCCACTCGCTGGTCGGTCAAGGGCGGCGGGGGCGGCGGGGCTGGGCGGTTCGGCACCGGCGGCACGCCGCGCACCTGATAGAGGAGCGCGGTCTTCATGCCGCTGAAGCTGAAGTCGAGCGAGGGGTCGTCGGCGTTCGCGCCGGTCCCGGCGTCGCGTTCCTCGCCACGGCGCACGCTGCGGGCGGTTAGGCGCGGCTGCGGGAACGGCACGGCCTGCGGGTTGCCCCCGTCGCTCCGGCGGTCGAGCAGGGGGCCGCCGGGGTAGCCAAGGCCAAGGATCGTCGCGGCCTTGTCGAACGCCTCGCCGATCGCGTCATCGATCGTGCGCCCGATGACCTGCATGCGGAGGGGCCCCTCCATCCGGAACAGGTGCGTGTGTCCGCCGCTCACGACCAGGCCGAGCGCCGGCCAGCGCACGGGCGCCGCATCCAGCGTTCCCGCGATCAGGTGCGCGGCCACGTGGTCGACGCCGATCACGGGCACGCCGAGCGACCACGCATAGGCCTTCGCTGCCGCGTTCCCGACCAGCAGGCTGCCGATGAGCCCGGGCCGGTTGCCCACGGCCACGGCGTCGATCGACCCGAGGTCGGTGCCTGCGGCGGCCACGGCCTCGCGCACGACGGGCACGATGCGCTCCAGGTGCGCACGGCTGGCGAGTTCGGGCACGACGCCGGCGTAGCGCTCATGCAGCGCGTGCTGCGTCGACACCACGTTCGACCGCACGCGCGGCACGCCGGCCGCCGCGTCCCACGCCACCACCGCGGCCGCGGTCTCGTCGCAGCTGGTCTCGATGCCGAGGATCACCGGTGCGCGCGTCATGGCCGGTTCCCGCTCACTTCTCCGGCTCGCGCGCCGGCGTGTACTCGGGCGCCGGTTCCGCGCCCTCGCGCAGGCCGCGCCGCAGTGCGCCGGGGTCCTTCAGGATCCAGCGGCCCACCACGCGGCCCTCGCGGTTGCGCAGGACGATCTCGCCGTCGATGAGCGGCGCGTCGTCGCGGAGCATCGGGTCGTCCACGCCCGCGCCCGTGCCGCGCAGCGTGGAGATCGACTGGTCGGTCTTCTGGAGCTCCTCGAGCAGCCGGCGGCGGTACTCGAGGCTGGCGCGCAGCTCGTCGTTGCCCGCGCCCACGTCGCCCGAGAGGTCGCCGACGACCGGCCACTGCCCGGCGTCCAGGAACCCCTGCATCGCCTCAAGCGCCGCGGCCAGCTGCGGGTCGTGCGCCTGCGTGCGGATCGAGCCCGGCGCCTGCCAGTCGGGCTGGGTTGCCGGCCGCGACGGTGCCGGCGTCGAGGCGGCGCCCGCGGTCGGCGCGTTCTTCGCCGGTGCGGATGTGCCGGCGCCCGGCCCGCCCGCGGCGATCGCTTCCCATCCGCGGCGCGCGTCGGCGTTCGCCAACTGGTCGGCCTCGGTCATCGGCACGTGGAAGCCGCTCTCGGGCTCCACGCCCCAGCGCGTGGCGCCGGGCAGGCGCCCGACGTTGCGTCCGCTGGGCAGCTGGTAGCGCGCCGTGGTCATCTTGAGCGTTCCCATGCCGTCCGGCAGCGCGCGCACCTCCTGCACGCTGCCCTTGCCGTAGCTGCGGGTGCCGACCACGCGCGCGTGCCGGCCTTCCTGCAGCGCGCCCGCGACCACCTCGCTGGCGCTCGCGCTGCCCTCGTTCACCAGCACGGCCATCGGCACCAGGACGTCCTCGGGGCTTGCGCTCGCATCCCACGTGCGTCCCTTGTCGCCGCGGCCGCGCAGGCTGACGATCGCGCCTGCGGGCATGAAACGGTCCGCCACAGCCACCGCGGCGTCGAGCGATCCGCCGCCGTTGCCGCGCAGGTCGAGCACCACGCCCGAGACACCGTCCGCCCGGATCTTGGCGAGTGCCGCGTCCAGCTCGGCGGCGGTGCGCTCGGTGAACTGCGTGATGCGCACGTAGGCGATGCGCCGGTCGGGGTCGAGCGACCACCGCCAGCCGTCGGCGGTGCGCGCGACGCCCTTCACCGTCCGCGTCTCGACGTGGCGCCGCGCGACGGTGACCTCGCGCTCGGTGCCGTCCGGGCGGCGCAGGCGCAGGCGAACCGTCGAGCCGGGCTCGCCGGGCAGCAGGTCCTCCAGGTGCGCGGCGCCCGCCCCCTGGGTCGAGGTGCCGTCCACCGACAGGATCACGTCGCCCGGCAGCACGCCCGCCTCCAGCGCGGGGCTGTCGTCCATCGGCGTGATCACCACCGGGCGGCCGTCCTCCAGGTCCAGCTCGACGCCGATGCCGACGTACGCGCCCGAGATCGCCTTGTTGAAGTCGCCCTCGTCGTCGGGCGGCACCCAGACGGTGTACGGGTCGCGCAGCGCGCGCACCATGGCATCCAGCACGGCGCGCTGCATGGCGCGCTCGTCCGGGACGTCGACGAAGCCCTGCATCAGGAGCGCACGGAGGTCGATCACCGGGTCGAACCAGCGGTACGGCGTCTCCGGCGCGGCCGTCGCGGTGCGCGCCGCGCCCTCGGCCTGCGCCTGGGGCGCGGCCGGCGCGAGCAGCGCGAGCATGGCGAGGGCGGCGAGCATCCGACGCGCGATCATAGTTCCGCGCGTGGCCCGCTCCCCGCGCGTCCCTACAATCGCGGGATGGAAACAGGCCGCCACGGCGAAGTCGACATCCGCACGGAACCGGCGATCCTCGTCGGGGTGCGGCTGCCGGGCGTCGAGTGGGACGACGCCGATCCGCTGGGCGAGCTGCGCGCGCTGGCCGAGACCGCCGGCGTGCGCGCCGTGGGGACGCTGGAGCAGAAGCGCGAGGCGCCGCGCGGCAAGACCTACCTGGGCAAGGGCAAGGTCGAGGAACTGGCCGCGATGTGCAAGGAACTCGAGGCCAAGGTCGTGGTCTTCGACAACGAGCTGGCCCCCAGCCAGATCCAGGAGCTGGAGAAGGCGCTCAGCGTCAAGGTCATCGACCGCAGCGAGCTGATCCTGGACATCTTCGCCAACCGCGCCACGACGCGGCAGGCGCAGCTGCAGGTGGAGATCGCGCAGCTGGAGTACACGGCCCCTCGCCTGCGCGCGATGTGGGGCCACCTGGGGCAGGTGACGGGCGGCTCGCCGGTCGGCGTCGGCACGCGCGGTCCCGGTGAGCAGCAGCTGGAGATCGACCGCCGCATCGTGAAGGCCAAGCTGGACAAGCTGCGCCGCGAGCTCGGCGAGATCGAGGTGCGCCGCACCCGCGAGGTGCAGCAGCGCCGCAGCGAGCACTTCACGGCCGCGCTGGTCGGGTACACGAACGCCGGCAAGAGCAGCCTGTTCAACCGCCTGACGCGCGGTGGCGCGTACGCGGCCGACAAGCTGTTCGCGACGCTCGGCACGCGCGTCGAGCAGTGGAACCTGGGTGGCGGCAACGCGGCCATGCTGTCGGACACCGTCGGGTTCGTGCAGCGGCTGCCGCACCACCTGGTGGCCAGCTTCCGCGCCACGCTGGAGGACGCGATCGCGAGCCACGTGCTGCTGATCGTCCTGGACGTGTCGGACCGCCAGGCCGCGATGCAGCTGGACACCGTGCGCGAGGTGCTGGACGACATCGGCGCCAGCGGGCAGCCACGGATCCTTCTCCTGAACAAGTGCGACCGGCTGGCCGAGACGTGGCGCGCCGGCGACGGCCCCGACCGGCGCCTGGCCGACTGGCTGGCGCGCGAGCCCGACGCGATCCCGGTTTCCGCGCTGACGGGCGAGGGCATCGACGTGCTGACCGCGCGCGTGCTCGGGTCCATGCGCGGCGACCTGCGCGAATGCGTGCTCGGCCTGCCGCTCTCGGACGGGCGCGCGATCGACTTCATCGAGAAGCGCATGGCCGTCCGCGACCGCCAGTGGGACGACGGCCACGTGCTGCTCACGGTCGAGATCGGGCGGCGGCAGCTTGAGCAGCTGGCCTCGGGGGGCACCAAGCTGACGGTGAACGGCATGCCGCCGCACGAGGCGATGAAGGTGCTGTGGCCGGAGTCGGTGCAGCAGGGTTTCCGTCGCAAGCCCCCGCACGAGACGTACGCGGTCGGCGACGACTGACCGGGACCCGCGGCCGGCGCGGTCCGCGCGATTGCGCGGCGGCGCGCTCAGCGCAGCGCGTCGCCCACCAGCCCCGCGGC
>JBEIFT010000209.1:0-5006 GCA_040382255.1 Phycisphaeraceae bacterium
CACGTCGGAGCGGATGATGAGCTCGCTCACCTCGTCCAGCACCTGCTTGATCGCCTGGCCGGGGTCGCCCTGCACCTCGGGCACCTGCTCCATGTCCCACCAGCGGCGCTCGCGCACCGACCACGGGTCGAAGGAGATCTCCAGCATGCAGCCCGCGGGCAGCTTGCGCGTACCGACCACCGCGGAGCGCGGCTCGGGCACGAAGCCCCAGTGGAAGTACTCGTGGATCGCGGCGTCGTCGATGCGGAACGGCACCGCGCGCGCGGCGACGAGCGCCACCAGCTCGCTGGCGAAGACGATGCGGTCGCCCTGCTCGGCCAGGTAGAGCGGCTTCTCGCCGATGCGGTCGCGCACGACGATCATCTTGCGCTTGGCGAAGTCGATCAGCGCGAACCCGAACATGCCGCGCAGCCGGTGCACGCACTCGGGGCCCAGCTCCTCGTACAGGTGGACGATCGTCTCGCAGTCGCTGCCGGTGGCGAAGCGGTGGCCGCGCTGCTCGAGCTCGGCGCGCAGCTCGACGAAGTTGTAGACCTCGCCGTTGGCGACCAGCGCGATGCTGCGGTCCTCGTTCCAGAGCGGCTGCCAGCCGCCCTCGAGGTCGATGATCGAGAGGCGCCGCATGCCGATCGCGGCGTGCTCGCCGACGTGCATGCCCTCGCCGTCGGGGCCGCGGTGAACCAGGCCCTTCGCCAGGGCGGCAAGCATCGCGCGGTCACCTTCACGGAGACCCTTGCGGTCGATGATTCCGAAGATGCCGCACATGGCTGGGTGAGGGGCGCTGGCCGCTGGAACTTGCGAAACCCGCCTGCGTCCGGCAAGCGATCCCCGGGGAAACCGGGACGGTGGGCGGCGAATCCTATATCGGGCCGAATGGGGCCCCGGTTCAACATCGTGAACCGCTTCGCGGGGCGATAACGGGGCGAGAGTCGGCCGAATCGGACGGTGCGCCGCGAATGGGCCGCACATCCGTCCGCGCGCGGGCGCCACGGGGTGGATTCCCCCAATCTGCGTCGTACCTTGGGGAGCCCCGGCATCAGGGGGACGGCATGCATCCCCGACCCGACACATCCCGCCGCGTGACGCCAGGGCGCATCGCCGCCGCGGTCGCGGTGTCGCTGGGCGCGGCCGCGCCCGCGTGGTCCGACGGGAACCCCGCCGTGTCCGGCTCGCCCGTTCCCGGTGCATGGCTGCGCGACGTGATCGACGGCAAGCCCGGCCTGGTCGACCTGGTCCTGGTGGGCGACAGCAACACGCTCTACAACGACTCGTCCGTGCCGGAATTCACGCTGGGCGATGGCGCGCACACCAACGCCTCGGGCCGCGCCGGCGGCTGGGAGCACGGGCTTGCCTGGGCGCTCGCGGCCGAATGCTCGCACGACGCGTTCATCGACGACCGGTCGTTCCCGCGTGGGCGCATGCACGCCACCGCGCTGTTCCCGCTCAACTCCAGCGACACCGGCACCACGGGCTTCCTGGCGCAGCGCGTGCCGGTGACCTACTCGCCCACGTGGCGCGACCGGCTGCCGCCGCAGCTGCCGACGCCGGTCGCCGGCTTCCAGCCCGCGCAGGGATGGCCGTACATCCCCTGCCCCGACTCGTGGTTCGCGGCCGGGCAGGCGGTGCCGCCGCTCGTCTTCTGCACCAGCGGCGAGGCCCGCGCGATCGCCGCCGGCGACCCGCTGGCGACCGGTGGCACCATGCAGGTCGGCCACGGGCTGGGCAGCATGGACGCGACCGCCGACGCCGTGATCCCCTACGGCCGCTGCCGGCCGCTCTACGCGCTGGGCGCCACGCCGCCCGTTCCGCCGGCCGAGGCGGGCGCCAACGCGATCCGCATCTCCGCGCAGTGCCCGATCGACGTCGGCGCCGCGGTCAACGTGCGCGTGGTGCACGCGCGAGCGCAGGAGCTTGGGTCGTTCCGCATGGGCTTCTACCGGATCGCCGCCGACGGTTCGCCGGTGCCGGTGGCGCAGCAGGTGGTCGACTGCCACGGCGACCCGCAGGCCTTCGTGGCGGTGATGCCGGTGCCGGCCGATCCTGCGCGCGCGCTGACGGGCGCCGAGTTCCGCTACCTGGACGGCCCCGCACCGGGCTGGCTGCAGGGCGACGTCGCGATCTTCTACGCATCCGCCGCGAACCCGGGCATGGAGAGCGGCTGGAGCGTCTCGACGCTGGACAACCGCCCGGGGCGCGGTCTGCGGCACATCGCGTCCGACCTGGTGCACGCGCCCGACGAGACGCTGGTCACGTACTTCGGCGAACTGCGCGCACGCCAGCTGCTGAGCACGGTCCCGATGCAGTCGATGAACTTCCGGCCGCACGTGGTGGTGGTGCTCGAGTCCGGCATCAACGACCGCATGATCCAGGCGCCCGCGATGCGCCGCGTCGGGTCGCGCGCCTATGCGTACGACGGCGTGCCGTCCTCCACGGGCCAGGGGCTGGCGTCGAACCTGGAGTGCATCATCGAGCGCATCCGCGACGTCTGGCAGGGCGCCGGCTGGTCGCTCGAGGAGCTGCAGTTCCTCTACGTGCCGACCCACCCAACCGCGGCGTACGGCCCGATGGGCGACATGTCGCCGTTCGCGATCGCCGCGCGGAACCTGGCGGAGCAGCGCTTCCCCGGCTGCCTGGCGGTGCTGGACCCCTCGCTGCTGACGACGCACGCGGAGCTGGCGGGCGCCAACCTGTACTCCACGGTCGAGGCCCACCTGCAGCGCGAGGGCTACGAGCTGCTTGGGCGCCGCGCCGTGCGGGCGCTGGCGAACATCGTGGCCCCGCCCACGTGCGATGCCGACCTGACCGGCGACGGCAGGGTGGATGGTGCCGACCTGGGCGTGCTGCTGGGCACGTGGGGCCCCTGCAACGGCGCCGGCACGTGCCCCGCCGACATCAACCGGGACGGCCAGGTCAACGGCGCGGACCTCGGCCTCATCATGGGGTCGTTCGGCTGGTGCCAGCACTGACGCGGCACCGCGACGGCCGGATCAGAACAGGCTGCCGCGCTCCTCGGGCGAGAGTTCCTCGCGCGGTCCGGCGTATTCGTCGTAGTCCGCGTTGGGGTGGGCGCCGATCCACGCAAGGAACGTGCGCACGCTGGCGGGCGCGGCTCGATCGCGCCATTCCTCGCCGAACACCACCTTCAGGCCCAGCCAGACGTGCGCGTGCGCGTTGCGGGCGGCCAATCCCGGGTGCGGGTCCAGCAGCGGCTGGATCCGGTCGGCCACTTCGCGGACCTGCGCGGTGATCGACTTGAGCTCCTCGGGCTGCACGCCGGGACGATAGCGCGGGCGCAGCCGCGCGCCGACCCGGCGGTAGGCATCTACTCTTCCCGACCGGAACCCATGATGCACCTGCTCACGCTGCCGATCGCGCTCGCCTCGTCCGCACTCCTGACCATGGTGCCGCCGGGCGGCCAGGCGCCCGCGGACGCGAAGGACGCGCCGAAGGAACCCGTGAAGCCCGCCTACGCCGTGAAGCCGCTGCCCGGCTTCGAGTGGGACCTGTGGGCGCAGGAGCCGCTGGTGCAGGACCCGGTCTCGTTCGCGATCGACGACCACGGCAACCTGTTCCTGGCCGAGAGCTTCCGCCAGGAGAAGGGTGTCGAGGACAACCGCAGCTCGAAGTTCTGGCTGGAGGACGACCTGCAGCTGCAGTCCGTCGCCGACCGCCTGCGCATGTACGAGAAGTGGGCGTCCAAGCGCGAGGGGGGCATGGACTACTACCGGCGCGAGGAGGACCGCATCACCAAGCTGTGGGCGCCCGAGGACGAGGACGACCGCCCGGAGAAGGCGACGCCCTACAGCGGCCCGATCAACGAGCCGCTCGACGGCACCGGCGCCGGCGTGCTCTGCGTCGGCGGCGACGTCTGGTACACGTGCATTCCCAACCTTTGGCGCTTCCGCGACACGAAGGGGACGGGCACGGCCGACGTGCGCGAGAAGGTCTTCGATGGCTTCGGCGTGCGCGTCGCGCTGCGCGGGCACGACATGCACGGCCTGGCGATGGGCCCCGACGGGCGCATCTACTGGTCGCTGGGCGACCGCGGCTACAACGTGCGCACCAAGGAGGGCAAGGTGCTGGCGCGGCCCTTCACCGGCGCGGTCTTCCGCTGCGAGCCGGACGGCAGCCGCATGGAGATCTTCGCGCATTCGCTGCGCAACCCGCAGGAACTGGCGTTCAACCGCTGGGGCGACCTGTTCACCGGCGACAACAACTCGGACGCCGGCGACCGCGCGCGCATCGTCTACGTGATGGAGGGCGGCGAGACCGGCTGGGACATGAACTACCAGACGCTGGAAGGCAGCAACCAGCGCGGGCCGTGGAGCCAGGAGCACACGTGGTGGAAGTGGGACGCCGCCGACAAGGCGCGCCCCGCGTGGAACCTGCCGCCCATCGAGCACCTCTCCGACGGGCCCTCGGGCATCGTCTTCTACCCCGGCATCGGCCTGCCCGAGCGCTACAAGGACCACTTCTTCCTCTGCGACTTCCTGGGAGGCGACGAGTACAGCCAGGTGCTGAGCTTCGCGGTGGAGCCGGACGGCGCGGGCTACAAGGTGGTCGACGCGCACCCGTTCCTGCAGGAGGTGCTGCCCACCGACGTCGACTTCGGCTGGGACGGCCGGATGTACGTCAGCGACTGGTCGAACGGCTGGTACAGCGACCATACGGGCCAGGTTTTCCGGGTGTGGGATCCGAAGCAGGTCGACGACGTCAACATCGTGACCGCGCGCAACGTGGTGCGCGAGGGCTTCGCCGGGCAGCCCGATGCGCTGCTGCTGCAGCTGCTGGCGCACCCGGACATCCGCATCCGGCAGCGCGCGCACCTGGAGCTGGCGAACCGCGGGCCGAAGGCGCTGGCCGCGGTCGCGTCGATCGCGGGCGACGCGGGCGCACAGGTGACGCAGCGGTGGCACGCGCTGTACGCACTGGGCGTGGCGGCGCGACGCGCGGCCGACGCGGGCAAGCCGAACGCCGCGGCGGAGGCGGCGGTGGCCGGCGCGCTG
>JBEIFT010000210.1:0-4941 GCA_040382255.1 Phycisphaeraceae bacterium
AGCGGGCGCGGGGCGCCGCGGCGCGCCGCGGGCGCGCGTCAGGTCGCGGCCGGCGTTCCCAGGAAGTCCGTATGCGGGCGCGCGTGCGCGGGCGGCGCCACGTCGGGCAGGCCGCTCATGACATGCGAACCGACCACGCGCTGCAGTTCGCGCGGATCGACGCGGGCCAGCGCTTCGGCGAAGCCGGGGTCGAACTGCGCGCCGGAGCAGCGCAGCACCTCGGCGACGGCCTCGGGCATCGGGCGCGCCTTGCGGTAGGTGCGGTTGGTGGTCATCGCGTCCAGTGCGTCGGCGACGGCGACCAGGCGGCCGAGCCGCGAGATCTCCATGCCCGGCGTGCCGTTCGGGTAGCCGCGGCCGTCGAAGCGCTCGTGGTGCTCCAGCACGCCGGGAAGCAGGTCCGCCATCTGCGGGATGCCCTTCAGGATCGCGTGCCCGATGACCGGGTGCGCGGCGATCTCGCGGAACTCCTCCTCGGTCAGGCGGTCGGTCTTCCGCAGCACGCCCTCGCTCACGCCGATCTTGCCGATGTCGTGCACCAGGCCGCAGAGGCGCACGCGGGAGGCTTCCTCGTCGTTCAGGCCGGCGGCGCGCGCGATGAGCCACGCGTACTCGGCCACGCGGGCGGAATGGCCGCGCGTGTACGGGTCCTTGGCGTCGATCGCGGCGATGAGCGCCTGCAGCGTGCCGTCGAACATCGCGCGCTGCTCGGCCTCCAGGCGGTGGGCCATGCGCGTGCGCTCCATGTTGGAGAGCGCCAGCGCGGCGACGCGGCCGATCGAGCGGGCGAGCGCGGCCAGCGTCTCGACGGGCACCTGCTTCTGGCCGTGGTCGGCCAGGTAGATCATGCCGAAGAGCCGCTCGCCCAGGTCCACGGGCACGCAGATGCACTGCCGCTGGTTGAACGCTGCGATCGACTGCGCCACGGTCTGGCCGAAGTCGGCCTGCTGCGTGTCGCCGATGATGACGGGGCCGTTCTTGGCGCGGCGCAGCACCGAACGGCTGAAGCGCTGGCGCCCGGCGTCGGGGCCGCGCGAGGCCAGCACGCGGATCTCGGTGAAGTCGGAGGACGGACGCACG
The DNA here is from genome assembly GCA_040382255.1 of Phycisphaeraceae bacterium. GTDB lineage: Bacteria > Planctomycetota > Phycisphaerae > Phycisphaerales > SM1A02 > UBA966. The sequence goes on from JBEIFT010000210.1 coordinate 1,081, forward strand.
AACGCGGCGTCCTCGAAGCCGGTGGCGGTCGCGATCGCGTCGACCGTGGCGCGCGCGACGGCCTCCTCGGTCTCGGCCAGGTGGATGTCCTGGCTGGCGGCGAGGACGGCCTCGAGCTGTGCGGCGGTCAGCGCGGCCGGCGCGACGGGCTCGACCCACTCGGTGTCGGTGGCTGCGGCGTCGGCGATGATCGTGCTGGCGGGCTGGTCGGCGCCGCGGACGATGAACTCGAGCGCGACTGGGCCGAAGTCGACGCGGTCGCCCGACTCGAGCGGCAGCGACTGGTACGGACGCAGCGGCACGCCGTTGACGCGCGTGCCCGACGAGCTGCCGCGGTCCAGGATGCGCCACGCGCCGCGGTCGGGGCCGTCGGCGACCCACTCGATCAGCGCGTGCTCGCGGCTGACGGCGACATCGGGCAGGACGAGCGCGTTCGTGTTCGAACGGCCCACGCGCACCGGGCCCGGCGGCTGCAGCCGGAACCGGACGTCGCTTGCGCCGCCGCGGGAGATGAGCCAGAACTGATCCATCGGGTGCCATAAGGATCGGCACGCCGGGCCATCGCATCAAGCCCGATTCCGCGGGAAAGCCGCGATTCCCGGCCACCGCTATCATTTTTCGGCCGTCGCCGCACGTTGCGGCGCCGCCCACGAGCAACACGGAGTTTCCCCCCATGGCCGGAGCCGACACCTTCACCTTCACCGCCCAGAACTTCCAGTCCGAGGTCCTGCAGTCCGACGTCCCCGTGCTCGTCGACTTCTGGGCCGAGTGGTGCGGTCCCTGCCGCATGCTAGGCCCGACCATCGACCAGCTGGCCACCGAGATGAAGGGCAAGGCCAAGGTCGGCAAGCTGGACATCGATGCCGCGCAGGAGCTGGCGTCCAGCCTGGGCATCCAGTCGATCCCCACGGTCATGGTGTTCAAGGGCGGCAAGCTCGTGAACAAGTGGGTCGGCATCCGCCCCAAGAGCGACTACGCCACCGCGCTGGCCTGAGCCCGCACGGCGCCGCGCGCGCCGCCCCGGCCACCCGTCCTCGCATGGTTATCAATCCGCGGACGCCCCTATGGGCGTCCGCGGCTTTTCGCTATCATCCGCACTCTTCCCCGCGGAGCCCCCATGGGCCGAGCGGCATGCAGCTGGGCCTGTAGCTCAATTGGAAGAGCGCTTCCATGGCATGGAAGAGGTTGTCGGTTCGAGCCCGATCAGGTCCATTTCACGAAACGATCGAAGCCAGCCCTGGGGCTGGCTTCGTCGCTTTTGCGGAACGCCGGGCGCGGCTCAGGAGCCGGGGATCAGCGTCATCACCGGGAGCGCCCCGCCCGGGGCCATCTGCAGGGTCTTGGTGGTCGGGTACTTCAGCCAGCACCCCGGGCGATTCACCTCGGGCGCGATGAGCGCGGTCGTACCGTCGGTGAAGTACACGATGGCCGCGGCGATGCCGGCATCGAAGCTGAACCGCCAGACCATGTTGCCATCGACCTGACGGGCACTCGCAAGCACGCGGTCGCTCCATGCCGGCATGGCCAGCCGAACGGTCGGGGTGGCAACGCTGCCGACCTGCACGTTCAGTTCCGCAAGCAGGTCATCCAGCGCGTGGCGATCCGCTTCCGTGTTGAACAGCGCGGGATTCTGCTGCGGCAGCCATGCATCGGCGTTCCAGTAGAGGAAGGTGTCGATGCCGCTCATCGCCAGCTGGAGGATGTTCTCGGCCCAATATGCCGAATTGATCAGCGGTGCCGCCACCCCCGGGGCGTCCCATTCGACGTCCCAGTGGAGCGGCGCGATCCATGCGTCCTTGGGGCGCGCGGGATTCGCCTGGTAGATCCCGCGCGACTTGTGGATGTTGGCACGCAGGGCAACCCATGCCAGGCCGCCGACCGGCAGCGGACCGGAATTCGTCGCCTCCAGCCTTCCCGGCAGGTACAGGCCATAGAACTCGGCGGAGTCATCGGTGCCGAAGCCCGTGGTGTCGTAGCGGTCGAGCTTGCCGGTCACGTCCGGGGTCTCGAACGGCGAGACCATCCGGTAGCTCTCGTAATTGGTGATCACGCGCGCGCCCGGGTAGTACGGCACGATCGGGTCATAGACCGCCCTGTTCATCGCCGCGTCGAACCGGCCCGCCATCTTCGCGGTCCAGTCGTAGTAGAGCGGCGAACCCCAGTACATGACGGACGGCGAACTGATGTCCCGCGGCAGTCCCATGCTGGCGGCAAGGGTGCTCCACCGCGGATCGCCCTGGATCAGCGACCAGGCACCGGCCACCGACATGAAATTGGTCGCATGAAGCGTGGTCTCGTTGTCGAACACGAACGCATCGATCTGGGCATTGCGCCCGCGCATGCCCTGGACAAATCGCTGGATGCGCTTCTTGACGGTCGCGACCCCCCTGTCCATCCATGGTCCGCGCTGGTTGGTCAGGATCGTGCCACCTCCCGGCAGGCGGACGCGGCATCGGTCGGCCGGGTTGTCGGCCAGGTCGTTGACGTAATAGAACATCATGCAATAGCGCTTGCCGGGGGGCAACCGCGACAACTGGATCGCCGCGATGTCGAGGCTGGATGACTGCGAGACCCAGACCATCTGCGAAAGGTTGGGCGTTGCGGCGCTGTTCGAATATCCCCACGTGAACGCGCGAAAGTCCTGTGCTGCCGCAGACGCGCAGGCACAGGCCGCAGACGCGAAGGCGAGCAGTGCGAACTGGATGCGATTGATGGTTCCGGCGATGAGCATGAGTGGTCCTCCCTTTGGGGTTGCGATGCCCCCATCATTGCCACACGACAGCCTGCCGGACCAGCACGCACCGTCTCTGCACGGACGGACGGACGAATTCGTGCCGGCGATGCGCGACAGAATGCGGCAGTACGAATGCGCGACGACGGCAGTGCCCGCGTGGGCACCACCGCCGTCAGGCGCATCGGAGACGTGGCCGCGGCTCAGTTCACCGATCCCGTCCCCGTGTAGCTCACCGCCATGGTCGGCAGCGCGCCGCCCGCGTCCATGCGGAGGGTCTTGGTGGCCGGGTAGGTCAGCCACGCGCCGGGGCGGCCCGACTCGCGCTTCACGTAGGCCGAGGTGCCGTCGCTGAAGGAGACGGTGACGCCGTCGATGCCCGCGTCGAAGCTGAAGCGCCAGACCATGTTCGCGCCGACCTGCCGGCCGCTGGCGACCACGTGGTCGCCCCAGGAGGGCTGCTTGGCGTAGACCACGCCGCCCGTGGCGGTGCCGACCTTGGCCGCCAGCTCGTCGAGCACGGTGTCGAACGCCGCGCGGTCGGCGGGCGGGTTGTAGAGCGTGGGGTCGACGCCCGACTGCCACGCGTCGCCGTTCCAGAAGAGGAAGGTGTTGATGCCGCTCATGCCCAGCTGCATCACCATCTCGTCCCAGTACGGGCTGGACGCGAAGCCGACCTCGATGCCGGGCTCGGACCACAGGTCGCCCCAGCTGCGGTTGGCCACCCAGGCGAACTTGGGCCGCTGGCCGCTCAGCATCAGGCCACGGGCCTTGTGAACCTCGAGCCGCAGCGAGACGAACGCATCACCGGCCGCCGGGTAGTCCTGCGTGCTGACCGACGCGATGCGGGACGGCGTCAGCATTCCGTAGAACTCGTTGGTGTCGTGGGTGCCGAAGCCGGCGGTCGCGTAGCGGTCCAGCTTGCCGGTGATGTCGGGCGTCACGTAGGCCGCCTGCACCGGCGCGCTCTGGTAGTTGCTGACGGTGGACGCGGGGTACGCCGCCTTGATGGGCTCGTACACCGCCGCGTTCATCGCTGCGTCGAAGCGGCCTGCCATCACCTCGGTCCACTGGTAGTAGAGGGGCGATCCCCAGTACATGGCGGACGTGGAGCTGATGTCCGCGGGCAG
>JBEIFT010000211.1:0-4901 GCA_040382255.1 Phycisphaeraceae bacterium
CACCAGCGCGCCGAGCGCCGCACCCAGCACGCCGCCGACCATCGCGGGCCACGCCGCCGACGCCACGCCAAGCGCGATCGCCCGAAGCGAGTCGGCGCCGAGCGAGGGATCCGCCGCACCCACCTGGCCGGCCTGCCCCAGGCCATCGCGGACCGCCGCGCCGAGCGCACCGGCCACGTCCGCCGCCCACACGCCGAGCGCGCCGCCCACCAGCGCACCGACCGCGATCGGCGTGCCGCGCACCGGCATGCCGTGCGTCGCACGCATCCGCTCGATGCGGCGCTCGCCGGCGGGGATCGTGCGCTCGGTCTCGCTCATCGCGCCCCTCCCGTGAATGCCGCATGCACCGTGTCCAGCAGGCCACCGACCGCCCCCGTCATCGCCGACTGCATCGCGGCCGCGCCGGCCGCCAGCGCCAGCAGCCCGACACCCACGCGCACCGGGAAGCCCAGCACCACCGGGCCGAGCCCAGGCACCGTGCGCGCCAGGAACCCGGAGACCAGCGCCTCGGCCACCAGCACCACCGTCACCGGCAGCGCGATGCGGAAGGCCAGCTCCGAGGACGCGAGCAGCGCGCCCGTCGCCACGCCGACGATGCCGCCGCCCGGCATCCACGCGCCCAGCGCCACGTAGTCGAAGCTCCGCAGCGTGGCCAGCGCCACCGCGTCCAGCCCGCCCGCCCAGACGAAGCACGCGACCCCCGCGAGCGCAAGCAGCTGCTCGATCGCGTCGCCGCCGTCCTCCTCGCCGCTCGACGCGTCGTAGAGCTGCCCGAAGCCCAGGCCCATCTGCACGCCGGCCAGCGAACCTGCCGTGCGGAAGGCCGCCACCGGCAGCATCGCCAGGAACCCGATCGCCGCGCCCAACGCGAACTCGACCGCCGCGGCGGGCAGGAGCCGCCACGGCTCGGCCACCACCGCGGCCGGGACGCCCGTCGCGCCCAGCACGGGCAGCGCCGCCACCGCCAGCACAACGGCGAACGCCAGGCGCACGCGCACCGGCACCGCCGCGGACGCCAGCACGGGCGCGAACGTCGCGACGCCCGCCACCCGGCATGCACCAAGCGCGATCGGCAGCAGCGCGGCGACGGTCTCGGCGGGGAGCGGCGCCATCACGCGGCCCCCGCGAACATGGCCTGCGCGAAGTCGACCAGCTTGGCGACCATCCAGCCGGCCAGTGCCAGGATCGCCAGCCCGCACGCCACCAGCTTCGGCACGGTCGCGATCGCCTGGTCCTGCACCTGCGTCGCCGCCTGCACCAGCGCCATCACCACGCCGACCACCAGCGCCACCAGCAGCACCGGACCCGCGACGACCAGCGCGGTCACGAGCGCGGACTTCAGGAGATCGACGGGGACGGCATCCATGGTGTTCGGCTCAGGTGGGCTGCGCGATCCCGGCAAGGAGCGATCCGGCGACGAGCGTCCACCCGTCGGCCAGCACGAAGAGCAGCAGCTTGAACGGCAACGAGACCAGCGAAGGCGGCACCATGAACATCCCCAGCGACACCAGGATGCTGGCCACCACCAGGTCGATGACGACGAACGGCAGGAAGATGCGGAATCCGATCAGGAACGCCGTCTTCAGCTCGCTGAGCGCGAACGCCGGGACGAGCGTCGCCATGTCGACGTCCGCGCGCGTGAGCTTCGAGGGGTCGCTGACGTCCACGCCACGGTGCTGCAGCAGCATGTAGACGGTGTTCCAGTTCCCGGTGGCGTCGATCTGCGCGAACATGAAGTCGCGCAGCGGCTGCTTGGCGCCGTCCCATGCCTGCTCGGGCGACGTCACCGTGCCGTCCATGTACGGCTTCACGCCGGCCTGCCATGCGCGATCGAACGTCGGCGCCATCGCCGCCATCGTCAGCAGCAGCGAGAGCCCCACGATGACCTGCGAAGGCGGCATCGACTGCACGCCGACGGCCTGGCGAAGCAGGCCGAGCACCACCACGACGCGCGTGAAGCAGGTGCACAGCACCAGCAGCGCCGGCGCCAGCGAGAGCACCGTCAGCAGCACCAGCACGTCGACGGCGCCCTTGAATCCGCCCGCACCCTGCGGCAGCGCGTTCGCCGCGCCCGCGACGATGCTCACCGGGTCCAGGCCCGCGACGTCGCCGCTCATGCGTGCCTGCCCTTCCCGCGGCGCAGGTCGACGACCTGCTCGCCGCCCGTCGGGCGCGCGCCGCGCGCGGCGTCGATGGCTGCGGCGACCTCGGATTCGTCGGCAAGCTCCGCCAGCGTGCGAAGGCCATCGCGCGTCTGCTGGATGCAGAGGAGCCGCGGACCGAAGCGTGCGACCAGCACCTGCTGCCCGCGGCCCACCTGGTGGCGCGCGATCACCTCGAACGCGCCACCGCCCGTCGCCGCGGCCATGCCGGAACGCGCGATCCACCAGCGCACGCCGTACGCCAGCCCGATCACCACGCCAAGCGCGACGACCAGCCGCACGACCTCGCCGGTCGCGCTGCCCGTCGCGCCTGCCGCCGGGGCCGGGGCACCGAGCGGCTGCGACTCGCGCGCAGGCACGGCGGGCTGCTGCACCATCGCCACGGCGTGCGGCGCGGCCCACGCCACCACCAGCGCGGCCACAACTGCGGCGACGCGCGCACGGTGGGTGCGCCGATGCGCTGCAAGGCGCACCCGCGCGGATCGATCGTCGGGCAGAGCCCTGGCCGTCCGTGGCACGTGGATCTCATCGGCCAGCGGTCGGCAATTCCTGCAGCCAAGGCGGCAATTCCTGCCGATCAGGCCAGCGCCAGGACGGTCAGGGCCCCGGGGTCGACCCCCAGCACGGCCCGGGCGGATGCTTCTCCCCTCACCGCGTCCCCGTCGACCTGCCACCGGACGGGGCGGTCGAACCGCACGGCCGCGCGCGCCAGCCGGAGCGACCGCAGCGCCCGCGTGCCCGGCCCCGCGCCACGCGCACACCAGAGCCGCCACGCCGACGCCGCCACCCCCGCAACCGAGCCACCGGGCACGCGCACCAGGTCAAGCAGCCCGTCCGTGGGCGTCGCGTCCCGCGCCGGGTCCAGCCCAAGCGCATAGGCGGGCGCGTTCGCCGCGACCAGGCAGCCCGGGCCGGACAGCAGCCCCGCCACGTCCTCGTCGCATCGGATGCCCGGCGCCCGCCAAGCCCACGCGGTCCGCAGGATCGGCGCAAGGTACGAAGCGTGCGAGATCGCGCCCGTGCGGCGGGCAGCCAGCTGGGCCACGACGTCGGCGTCGAACCCGGCCGAGGCCATCACCACGAAGGGCACGCGCGCCCCGCCCGCGGGTTCCACCCATCCAAGATCGACCTGCCGCGTCCGGCGTGCAGCGACCGACTCGGCCACGGCGCTTCCCGATTCCGCCGCCGGCCGTGCGAACCCGAGCGCGCGCGCCGCCAGGTTCTCCGTCCCGGTCGGGACGATCCCCATCGGCACCCCGCGGCCTGCCAGGCGCGCCGCCACGCTGCGCACCGTCCCGTCGCCGCCGACCGCGACGACCGCCGCGAAGCCGTCCTGCAGCCGCCCCGGCTGTCCATCCAGGCTGGCGATCGCGATCGTCTCGACCGCGCACCCCCGACCGACCAGTGCGACAGCCAGCCGGTCGGCGGCGGTCCGGGCTCGCCCGCGACCGGAAGCGGTGTTCATGACGATGGCCACGCGCATCGCCCGGAAAGGTACCCCGCCACCGCACGCCCCATGGTTCCCGGACGGGCTACCATCCACGGATGCGCCTCGCGCCCGCACTCCTGCTTGCCGCCCTCGCCGCCGCCCCGGCGGTACCTGCGGCCGCGCAGCAGGAGTTCAAGCTGGACGACAAGGACCGCTGGCAGGAGACCGATCCCGCGGCACCGGGCTCCCCCGAGTCCGTCCTGCAGATGGCCAAGCTGGCGCTCGCGAAGAACGAGCCCAAGCGCGCGCTCGCGCTGATGGACGCCTGGATCGAGCGCTTCCCCACCAACCCGCTGCGCGCCGAGGCGCTGCTGGTGCGCGGCGACGCGAAGCTGGCGATGGGCGACGAATACGACGCGCTCTTCGACTACGAGGAGATCGCGCGCCGCTACCCGTACACCGCCGCGTTCGTGCCGGCGCTGGAGCGCGAGTTCGACATCGGCAAGGCCTACGCGAACGGGCTGCCGCGCAAGTTCTTCGGCACGTTCCGTTGGGTCAACACCGACGACGACGCGCAGGAACTCCTGATCCGCATCCAGGAGCGCCTGCCCGGCAGCGCGCTCGCCGAGAAGGCGGGCATGGAGCTGGCCGACTTCTACTTCCGCCGCCGCGACATGCCGCTGGCCGCGGACGCGTACGACCTCTTCGTGCAGAACTACCCGCGCTCGCGCAACGCCGACAAGGCGCGCCTGCGGCTCATCTACGCGTACTACTCGGGCTACAAGGGCCCCGAGTTCGACGCCAAGGGATTGGGCGAGGCCAGCGGCAAGCTGCGCGAACTGCAGGCAAGCGAACCGCAGCTGGCGAAGCAGGTCGGCGCCGAGGCACTGCTGCTGCGCATCTACCAGAGCGAGGCGGACAAGATGCTCACGACCGCCAACTGGTACTTCAAGACCGGCGACGCGATCAGCGCGGAGCGCACGATCCGCGCGATGATCAAGAAGTACCCGCGCTCGGTGGCTGCCCTGCAGGCCCTCCGAGCGATCGACGAGATCCTGCGCGAGCTGCCCGCGTCCGTGCGCAACTCGGCGCCCGACTACGCGGCCATCCGCCGGCAGCTGCTGGCGCAATCGGCCGCGGAGGCCACCGCCCCGCCCCCCGAGCGCGAGCGCATGACCGGCGAGATCACCGAGACGGTGCGCGAGGTCGAGGTCCCGGCCGCGCCGAAGCCGGACGCAAAGGCACCGGCCGCGCCGGCTGCACCCGCGCCGCCGCCCGCGGCGCCTGCGCCAGCCCCAACGTCGCCGGCC
>JBEIFT010000212.1:0-4834 GCA_040382255.1 Phycisphaeraceae bacterium
GCCGCGGCCGCGCGCCGCGCTCTGGAGTCCGCGCCCGCCGATCGCGCCGCCCACGTCCGGCGCACCGCGACGCGACTGGTCGCGGGCACGCCGGAATCGCGCGCGTTCCTTGGCCGCCCTGGCGGCGGCTCCGTCGCGGTCCTGGACGCCGCCTCCGCTGCGCGGCTCGAACGCGAGTGCGTGCTTCCCGCGCCGCGTCCGGCGCCTGCGCTCCCCGGCGACGCCACGCGCATCCTCCAGTTCCCCGGCCGCCTTCCCAGGCGCGGCCCCGGCGCCGGGCAGCCGGCCGGCGGCCTGCTCACGATGCAGGGCGAGGACGCCGTGCTGCGCCTGGCCCCCGACTTCGCGGCCGCCTGGCGCGTGCCGATCGGTGCGCGCGATCCCTTCGTCCTGGGCGACGCGCCCGACATCGTCCTGTGGGACGACACCGTCCCCGGCTGGGGCGTCGCGTCGGCCATCTCGCCGCAGGGCACGCTGCGGTGGAAGTCTCCCCGCACCGCCGAGCTGTTCCGGGGTCTGGGCGGCGAATTCGCGGCGGATGCTCCGCCGGTCGACGTGGGCGACGGCCGCAACGTGCCCGCTTCGCAGGTGATCCCGCTCCTTGCGGACGCCGCGCTGGTGCTGGCGCGGCGCGACGGGCAGCTGGTCGGGGTGCGCACCGCGGACGGCACGCGCGGATGGTCCCGCGGCGACGCCTTCCGCTCGATCGCGGCCGCCGCGCGCGACGGCCTGGCGGTCGCGCTGGCCGGCGAGGGTCCCGAGGGCGATTCCTCGGCCGTGCGCGTCGAGGTGCTGGACCCCGCCACCGGCCAGCCGTTCCTGGCCTGGAATCCCGAGGACGCGAACGACGTGCGCTGGCTGCGCATCGATCCTGCGGGCCTGGTGGTCGTGGCCACCGATGCGGGCATCGAGGCCCGTCGCCTGGGTGGCGGCGACGAATCCACCCCGTACTGGGTCTGCACCCTTCCCGATGCACGCGGCTCGCTCCGCGGCTGGTCGGCGGGGCGCTGGATCCTCGCGCTCGACCGGTTCGACGGGATCGTCGCGATCGATGCCCGGACCGGTGCCGCCGGCACCGAAGCCTTCCGCGTGCCCGACGCCGTGACGCTCTCGCCGGCCCGCGAGGTGCTGGAAGGGGACGGCTGGATCGCCGTCGTCCGCGACGCGCGAGTCGACTTCTTCGCGCCCGCCGGGCGGTACCTGGGACGCGACGTCCCGTCCGACGAGCGGTCCTACGCGGCGGCCGCCGCGTCCCGGACCCGCGCATTCCTCCTGGACACTGCCGCTCCGGTGTCCGACCTTGCGGGGGGGCGGCTGGCTGCCTTCGTCGACGTGCTCGACCCGGTCGGCGGCGGCCGCCTTGCCGAACCGCGGATCGCCGTCCGCTCCGTCGGACAGCGGGCGTCGGCGCTGGCCGTGATCGACGGCTGGCTGGTCGCATCCAACGGCTCCGTGATCCAGGCGGTCGACTTCCGGAGCGCCGCTCCCGCCAGGCGTTGAGCCTGTTTTTTCCGCTTGACACTCGCGGAGAACCGATGGCTACACTTCCCGCCGCCTGCAGGCACCCCTCTCGCGAAAGACACTCATGAACCCCACCGTTCCCGCGCGTCCGATTGATCCCGAGACCCTCGAATCGCTGCGTGCCATCCTCGATGGCCGCTCCGCGTTCACCGCCCTCGCCGCCGCGGACGGGGACGAGGATGACTTCGCCTTCGACGATGACGAAGAAGACGAAGACGAGGACGAGGACGAAGAGGATGAGGACGAAGACGAAGACGAGGAAGACGAAGACGAAGACGAAGACGAAGAGGACGAGGACGAGGAAGACGACGAGGAAGACGACGAGGAAGACGAAGAAGAAGAGGAAGACGAAGAAGAGGAAGACGAGGACGAAGAAGACGACGAGGAAGACGAGGACGACTACCTCGACGACGACGAGGACGAAGAAGACGAGGAAGAGGAAGAGGACGAGGACGAGGACTGACGTCCGCTTCCGACCACGGAACCCCACGCCGCGCGCCCCGCAACAGGGCGCGCGGCGTTCTTCATGGCGCCTGCGTTTCCAGCTGCGCGCGCGCCAGCTCGATCTGGCGCTCGAATGCCCGCATCGCGACGAACGACGCGGGCGTCCCTGCGATCGGGCGCGTCAGCCACGCGCCATCGAGCAGCGGCCGCACCGGCAGCTCGTTCGGTCCCAGCTGCTGACGGACCAGCGCGCTGGGCAGCGTGACGAGCGCGTTTCCGGCGTCGACCGGCGTGGCCCCCACCGATCCGGCCGCCAGTGGCTCGATCCGTCCTCCGGGCGCCCACAGCGCCATGCGGCCTTGGTCGCCGATCCACAGCGCCAGCCGCTCGCGTCCGGGTGGCGATGCCGAGAGCCCCGCCGCCGGGATCATCGCCGTCACGGCTGCCGAGAGGTTCGCGCGCAGCGAGACCAGCGCGACCATCGCGTCGGCGCCGCTCGGCACCACGGGCATCCCGTCCGCCCCGAACGGCAGCCATGCCGCCACCAGCGACGTGCCCACCAGGCGCAGCGCGAACATTCCCGTGCCGTCGCCTGCGAAGACCGGCAGCAGCCACGACTCGCCGCGCGCGGTTGCAAGCACACGGCGGGTGCCGGCGCGGTCCACGACCAGCTGCCAATCGCCGCCCTCGGGGTTCCTGCGCGACCATGCCAGCGATCCGTCCACGGCCACCGTCGCGAACGCATTCGTCCATCCGTCGGCCGCGATGGTCCGCGCCTCGCCTGCCCACGTCACGAGCGCGACGTCGCGCCCGCCGTCCTCGCGCGGGCGCTCCGCCAGGAATCCCGCGTCGGTGGCGCCGCGCCCCAGGATCCACGGTCCTTCGATCGCGCCGAGCGGCACGCCCGGGGACTCCGCATCCAGCGAGACCGTCTCGATCCGCGTCTCCACGCCCTCGGGCGGCAGGGGGTCGCCCACCTGCACCGCCCACGTGGCGGTCGTTCGCACCTGCACCGCCGCGCGGCGCCCGTCGGGCGAGACCACCGGCAGGGTGCGCCCGTCGAAGGCAAGCCGCGCGACCGGTGCCAGCGTCATGCGCGCGTCGGTCGCGGGCCGCCCGCGGTCGTCGGTGACGACCGTGCGGATCCCGCCCGGCTCGGCGCGGCCGATCTCGTAGCGCGATGAGAGCGTCGTCCGCTCCGACGTGCATCCCGCCGCAAGCGAAAGGGCGGCCGCGATGGCCGCCCTTCGGGGAGTCATGGTCCGCCGCACCGGCCGCATCACTGCTTCGGGGCGGGGCTCGGCGCAGGTTCCGGTGCCGGAGCGGGCTCCGGCGTCGGTGCCGGTGCCGGAGCCGGCGCGGGCGCGGGGGCCGGCGCAGGGTTCGGCAGGTCCTTCGGGATCTCGATCGGCTTCAGCGGGTCGCCGCTCGGGGTCGTGACCGTCGGGTCGTTGACCACCGTGACCTCCTTGCGGACCAGGTCGGTCTGCATGTCGGCCAGTGGCTTCGCCAGCTCGCGCAGGCGCTCGCGCTCGCCTGCGTTGTAGTTGCGGTCGTTCTCGTCGGGGTTGTCGACCACCACCGGCGTGACGAAGACCAGCAGCTCGGTCGTCGCCCGCGTGTTGTTCGTGTTCGCGAACACCCAGTCCAGGATCGGCGTGTCGCCCAGCACGGGCACCTTGGTCTTGATCTTGTTCTCCTCCTCCTTGCGGATGCCGGAGAGCACGATCGTCTGGCCGTTCTTCACGGTGACCGTGGTGTTGGTCTGGCGGCGGTCGATGACGGGGTTGTCGCCCACGCCGACCGCGGTCTTGTTCACGTTCGAGAGCAGCACCTCGATCTGCATCGCGACGTTGCGGTCCTTGGTGATGCGCGGGCGCACGTTCAGGCCGATGCCCACGGGGATCTGCTCGAACGTCGCATTGACGCCGCCGCCCGTGTTCAGGTTCGAGAGGTTCGAGTTCTGGAAGGGCACGTCCTGGCCCTGGAAGAACTTCGCCTCCTTGTTGTCGCTGGTGAAGACGCGCGGCTGCTGCAGGATGCGCACCGCGGTCTCCTCGGCCAGCGCCTGGAGCACCACGTTCGAGTCGACCGCGAAGCTCAGCACCGAGGTCGTCAGGTCCGGCGGGAAGATGTCGTTCTTCGAGCCGGAGAAGATCTCGCCGTCGGAGCCGGGCTTGATGACGACCGCGTTGTTCGGGTTCGTCGGCACGACGCCCGGGCCCCACTTGACGCCGAACTGCAGTTCGTCGCCCAGCTGGACCTCGGCCAGGACCACGTTGATCATCACCTGCCGGCCTGGCTTGTCCAGGTCCTCGACGATCCTGGAGAGGCTCTCCTGGATCTCCGTCGGGGCGAGGATCAGCAGCGAGTTCTGGCCCGCGTTCGGGACCACGCGGCTCTTTCCGACAAGCGCGCTGACCTCGGTCTCGGTGTCGCCGCCCGCGCGGCTCGACTGCCACGGGAACTGGATCTGGCCGTTGGCGCCACCGCTCGCGGTGTTCGTGTTGCCGCTGTTGAAGGGGTTGCTCGACGTCGTGCCGCCCTGGGCCGCCTGCGAGCCGCCGCCGCCCGCGCTCGCGGTGTCGATGCCCGTCAGGCCCGACTCGGGCGCGCGGATCGTGGCGGACGTGCCGCTCTGCGCCAGCAGCGCGTTCAGGATCTCGGCCAGCTCGACCGCGCTCGCGTGCTTCAGCGGGATGTTCCGCGGCATGCCGGCCTGCAGCGGCTGGTCGATCGACTTCACCAGCTCGTCCAGCCACTTGAAGTTCTGCGGGGTCTTGCTGACCACGATCAGGCGGTTCGAGTCGGGGTACGCCTCGATGCGGAAGATGTTGGCGATCGCCACGTCGGCGCCGGACTCGCCGCC
>JBEIFT010000213.1:0-4823 GCA_040382255.1 Phycisphaeraceae bacterium
CTCGAGGTGCGCGGCCTGCAGACGTGGTTCCCGATCAAGAAGGGGATCCTGCAGCGCGTCGTCGGGCACCACAAGGCGGTGGACGGCGTCGGCTTCCACATCCGCAAGGGCGAGACCCTGGGCCTGGTCGGCGAGTCGGGCTGCGGCAAGACCACGGTCGGCCGCACCATCCTGCGCCTGCAGCCGGCCACCGGCGGGCAGGTGCTCTTCGAGGGCAAGGACGTCTTCGCGCAGGACGCGGCCAGCATGCGGCAGCTGCGGCGCGACATGCAGATCATCTTCCAGGACCCGGGCGGCAGCCTGAACCCGCGCATGCGCGTCGGGAACATCGTGGGCGAGCCGCTCGAGGTGCACGGCATGGCCAGCGGCGACGAACTGCGCGAGCGCGTCGAGGCGCTGCTGGAGCGCTGCGGCCTGTGGCGCGCGGCCGCCGACCGCTACCCGCACGAGTTCTCCGGCGGCCAGCGCCAGCGCATCGGCATCGCGCGCGCCCTGGCCCTGCAGCCGAAGATGATCGTCTGCGACGAGCCCACCAGCGCGCTGGACGTCAGCGTGCAGAGCCAGATCCTGAACCTGCTGGCCGACCTGCAGTCGGAGTTCGGGCTCAGCTACCTGTTCATCAGCCACGACATGGCCGTCATCCACCACGTGTGCGACCGCATCGCGGTGATGAAGGACGGGAAGATCGTCGAGGAAGGCACGCGCGACGCGATCATCGGCAACCCGCAGCACCCGTACACCAAGCGGCTGCTGCTGGCGGTGCCCGAGTGCGACCCGCGCGTCGATGCGGTGAAGCGCGCCGAGCGCGTGCGCATGCTGCAGGAAGAGATCGAGCGGTGAGCATGGCCGGTCCCGAGCCGATGACGCCCGAGCGGGCCGCGCGCAACCGGCGGATCATCCTGTCGATCGCGGTCGTCTTCGTCATCACCAGCATCGCGGTTTTCGCGTGGGGCCTGGGAATCGTCGGCAAGACCCGCGGGCGCGCCCGCGCGATGGACGCCGCGCTGCGGTCCGCCGCGTGGTCGATCCTGTGCTACGCCGAGGCGAACGGCGGCACCTTCCCCACGGGCGAGGCGGCGCTGGCCGCGTTCGACGCCGCGGCCGCGAAGGCCCCGGCCGCCGGCGATGGCTGGCCCGCGACGCGCGAGGCCGCGATGGACGGGCTGGAATGGCTGCCGCCCGCGCAGTGCGGCGGCGTGGGCGCGACCTGGCCGTCCGGCGGCGCGAACCCGGGCTTCGCCGCGCCGCAGCTGAACTCGAAGGGCGAGCCGAGCGGATTCGGCACGCTGGACACGGTGAACGGGTGGCTGGCGGCCTATGCGCGGGCGCGCGTGGCCGCGCCCGCCGCCGCGAAGTGAACCCACGAAGCGACTGGAGACCGACGTGACCCTGAATCCCGCCAACGAGGCCCCGACCGCACCGACCCCCGGCGTGCCCGCCGTGCGCCCGATCCAGGTGGTGCAGCCCGAGGCCCCGCTGGTCGACGTGATGAATGGCGCGGCGCGCCTGCAGATCCCGTGCCTGGACCACGGCTTCGTGGCGCTGGTCGACTGCATGCCGCGGCTGGTGCCCGAGGGCAAGACCGGGGACTTCGCGATCGTGCAGGCCGCGCGCGTCAGCTATGGCCAGGGCACCAAGCAGGTCAGCGAGGACCGCGGCCTGGTGCGCTACCTGATGCGGCACCGGCACTCGACGCCGTTCGAGATGGTGGAGTTCAAGTTCCACATCGCGATGCCGATCTTCGTGGCCCGCCAGTGGATCCGCCACCGCACGGCCAACGTCAACGAGTACTCGGCGCGCTACTCGATCGTGCCGGACCGGTTCTACCGCCCGGACGTGGAGAGCGTGCGCAAGCAGTCGAAGTCGAACCGCCAGGGCGGCGACGAGCCGATCGAGGTCGGCACCGCCGAGGAGTTCCTGCACATGCTGGAGCGCGCCGAGGCGCTCTACAAGGACTACCTGCAGCTGACCGAGAAGGGCGTGGCCCGCGAGCTGGCGCGCGCGGCGCTGCCCGTGAGCGTCTACACCGAGTGGTACTGGAAGTGCGACCTGCACAACATCTTCCACTTCCTCTCGCTGCGCATGGACCCGCACGCGCAGCTGGAGATCCAGGTCTTCGCGCAGGCGATGTACGAGCTGCTGAAGCCGATCGTCCCGATCGCGGCCGAGGCGTTCGAGGACTACCGCCTGGAGGCGATGCACCTGACCCGGCTGGAGATCGACGCCGTCCGTTCCGGGAAGCCGCTGGCGACCGAGAACAAGCGCGAGGCCGCCGAGTGGGAGGCGAAGAAGGTGCGCCTGGGACTGCGGTAGGCCGCGGTTCAGGGAAAAATCGTTGTCCGGGGGCCCGTGATCGGCTGCAACCCGGAGATGGGCTGCCCGTATCTGCGGTGAATGCGCCTCCTGCGTGCCTGCCTGCTCCTGATGATCGCCGCGCTGCCCCTCGTTGGGGGCTGCACGCAGCGTCTGGCCGTCGAGGGCCAGAGCGACCGGCTCTACGCCGAGGCGAAGGGCGCGCTCGAGAGCGAGGGCTTCCGGCCGGTCGGGCGGACGTCGGACCTGGCCGGTGCCACGGGCAGCGACCCGCGGACGGGGCGCCTGCAGTTCGCGTACTACGCCGATGCGCTGGCGCCGACGATCGTCGAGATCCAGATCGAGCCGGGCTCGGCGGACCTGGTGCGGCGGCTGGGGAGCCAGTCGCCGGCCGTGGCGGCTTCCGATGGGCCGGGCGCTGCGCCCGGGCACGTGCCGACGCCTGCGTCGGTGGATGCGCACTCACCGAAGGCCTACGAGCCGGGACTTGTTGGTGCGCACCGCGTGGTCATCCGCACGTGGTCCAGCCTGACCTACGCGCCCGACCCGTTCATCGCCGACCTGGCGATGGGCGTGCTTCGTCGCGCGTACCTGCTGTCCGGCAACGTGCGGTGACGGCCTGCGCGCGGCGCGCGATCAGCGTCGGTTGACGTCGGGGGGCTTCGCCAGCAGGCCGATGAGCGGCTTGTCCGGCGCCACCTGGATCTGCGCCAGCACGATCGGCGTGGGCTGGTAGTAGCGGAACCAGCCGCCCGGGAACGGGCCTTCGCCGCGCTCGTCCCAGAAGCTGTCGATCGAGACCTCGAGC
The DNA here is from genome assembly GCA_040382255.1 of Phycisphaeraceae bacterium. Lineage (GTDB taxonomy): Bacteria > Planctomycetota > Phycisphaerae > Phycisphaerales > SM1A02 > UBA966. The sequence continues at coordinate 3,122 of JBEIFT010000213.1, forward strand.
GTCTCGCCTGCGCGCATCGACTCGAAGTGGCGCACGTAGCGCTGGTTGATCCAGAGGTCGAAGTTTGCGTAGTCGTCCGCCGTGGCGTTCACGATCTTGACCGTGTTCTCGCCGAGGTTGGGCAGCACCTGGATGTCGACCACCGAGCCCTGCTTGAGCTCGCGCGGGTAGGGGCGCGTGGACTTGCTGGGGTCGTAGGGGTAGCGCTGGCACGCGGCGGCGGCCAGGGCGGCCGCGGCGACCGCGGCGATCGGGGTGCATGCGCGGGTGCGACGCATCGACGCGTAGTATCCACGAAATCGGCCGCGGACGCGCGGCCTGCTCCATGGGCGTCGAACTCAATCCATCCCGGCTGCCGCCGCGCGAGCTCTCGCGCCCCGTCGAGGAGACGGCGCGTCGCACCGTGGTGGACCCCCGGATCACGGCGGCGGTGCCCGGCTTCGACGCGCCGTTCTACCAGGCCGGCCTGGCCGGATACTCGGACGGCGCGATGCGGCTGGTCGCGCGGCGCCACGGCGCGCCCTTCTGCGTCACCGAGGCGCTGCTGGACCGCACGCTGATCAACGGCGGCAAGGGCCGGCGCAAGGAGGACCCCGACCTGATCGCCAGCGAGGTCGGGATGGGCGACCTGGAAGAGAACCGCGCCGCGGGGCTGGACGACCACCCCATCGCCGGGCAGATCATGGGATCGTGGCCGGACGAGATCGCGCGCGGCAGCGAGATCCTGGCGAAGATGGGCCACGACGTCATCGACGTCAACCTGGCGTGCCCCGTCAAGAAGATCAAGCGCAAGGCGCGCGGCGGCCACTTCCTGGCGCACGCGGACGACGCGGTCGAGATCCTGCGCGCCGTGCGCGCGGCGGTCCCGGCCTCGATCCCGTGCACCGTGAAGCTGCGGCGATCGTTCAATGACACGCCCGAGATGGCCGCGGCCTTCGAGCGGATCTTCGACGCGGCGTACGAACTTGGCTATTCGTGGGCGACGGTGCACTGCCGCACGGTCGAGCAGCGCTACCTGGGCCCGGGGCGGTGGGAGTTCCTGCGCGACCTGGTGCGCCGGAAGCCCGACCGCGTGATCTTCGGGTCCGGCGACATCTGGACGGTGCTCGACATCTTCCGGATGATGGACATGTGCGGCGTGCACGGCGTGAGCGTCGCGCGCGGATGCATCGGGAACCCGTGGATCTTCCGCCAGGCGCGCGAGATGATGGCCGGCCGCCCGCCCGTGGGGCCGACGATCGCCGAGCAGCGCGACGTGCTGCTGCAGCACTACGCGTACAGCGAGGTGATCCACGGCGCGCTGCGCACCAGCCGGCACATGCGGAAGTTCGGGATCAAGTTCGCGCAGCACCACCCGCGCGCGTTCGAGGTCAAGGCCGACTTCATCCGCTGCGAGAGCGCGGCCGAGTGGCGCGAGGTGATCGAGCGCCACTACGGACCGGCGGCCGAGGCGCGCGCGGCGGAGGACGGCTGGGCGCCGTCGGTGGTCACCGACGCATCGGCCGCGATGGCGATCGCGGACGCCGACATGGACTGCGGCTGCGACACGCCCGGCTGACGCGCAAGCACGGTGGCGGACGGGCGCATGCCCCAGACCTCGACGGCCCCGGGCGTCAGCGGTCGCTCGGGGTCGGTGCGGCAGGCGACCGCCAGCATGCGCGTGGGGCCGAGCGCCGCGCGCCCGGCGGCGGGGCCGATCGCA
>JBEIFT010000214.1:0-4811 GCA_040382255.1 Phycisphaeraceae bacterium
CGCGGCCGCGGCGCGGCGCAGCGCGGCTGTCTCGCCGTCGCACAGGCACGTGGTGCCGGGCTTCGGGTCGAGCAGCGTCGACGCGTGGTGCACGACGCCGACGTAGATCTCGCAGTCGCCGTCGGTGTCGACGTGGCGCGCGAGCTCGCAGTCAATGAAGCCGAGCGCGCGCGCGGGCACGGGGCATCCGCTCGGCGTGCGCGCCGTGACCATGCCGATGAACGGATCGACGCCCGGCGTCTGCAGTTCGAACGCGCGTGCGGCCAGGCGATCCTGCGGATCCAGCTGGCAGACCGCGAAGCTGCGGCTGTCGCGGATGAGCGGGCTCAGCGCGTGGCCCTTCGCGACGGCGATCATCACCATCGGAGGATTGACGGAGCACTGCTGCACCCAGCGCACGATCGCGCCGCCGCGGAGGTCCGCGTGGCCCGAGGTGAGCACGAACAGTCCCGACGGGATGCGGTCCATGGCCGGCGCGACGTCAGTTCGCGCGGCCGGCACCCAGTCCATGGCATTCCGGTTGCGGGGGTTCACGGGGGGCAGTGCCTTTCAAGGCGGTGCGGGGCAGGAAGCACGACGGATCCAACGCTGGACCCCAGCGGCTCTACGGATGCGGCGGTGGGGCGGTGTGGGAAAGACGCCGATCGACGCCCGAAGGATGATCCGGGACGGCCGGATTTCCACAAGATCATGACGGGAATGGAGTTACGACAAATGAATGCGGATTGGTTCGCGGACCCTGGAAGAAAAAGTGAAGAAAGTTGGGGCTGAAGGGGCGCGGAGTGTTGTCTGGTGGGGCAAAGTGGGGTACTGTGTGCGCCGGCGCTACAGGAGGCCCGCACCGTGCTCTTTCTTGGCGAATACGAGCACACCCTCGATCAGAAGCAGCGGCTGGCGATCCCGGCCGAGCTTCGCGAGGTGATGGACGAGAAGGTCCACGGTGAGGGCTTCATCGCAGCGCCTGGGACGAACGGTTCGCTCTGGCTCTGGCCCGAGAAGACCTTCGCCCAGCTCGCACAGTCCCTGGGCGGATCGCTGGTCAGCGACCCGCAGCTCCAGGACTTCGAGCGAATGATGTTCTCCCAGTCGGCCCGTGTGCCGCTGGACAGCGCAGGCCGCGTCCGCATCCCGGAGCGCCTGCTTCAGAGGTTCGGTCTCACGGGATCCATCATGATCCTGGGCGTCAGGGACCACCTCGAGCTGACGGACCCCGCCAGCTGGAAGCGCGAACAGGAGCGCCTTCAGCCGCTCACCGAAGAACTCTCGCGCCGCGCGCGCATGGCCATGCAGGCCCCGCAGCACAAGGCGCAGACCTGAACCCCGCGGCCGACGGATTCGGCCGACAAGTGAAGACCTGTCAAGGACTTACGTGAGCGTGCGCGCTGGAGGAAGGCGCGCCCGGCTCACGGTGCCTGCCGGCTCCATGGATGGGGCAGGCAAGCATGGGACGCGCGCGATGGCGCCGCCGCCAGGGATGCCACGGATGGCCTCGACCCCGGCGAACGGCACCAGCCTCGGTACCACGGGCCTCGGCCCGCGGCCCGAGCATTGGGCGCGTCCCGAACGGATCGGCCGAGTCACGGATGATTCGGCTTCAAAGCGGCGACCTGCCACGGCTGGCACCGTCGACGCACGCCCCCTCCAGGGCGAGGGCCTCCGGGCCCGAAGTTCCGTCGTTGCCCCCGCGTCGGCCTTGGCCGGCGCGGGGGCATTTTCGTTGGGGCTCGCCGTGCACGCCTAACGCAAACCCATGGCTCACAATGGGTTGCATTGGATGTCGCGGGGCGCGTGGGGGCTCGATTCACACCCCATGGTCCGTGAAAGCCGCTCAAATTTCACCGAAGGGGGGTGGTGCGCCCGATGACCTTGGCTACGCTTGGTCTGCGTGCGGCATGAAGCCGCCGCCTGTCAGAAGTCCACAAGGATCGGCCACAGGGCCGCGTGGCTGGCAGTGACGGTCGCCTCGGTAGGCGGAACGCAGGCAGGAGGCTCTTGCGATGCTCGTGATCACTCGCCGCGAGGGGGAAGAAGTCGTGATCGGAGACCCCGCCGCGCCCCTGGGCATCGTGCGGATCGCCACCATCAAGGGCGACCGGGTCCGGATTGCGTTCGAGTTCCCCCGTGAGGTGTCCGTGCACCGCCGCGAGGTCGCCGACCAGATCCTCCAGGACCAGGACAAGAAGAACGTGATCGGCCAGATCCGGCCGGCCGGCGAGTCGGGCTGACCCCCCGGCCGCAGCCTCAATCCACCGCTCGAACCGACCGAACCTCCGGCACCACCGCCCGGAGGTTCTTCTCGATTCCGCCCTGCAGCGTCATCCCGCTGGAGGGGCATCCCACGCACGCCCCCTTGAACCGGACCGAGACGTCGCCGGTGGGTTCCACGTCGACCAGCTCCACGTCGCCGCCATCCTCCTGGATGGTGGGGCGGATCGCCTCCAGGACCTCCAGCACGCGCAGCCGGATGGCCGGCAGCGCACGGGGATCGATCGTGGTGGCGGACGGGTCCATGGGTGCTTGGATGGTAGCGCGCGGCGGTCCTTACACTTGCGCCGATGCCACGGACGTGCATGCTGCGCCCCGCTTCCGATCGCCTCCGAGCGGCCTCCGCCGCGGCCGGGCTGGCCCTGCTGGCCGTGGCCGGGTGCGCACAGAAGGACATCGACCCGATGGTGGTGCTGCAGGGCGACTCCTACAGCACCGAGACCCAGGAGGCGGCGATCCAGGCGCTGGCGGCGCAGCAACCGCTCTCCGACGAGGCCAAGAAGGTGCTGCGCCGCGTGCTGCTGGCGCCCGGGCAGGCGCTGAAGGTCCGGCAGGAGGCGTTCAACCTGCTGCTGGTGTCCGACCGCAACGCGATGCGCGAGGCGCTGGAGACGAACATCGTCCGCTTCGACGCGTGGGAGGCGCGGCGCTGGATGCTTGAGCAGATCGGCGCGCGCGGGCTGAAGGACTTCACCACGGTGGCGGTCAACTCGTGGGCCGCGGTCGTGCCGGCGTGGGGCAACGACGAGCTGAAGCGCCCCGAGTACCTGGCGCTGGCCGAGCTCTATGGTGCCGACAAGGTGCCCGACGCGCTGTTCGCGGTCATGATGGAGGCGCACCCGATCCGCCAGGCCGGCCTGCGCACGCGGTGCTGGGAGCTGCTGATGCGCATCGGCCAGCGCGAGCGCCTGCAGCAGCTGGTGGCCTCGTCGACGGCGCGACCCGACGACGTGATGGTGCGCGACATCCGCCGCATCAACCAGGACCTGGGCATCCTGCCCGAGACCCGCGAGGAGCTGCTGTGGCTGGCCAAGCTGCAGCAGACCGCGACGCCGGCGTACTGGAAGCAGGCCTCCGAGGCGCTGAAGCAGGTGCCCGAGGAGCAGAAGCGAAACTTCGAGCTGCGCGGCGTGGCGGTGGCGATCGCCGCGTACAAGCGGCGTCCCGAGCTGCTGGGCATGACCGTCGACCAGCTCTACGCCGACCTGCGGCCCAAGCTCGAGTCGCGCAACGCCGGCAAGTACTGCCCCAACTTCAACGGCTTCGACTCGGGGCGGACCGAGACGCTCTCCGACCAGCGCAAGCAGGCGCGGTGGATCGACCTGGTGGCCGTGGAGCTGGCGCTGGACCTGGTGGACGACCCGAAGGCCCGCACGCGCCTCTTCGACCTGGCCGACCGCGACCACCAGGACCGGCGCACCGAGTACGGCGGCATCATCCGCCTGGCCGACGACGGTTCGTTCGACATCGTGGAGGTGCGGCCGCGGGTGACCGGCAGCGACACGCGGTTCGAGGCACCGCAGGAGCTCTTCGACCAGGGCTACACGTCGCTCTTCCATTTCCACATGCACACCCAGGAATTCGAGAATGGCACCTACGCCGGTCCGCACCTGGGCGACTTCCAGTATTCGAACGCGACGCGCGCGAACTGCATGGTGTTCTCGTTCGTCTCGCGCCGCGAGCTGAACGCCGACTTCTACCGCCACGGCAAGTTCGTGGTGGACCTGGGCACGTGCCCGCGACCCGAGTGACGCAGGAGGCACCCGCGATGCGCTTCGCCAAGATGCACGGCCTGGGCAACGACTACGTGTACGTCGACGGCGCGTCGCACCCGGTGGAGGACGCGCCCGCGCTCGCGCGCTGGGTGAGCGACCGGAACTTCGGTGTCGGCAGCGACGGGCTGATCGTGGTGGACCCGCCAAGCGACCCGTCGACGGCGGACGTGCGCATGCGCATGTTCAACGCCGACGGCAGCGAGGGCATGATGTGCGGCAACGGCGTCCGCTGCGTGGCCAAGTTCGCGGTCGACCGCGGGCTGGGCGAGCGCAACCCGCTGCGGGTGGAGACGCGCCGCGGCGTGCTGGGCGTGCACTGGACGCGCGGCGGGCACGACGGGACCGTGTGCGCGGCGACGGTGGAGATGGGCGAGCCGATCCTGGCGTGCGCGCGGATCCCGGCGCTGATCCCGGGGGTGGCGCCGGCCAACGCGGTGGTGGACCACGCGCTGGATGGCGGCTTCTGGAAGGCGTCGGGCGCGCCGGCGGGCTGGGAGGAGCGCTGCGGGCTGGACCCGCGGATGACGCTCGTCTCGATGGGCAACCCGCACGCGGTGCTGTGGGTGCGCGACGTGGCGGCGGTGCCGCTGGAGGCCGTCGGGCCGTTCATGGAGCGGCACGCATGGTTCCCGGAGCGGATCAACGTGCACTTCGTGCAGGTGCTGGGGCCGCGCGAGGTGCGCATGCGGACGTGGGAACGCGGCAGCGGGGCGACCAAGGCCTGCGGCACCGGCGCCAGCGCGGTGTGCGTGGCGGGCGTGCTGACCGGGC
>JBEIFT010000215.1:0-4808 GCA_040382255.1 Phycisphaeraceae bacterium
GCCCGCGACGCCCGCGGACGTGGCCACGACGGCCGCCGCCGACCCCGCGCTGGGCGCGCTGCGCACGCTGCGCGACGAGAACGCCTGGCGCCTGCTGCGGACGATCGCCGTCGCGCTGGGCCAGCCCGCCGACGCGCGCATGCCGGGCGAGGACGGCCGCGGCTCACCGCCGCGGGCGGTCCGCTGGTCGCGGTGAGCGCTGCCCCTCGACCACGTCATCCACCTTCTTCATGATGAACAGGTAGTTGAAGCCGCGGAGGTAGAAGTTCTCCTCGACCGCGGCCTTGCGCCAGTTGCCCCGGTCGAGCTTCTGGTTCTGCCGCACCACCGCGATGATGTCGACCGGCACGAACTTCTCGCGCATGATGGCGAACAGCTCGAACCCGATCGGCATGAACGTGCCGGCGCCGCTGCCCTTGGGGCCGCCCTTCTTCTTCTTCCAGCTGTCGCTGACGTAGAGCCCCATGTAGCGGCGGTTCTTCATGGTGCGGTGCATCTCGCCGATCACCTTGCGCATCGCGTCGTAGTACGCGCGGCCGCCGTCGTCGCCGGCCGCGTCCAGCTTGCCGATGCAGCGATGGTCCTGCGAGTAGTCGACGTGCGTCGAGTACGGCGGGTCGACGAACGCGAAGTCGACGCTCGCGTCGGGGAGCGGCAGCGTGCGCGCGTCCGACTGCCGAACGTCCTCGCGCCGCGGCACCAGGTCGAACCCCACCGACTTGCGGCCCAGGCTGGCGGCCACGTCCAGCGTGGTGCCGCTGCCGCACATCGGGTCCATCACGGTGTCGCCCTCGCGGGTGTAGCGCTGCAGCAGCTGCCAGATCACCCAGCTGGGCGTGGCGCCGACGTAGTCCTTGTCCCCCTGCATCGTGTGGCGGACGCCCTGATCGTCCACCCAGTCGTAGTGCTGGCTGGGGTACTCCCAGAGGGTGGTGGCCAGGACGCGCAGGGGCGGGCGGCGGAAGGACTGGCCGTGCATCGACGGAGTGTAGGGATTCGGTCATGCGCCGCCCGCACGGCGTGCGTACCATCCGCACCGTGGAACGCCTTTCGCGGGCCATCCTCGCGCTGTTCGCAGCCATCCTCCTGACCGGGGGATCGGGCGCCCTGCGTGCCTTGCACGTCGCGGCGGAGCACGGCGGCGCGGACCATCCGACGCTGGCCCACGCGGACCACGCGGACGACGGGGCCTGCGACGACCACCCGCACCACGGGCACGACGACGCGAAGCACGGCGACGACCACGTGCCGGGCGGCGACTCGCACTGCGACACGTGCGACCTGCTCGTCGCGCTGGTCGGGATGACCGGGGGGTCGGTCCCCGTCCCCACCTTCCACGCACTGGTGGCCGTCGAGGACGCCGGCACGCCGTCAGTCCCGCCCGCGCCCGTGCCGCTGCGCACGCTGGCCGCGCGCCCCCCGCCCGCCTGCTGAGCCCCGTCCCTTCCGCCCCCGGCCGCGCCGCGCATGCGCGGTGGCCGGGCTGACGCCGCTCACGCAAGGACAGACTCCATGCATCCGCATTCCCGCGCCCGCGGGCGCGATCGTGCGTTCACGATCGTCGAACTGCTGGTCGTCGTCGCGATCATCGCGACGCTGATCGGCATCCTCGTCCCCACGGTCTCCATGATGCGCCGCACGGCCCTCGCCACGGCGGACCTCTCCAACCTGCGCAGCCTGGCGGCGGCGCACGTCGCCTACATGAACATGAACGGCGAGCGGTTCATCGACGCCGGCATGCCGCACGGCACGGTCGCGTCGCCGGAGTCGTCGTTCGTGAACCGCCTGAAGCCGTACTTCGGCGGCAGCCCCGTCGCGCTCCGTTCGCCGCTCGACCAGAGCGTCCACTGGCCGCTCGAGGTCGGCGGTGACGGCGTCCCGGTGATCGACGGGCCCGTCCCCGTCTACCGCAGCACCAGCTACGGCATGAACAACTGGCTCTCGCGCAACTACTCGCCGGCCGTCGCGCTGGACGGGCCGGGCGCGGGCGTCGACCGCCTGGCACAGGTGGCGCGGCCCGAGCGCACGATCGGGTTCCTGCTGATGGCCGAGTCGGGCAGCTTCGCCTCGGCCGACCACGTGCACGCCGAGGACTGGATGGCCAGCCCCGATCCGGCGCGCACGGCGGCATCGCAGGCGTCGATCGCGGCCATCGAACGCGGGGTCCCGAGCCCCGCCAGCCGCAGCAACTACGCCTTCCTGGACGGCCACGTCCAGTCGCACGAATTCCGCGACGTCTTCACCGACGCCGCGCGCAACCGCTTCGATCCGTCCGTCCCCTGAACCACGACCGACCACCGCACGCACACCCACGAAGGAACTCCCCATGGACATTCCCGCATCGACCATCCGAAACGCCTCGCTCGTCGCAATCCTCCTCGCAGCCGCCACCACGTCGCACCTGCACGCCCAGCATGCCGGCGACATCGGGCTGGCCGTCACCGACGCACGGATCGCGACGGCCGAGGTGGGCACGGGCGGACTGGGGCCCGCGCGGCGCGCGTTCTCCGCGACGCTCGGCGAGACCGCGCCCTGGTTCAGCGACGAACCCGGGTTCGACGGCGAACCCGGCACCTTCGTGCCGGGAACGCGGGTCGGGTTCAGGTTCGCCGCGCCGCTCCTTGCCTGGGACGGCACCTCGTTCGGGCCCACCGACCCTGCGGGAAGCGCGGCCGGCGAGCGCATGCGCGTCTCCTACGTGACGCTCGGCGCGACCACCGGCAGCGCGCCGGCGCCCGGCTTCGACCTGGCGGTGCAGGCCGACGGCGGCTGGCACCGCCACCTGGCGTTCACGCTGCTGGCGGCCCCGGGTGCCGCGGAGCCCGATGCGGGCGTCTACATGCTGACGCTCGAGATGACCTCGACCGACCCCGGGATGGCCGCGTCGCGGCCCTTCGTCATCGTCTTCAACGGCGGCGCGGACGACGCGACCTTCGCGGCCGCCTTCGCCGCCGCCGAGGCTGCCCGGCAGCCGCCGTGCCCGGCCGACATCACCGGAGACCGCGCCGTCGACGGCGCGGACCTCGGCGCGCTGCTCGGCGCATGGGGCACATGCCCCGGCGGCACGGCGGGATGCACGGGCGACCTCGACGGGAACGGGATCGTCAACGGTGCCGACCTGGGCGTGCTGCTGGGCGCATGGGGGCCGTGCCCCTGACGCCCGGCGCCCGGCGCGCTCACTTCGCCGCGGCCGGCGCGTTCCAGAACACGGCGTCGATGTCCGACGGAACGTCCTTGATCGTCCCCAGCTCCTTCAGCTGCGCCGCCAGGGTGGACCAGCGCTCGCGCGTCATCGCGCCGATCGCTGCGCCGCCCTGCGGCGCGATCAGGTCGTGCTGCTTGGCGGCGGCCACGTCCATCGCCTCGAGCGTCATCGCGGGGTTCAGCTTCGCGATGCCCGGGTTGTACTTCGCGGGCGCGGCCAGGTAGCGCGTCCACCCCTCGCGCAGGGCGCGGACCATGGCCTCGCAGGCCGCGCGGTTTTCGCGCAGGAACTTCCCGTTCGCCGCGATGCTCACCGTGTACGGGTCGTAGCCGCTGGCCGCCAGCGAGAAGACGCGCACCGGGAACTTGCGCAGCTCCATCTGCACGGGCTCGGCCGAGATGAAGCACTGCTGCGCGGCGACCGTGCCGCGCTCGAACGCGGCGAGGCCGGTGCCCGTGGGCACCATGCGCACCTTGCTGCCCGGCCACTTCTGCTTCAGGTAGCGGACGAACGGCAGCCCGGTCTCCATGGCGACGGTGGCGTCGCTCTTCCACAGCTCCTCGAGCGACTTCCACGGCGCATCGGCGCGCACCATCACGCCCATCGGGCTGGTGTGGAAGATGGCGAAGAGGGCGACCAGGTCGCCGCCCTTCTCGCGCAGGCTCAGCACCTGGTCGCCGCCGACCACGCCGAACTCCACCTGCCCTCCCGCGGTCATCTGCGCGGACGGGGTGCCGGCGGCGCCCTTCACGATCTCGACGGCCAGGCCCTCCTTGGCGAAGATCCCGTCCTGCTCGGCGGCGTAGATGCCGCCGAACTCGGGCTCGGGGACCCAGTTCAGCTGCAGGCGCACCTTGGTGGGCGCCTTCGCGGGGGCGGCGGGAGGCGCGGCGTCCTGCGCGGGAACGGGGGCCAGCGCGGAAAGCCCCAGGGCGGCGAACGCAAGCACGAGCGACGCGGCGGTCTTCGTCTTCATGCGCCCGAGCGTACCGCGGAGTCGTGCCAGCGGCGGAGGACCAGCCACCCCAGAAGGCTGACGGCGCCGAAGAGCAGGAAGCCCACGGCCGCGGCCATTGCGATGGCCGCGAACACGAGGTCCGTGCGGTTCTCCCGCATCGCCGAGAGGATCGTGAGCCCGAGCGGCTGCTCGTCGCCCGCGAACGCGCCGACGAACTCGCCGACCACCGCACCGATCACCGCGAGCCCCGCCGCGATGCGCAGGCCGGTCACGATCGAGGGGATGGCCGCCGGCAGCTGCAGCTTCCACCAGCGCTGGAACGGGCTGGCGCCGAGCGTGTCGAAGAGCTCGAGCAGGCCGCGGTCGGTGCCGCGCACGCCGTCCAGCGTGGCGGCCAGCACGGGGAAGACGCTCACGATCGCGGCGCTGGCGACCACCATCGGCTGGCCGTAGCCGAACCAGATGACCAGGAGCGGCGCGATCGCCACCAGCGGCACCATCTGCAGCAGCGTGGCCAGCGGGTAGAGGCCGCGCATCAGGAAGCGGCTGGCGCTGAGCAGGCTGCCCGCCAGGACGCCCGCGCCGGCGGCCACCGCGAAGCCGAGCGCGGCGGCGGTGCCGGTCAGGCGCGCGCCCGCGAGCAGC
>JBEIFT010000216.1:0-4795 GCA_040382255.1 Phycisphaeraceae bacterium
CGGCCGAGGAGGCGCTCCACTTCGGCCTCATCCCGCGGCAGCACCGCGGCATCTTCGCGATGAACGAGCTCCCCGACCTCGACGAGCTCGTGCAGGTCGGGCTCTTCAACATCCTCGAGGAGCGCGACGTCCAGATCCGCGGCTACCCGGTCAGCTTCGACCTGGACGTCATGCTGGTCTTCAGCGCGAACCCCAGCACCTACAACCGCAGCGGCAAGGTGATCCCGCAGCTGAAGGACCGCATCGGCAGCACGGTCGTCACGCACTACCCGCGCGAGCGCGACGCGGGCATCGCGATCACGCGGCAGGAGGCGGGCCTGGACCTGGGCGGCGATTTCCCGGTGGTCGTGCCGCCCTTCATGGACCGCGTGGTCGAGGAGATCTCGATCGCCGCGCGCAAGAGCAAGTTCGTCGACCACGCGTCGGGCGTCAGCGCGCGGTTCAGCGTGGCCAACTGGCGCACGATGGTGGCCAGCGCCCGCCGCCGCGCCATCCAGCTGGGCGAGCGCCCCGCGGTGCCGCGCATCAGCGACCTGGGGCACCTGCATTCCTCGGCGCTGGGCAAGCTGGAGCTGGACCTCATGGGCAGCCACCAGATGGGCGAGCGCCAGGTGATCGACGCGATCGTGGCCGAGGCCGTGGGCACCGTGTTCAAGGAGTACGTCGAGGAGCACGGCCTGGACGCGATCGCGGACGCGTTCGCGAAGGGCGTGCGCATCGAGGTGGGCGAACTGGTGCCCAGCGCGCAGTACGCCGAGCGCCTGAAGCGCGTGCCCGAGGCGTGGGACAAGGCGTTCGAGGTGAACGCAAGCGGCGACCCGGCGGTGCGCGCCTCGTGCGCCGAGTTCGTGCTGGCCGGCCTGTGGGCGACGGACCGCATCAGCCGCACGGCGAAGCACGGGCGCACCAGTTATGAGGTGAAGTGAGCGTGCCGGACGCACCGGACGAGCTGCCGCCGGACGACGCGGGTGACGCCACGCCCGCGCCACCGCAGCCGCTCGGCGGCGTCTTCCACACCTACCTGGGCTACGACGCGGTGAAGTTCGGCAGCGCGCAGCCCGCCGACCCCGGCGCCGCCGCGCGCGGAGCATTCGAGCACATGCTCGCCATGGGCTCGATGCGCCGCTTCACCGACGAGGAGCTTGCGAACGCGATCCGCATCGATCCCTCGCAGATCCAGGGCCTGGGCCCCAGCATCGAGGCGCTCATCGAGCTGCTCGAGCAGCGCCGCGCGAAGATCCTGGCGACGTTCGACCCCGCGCCGGCGGTCGAGACGGCCGCGCGCGAGTTCCAGCAGGCCGCGGCCGACGCCGTGGTGCCCGCCGACGCGCCCGAGGTCGCCAAGCGCATCGCGCGCGCGATCGCCGGCGAGCAGCTGCGCGACCTCGAGCGCCTGTGGTACCGCCTGAAGGAAGGCTCGCCCGCGCAGCGCGCGCTCACGCACGCGCTGGAGCGGCTGCGCGAGAAGTACGAGGTCGACCAGCTGACCGCGCGCTGGGCGTTCACGGGCCGCGAGGCGCTCGACGTGCCGCGCGCGATCGAGGTGAAGGACGAGCTGGAGGAGATCGAGCGCCTGCTTGAGCAGCTGCGCCGTGCGCTCGAGGAAGCGAAGCCCGCCATCATCGACCTGGACGCGCTGCAGCAGTTCGCGCCGCAGGAGCAGGTGGACAGCCTGCGCGACGCCCAGCGCCGCGTGAACGAGCTGCTCGAACGCCTGGCCGAGGAAGCGGGGCTCGCGCGCACGCCGCAGGGGGGCTGGCAGGTGACGCCGAAGGCCATGCGGCTCTACCAGCGCAGCCTGCTCTCGACCATCTTCGGCGACCTGCAGGCCGCGCGCAGCGGGCGCCACGAGGGCGTGACCAGCGCGGACGGCGCCGTCGAGCTGCCGGCCACGCGGCCGTACGAGTTCGGCGACAGCCCGTCGGCGATGGACATCCCGCAGAGCATGGTGAACGCGCTGCTGCGCGAATCCGCGGACGGCCCGCGCGCGCCCGGCACGCCCGTGCGCATGCGCGGCGACGACATCGTGGTGCACCGCACGCGGCAGCAGCCCAAGTGCGCCACCGCGGTGATCATGGACATGTCGGGCTCGATGCGCCACGGCGGCCAGTACGTGCAAGCCAAGCGCATGGCGATGGCGCTGGACGGCCTGATCCGCACCGAGTACCCGGGCGACTTCCTGCAGTTCATCGAGATGTACACGCTGGCGCGCCTGCGCAGCCCCGGCGAAGTGCCCGGCATCATGCCCAAGCCGGTGACGATCCACGAGCCCGTCGTGCGCCTGCGCGCCGACATGGCGGACCCCGAGATCACCGAGATGGACCTGCCGCTCCACTTCACCAACATCCAGCGCGCGCTGCAGCTGGCGCGCCAGTGGCTGGGCGGCCGGCCCACGCCCAACCGCCAGGTGATGCTGATCACCGACGGCCTGCCCACCGCGCACTTCGAGGGCAGCGACCTCTACATGCTGTACCCGCCCGACCCGCGCACCGAACGCGAGACCATCCGCGAGTCGATGCGCTGCAAGGACGCCGGCATCACGATCAACGTCTTCCTGCTGCCCAGCTGGAGCCAGACCGAGGACGACGTCCAGTTCGCCCACCGCATGGCCGAGGGGACGGGCGGACGGGTGTTCTTCGTGGCGGGGAAGGAGCTGGACCGGTTCGTGGTGTGGGATTACGTGAAGCGGCGGCGGACGATCATTGGGTGAGGGTCGCAGCGCGGCGGAAGGGGGGCGGCGCCGATAACGGGCGGTTTGGGTCGCGAAAAATCTGTCCGACCGGGGGAATTGCGGGGATGCGTCCCTGTGCAGGTGTGGTGCAATCGCAATTTCACCGGCAACGCGCCGCTGATTCGCCAGACCAGGAGTTCCCCATGAAGTCGTTCCGCACCCTCGGTTCCGTCCTCTCCATCACCGCGCTCTCGATCGGTTGCGTGGCCACTGCGCTGCATGCGTCCGGTGCCACCACCTGTGCCGAGGACCTGAACGGCGACGGCCGCGTGGACGGCGCCGACCTGGCGCTCCTGCTGGCCAAGTGGGGCGCGTGCGGCAGCGGCAACGGCGGCACGGACACGACGGCGCCGAACTGGTCGATCTCGTCGCGGTCCGACGCGCTGCCCTCGTACGGAAGCTCGGTGCAGGACAGCACCGGCACCACCGTCAAGATCTACGACAAGAACAACAACTCGGCGTACTGGAACGACTTCGCGGTCAACAACCTGTACCTGCTGAAGGGCCCCAGCGCCACGACCGACAAGCTGCGCATCACGGTGACTGTCGACTTCTCGAGCATCGTCGGCAAGGACGGCCCGGTCAATGCCAACTTCTACCTTAACGGCTACGGCGTCGACGGATCCGACACGCCGAACCTGATCAACACGACCTACGGCCACTGGTACTACGGCGACTCGAACGCCGGCCCCGGCAGCGCGTGCACCACCAACAGCACGATCCCCGAGCTCGACCTGTTCGAGACCGGCTCGTCGGCCGTGGTGGCGGGCGGCCTGCCGACGGTCATGCAGATCACGTCGCACGCGGGCACCAACGGCGGCGGCCAGGCCGGCGCGTTCATCGGCATCGGCAACACGTCCAGCTACTCGACGCAGAGCCAGAACATCACCACCAGCGAGCCCACGCTGGCGGTGACCGGGAGCGGCAACACCTACCTGGGCATGAACATCACGCTGCCGTTCACGCTGACGTACGTCATCTCGAGCACGCAGATCCAGCTGACGGCCACGCAGGGCTCGGTGACGTCGGTGGTCAACTACACGCCCAGCGGCGGCGTGAAGGACTTCACCAAGTACAAGTACTTCAGCGCCATCATCGGCGTGAACGACAGCTACTACGGCGGCGAGTACAACGGCCTGTCGCCCAGCACCGTCCGCGCCAGCACGTACCAGTCGTGGAAGGCTTCGGGCATCAAGTTCGAGCTGAGCACCGACGGCGGGACGACGTATTCGTCGTGCCAGTCGCTCACCACGTACACCTCGGGCTACCACTACAGCTCGAGCGAGTGCAGCATCGAGTCGCAGCCGCTGCCGGTGGCATCGCCGTAAGCGGCGGGGCCAGGGGCGGGGCGGTGCTAGACTTCGGCCTGCGCCGCCGTAGCTCAATTGGCAGAGCACGTGATTTGTAATCTCGAGGTTGCCGGTTCAAGTCCGGTCGGCGGCTTTCCGACGATGGCGTCGGCGGGATAACCAGCGGTTCCCAGCCCCTTGGGGGCGGCCGGATCCCTGCTACAATCCCTCTCCCCGCGCGGGCCCCCAACGGCCCAGGCGAGGCGTGCCCGGCGACCCGGGCGACAACCCATTGGGCGGATACTCAAGCGGCCAACGAGGGCAGACTGTAAATCTGCTGGCTTATGCCTACGGGGGTTCGAATCCCTCTCCGCCCACTGAAGAAGAACGCACGTGGTTGTGTTCGCTCGCACCGAGCGGCACAACCACGCTGCGTTTGGGGGGTTACGCGAGAGTCAAACGAAGCAGTGCGAACCGGGGCAGTCGGGTGCTGTGACGCTCTTTGCGCCGCTTTGGGGGCGTGATGTGCGTCGCTTTTTGCGTCGCTTTCAGTGCGCGTCAGACGGCCGCACTCGTCCCCGTCGGCGCGTTCACTTTGGTGCAAGCAGCCACTGATGCGCAGGCAGCACCTGCGTCTTCGGGTGGCTGAGTGCCCGTGCCCCGCTGGCGTCCAGCACGATGACGAGCCGCTCGGACCTTGGGTGTTCGGCGTGAGCTGCGTCGAGTGCGCGGGTTTCGCGCTGCCACGTGGCCGCGTCAGTCGGGTCGGCGCAGA
>JBEIFT010000217.1:0-4771 GCA_040382255.1 Phycisphaeraceae bacterium
CGAGGAGCGCCCCACGCACGGCAGGCGGCGGCACGACCGGCCGAGGGGCCGGCGCCGCCGCGGCCGTCACGAGGGGCGCGGCGCTTTTTTTGCGGGAGGCTCCGAAGGCGGCGCACCGGACGCGGCCTCGCCGACCGGCGCGAACCGCGCCGCCAGCGCCAGCCGCACGATCGCGGCGTCGAAGAGCGTGCGCGGCGCCGAGCTCTGCTTGACGGCGCGCAGCACGGCGTCGCACACGGCGATGGTGTGCGCCAGCGTGGCGGGGTCGAACATCGCGGCGTCGCGCGCGGCCTCGGCGCGGGCCTCGTCGGCCAGCTCCACCAGCGCACTGTCCGCGCCGCAGACCAGGGCCACCATCAGCGTGCGGAAGCGGTCGGCCAGCAGCTCGATCGCCTGCTCGACGGACGTGCCCGACTCGAGCAGCCCCGCCGCCGATCCCAGCGCCGCCTTCGCGTCGCCCGAGCCGATCGCGGCGACCAGGCCGTTGACCAGTGCCGAATCGGGTATTCCCAGCACGTCCTGGAGCAGCGCCTGCGTGATGCGCCCGTCCGTGCTCGCCGCCACCAGGCGGTCCAGAAGGCTCAGCCCGTCGCGCATCGAGCCGTTCGCCAGGCGCGCCACCTGCATCACCGCCGCGTCCTCCGCGCCGATCCCCTCCTTCGAGAGGACGTCGCGCAGGTGCCCGGCGATCGCGGTCGCGGGGATGTTGCGGAAGTCGAAGCGCTGGCAGCGGCTCTGGATGGTGGCCGGCACCTTGTGCGGCTCGGTGGTGCACAGGATGAACTTCACGTGCGCCGGCGGCTCCTCCATCGTCTTCAGGAGGGCGTTGAACGCCGGCGTCGTCAGCATGTGCACTTCGTCGATGATGTAGATCTTGTACGGGCTGCGGGCCGGCGCGATGCCCGCGCCCGCGATCAGGTCGCGCGCGTCGTCGATGCCGCGGTTCGACGCGCCGTCGATCTCGACGACGTCCATGTCCTCGCCGCGCAGGATCGCGTCGCCGATCGCCGCGGCCTGCGTCTGCCCGTGCGCGTTGAGCGCGCGCGCGAAGATGCGCGCCATGCTGGTCTTGCCGACGCCGCGGGTCCCGCAGAAGAGGTACGCGTGCGCGGTGCGCCCCGTCGCGATCGCGTTCTTGAGCGTGCGTGCGATCGCTTCCTGCCCCACCACCTCGTCGAACGTCCGCGACCGGTACCGGCGCGCGAGCACCGTGTACGCCTTCGGCGCGGGCGGCTCCAGGCCGGGGATCAGCATGCCGCCGTCCGCCGCCGGTTCGGGCGCGGGCTCGGCATCCTTCTTCTTGCTGCGCGTCGTGCTTGCCACGGGGACCTCGCGGGCGACCGTTGCGGTCGGTGACGGACACTGGTGCGGAACGAAAAACCCGGGGCGGCTGGGAGGACGGCCAGGCGGTCCGGCGCTCGGCCGACGACGCTTATGGCTGCTGCGGTCAAGCCCTGACCAGGTTCACGGGCCAACCGACGACGGGGCCCGGCCGTCCTCCTGGCCGCCACGGGAGCGTGCATCCTAGCGCCGCCGGGCGCACGGAGGCCCCGGGGAATCGGGGCCCGCAGGGCTACACTCGCCCGCGTGAGCGACGAGACCCCGGCCGAGCAGCCCGCCCCCGCCACGCCGCCCAGCGCCCGGCGCAACCGCCTGGCCGCCGAGGACGCCCGCGCCCAGCGCATCCTGATGACGGTGGTCCGGGCGATCTTCGTCGTCGTCCTGATCTCGGTGGTCGTGCTGACGGTCTCGAGCAACCGCACCAACGCGCTGGACTTCGGCTTCACCACGGTGATCGGGCTGATGATGGCCTCGGTCGCGGTGGGCATCATCGTGATCGTCGTCGACGCCCTGACGCCCAACAAGCGCCTGGCGTGGGTGGTCGCGATCTTCGTCGGCACCATGCTCGGACTGGTCGGCGCGGTGGCGGTCGGCTCCATCATCGACCTGATCGCGTCGGCATGGGAAATGAAGGAGGGCGGCGCGGTCTACCTGAGCCTGGCGAAGGTCACGCTCGGCATCGTGCTGGTCTACCTCTCGGTGAGCGTCGTGCTCACGACGCGCGACGACTTCCGCCTGGTCATCCCCTACGTGGAGTTCGCGCGCCAGACGCGCGGCGCGCGCCCCCTGCTGCTGGACACGTCGGCGCTCGTCGACGGCCGCATCGACGAGCTGGCCCGCACGGGCATCATCGACGCGCCGGTGATCATCGTGCAGTTCGTGATCGACGAGGTGCAGGCGCTCGCGTATTCGTCGTACCCGGCCAAGCGCCAGCGGGGCCGCCGCGGGCTGGACCTCCTGCAGCGGCTGCAGGCGAACCCGTTCCTGGACCTCGAGATCGAGGAGGTCCGCGCCGACGGCCGATCGGTCGACCGCGCGCTGGTCGAGCTGGCGAAGGCCGAGCGCTTCCGCATCGTCACGACCGACACGGGCCTGGAGCGCGTGGCGCAGATCAACGGCGTGGCCGTGCTGAACCTCAACGCGGTGGCCAACGCGGTGCGCCCGGGCACCGCCACCGGCGACGCGCTGCGCGTGGCGCTCGTGAAGGAAGGCGAGAACCCCGGCCAGGGCGTCGGCTACCTGGCGGACGGAACGATGGTCGTGGTGGACCAGGGCGCCGCGCAGGTCGGCCAGACCGTCGATGCGGTGATCACGAACACCGTGCAGACGAACGCGGGGCGACTGGTCTTCGCCCGCCTCATGGGCGCCGAGCCTCCGGCCGCGGACGAAGACGCCGCCGCGCCCGAGGGAGACGCCGAGCAGGCTTCGCGCGTGGGCAGCATGGCGCGTGCCGCGACCGCGCAGCCGCGGACGCCGCCGCGCCACGGGCGCGAACCCGGCGACGGAGCGAGCCCGCGCAACCCGCGAAGGGGCTGACGCCGGTCCCCGGACGCGACGGTCGGTCCACATCAGGCCGCGATCGGGCGCGGCGCCGGGCCGGCGCACGCGATGCGGTCGAGCGCAAGCCCAAGGCGCGCGCACTCGGTGCGCAGCAGTTCGAACGATCCGCGCAGGAGCTCGGCCGCATCCGAGCAGTCGGTAGCCAGCTCGAGCGAGACGGCGGCGCGGGCCATCCGGCAGTCGATGCGTACCTCGGCACCAACCGACGCGAGCGTCAGCAGCATGACGCCGCCGCGCTGACCCACCAGCGAACGCACGCCGCGGCGCAGGCGCAGGCGGTCGGCGCGGACGGCACCCGACGCAGGATCGGAAAGCTCGAAGCGCGGGCGATGGTCGGTGGCAAGCTGCAGCGCGGCGTCCATGGGCGTTCTGCTCCGTGGCGGGACCTCCCGCCACCGGGTTCATCGGCGCCCCGCCCCCGCGTGGATCGGATTTCAGGCGGGGAAATCACCCTGCATCGCGACCGGAGCCCGAGCCGTCGGCACCTGCCCCGCCGGACGCGCCCTCGCGCCCGAGGCGCGATGCGGATTCACGGACCGCGCGCAGCGCCTCTCGGACGCGCGGGTCGTTCTCGGCCGCGTGGTGCACCGCGTCCAGCCCGGCCCGTACCTGGCCCAGCACGGCGACCAGCGCCGCGGCGATGACCTGCTCCTGCGAGGACGGCACATGCATCGGCTCGTCGCCGGGCGGCGCGACGCGACGGACGGGCATCTCGGGTTCGGGTTCGCTCGGGTGGTTCATGCGGCCTCGGAGCCGCCACGATACGCGCCGCCCTCGCGGGCGACCTCGAATTCCTCGAGGAACCCCTCGGACGCATCGGCCAGCTCGTCGGCGGCGGGCGCATCCAGCTCGCCCAGCGCGTCGGTGACGCGGCGCACCGCCTCGACGGGAAGCTCGCCCAGGAGCAGCGAGGCCGCGTCCGAGTCCAGCACCACCACCAGGTGCGCGGCACGCGATTCGAAGCCCCCGTCCACCCAGCCCGCCACGATCGCCGCAGCGGCCGCGGGGTTCTGCCGCACCAGGTCGGCAGCCTCCGACGCGGCGACGGCGGGTCCCACGTCCTCGTCCCCGTCGCCGGCCAGCCCGTCCGGATCCTGCGCGGCCGCAACGGCCGTCGCCCACGGACGGCGCCACGCAAACCACGCCGCGACTCCCAGGCCGGCGACGCCCGCGATCCACCACGCGACAGGCACCGGCGATTCCGCGATTGCCGCGGGGCCCAGCGGCGTGCGGCGTTCACGAGCGGCCGCATCCGCCACGGCGACCTGCGCCGCCGAGCGACCCGAGTAACCCGCATCCGGCACCGACGCCTCGTAGGCAGGCCCGGCAACGGCCTCGGCCGCGACGCGCACCGCCACGACCACCGGGCACGGCCCCGACGGGCACGCGAGGAAGGGCTCGACCTGCGCGCGGATCCGGTCACGCTGGCGCGCGGCGAACGCATCGAGGTCGCCGCCCTGCTCCGCCTCGGCGCGGGCGATCGCCCACGCACGCGGAAGCTCCACGGTGGCGACCACGCCGCCCGAGGGCGACTCGCGCACCTCGACGTGCGCATCGACGACGTCGGCCAGCACCGACGCGACCGTCGCCGCAGCCTGCTCCTCGCGCGAGCGCACGGCGTCGGCCGCGGCGCGCGCGTCCGCGCTGCGCGGGTGCCGCACACGGCCCGCCACCGAATCGACGATCGCCACCTGCTCCGCACGGATGCCCGGGCACGCGCCCGCGACGAGCGTCGCGACGGCGTCGACCAGGTCCTGCGGCATCGCGCCCGCACGCATCGCCACGGTCACCGCGGCCGAACCGCCGGCCGCGGTCCCGGGCGCCGCGCCGCGCGGCGAGTCGGCGATCACCACCTGCGCGCGCGCCACGC
>JBEIFT010000218.1:0-4758 GCA_040382255.1 Phycisphaeraceae bacterium
CCCACCTGGCCACTACTGTGGCAGGATCAATTTACGTCCTTCTCCAGCGCGCCTTCCTGCGTGAGCATCTCGCGCAGCTTGATCAGGCCGCGCCGCGCGTGCGTCTTCACGGTGCCCAGCGGCAGGCCGGTCGAGCGCGCGATTTCCTCATGGCTGCAGCCGTGGAAGATCGAGAGCTGCAGCACGCGCTGCTGCTCGGGCCGCAGCTGGCGCATCGCGGCCTCGGCGCGGCCGGCCTCCTCGGCAAGCTCGGTGCGGTCGGGCGCGGGCCCGGTCGTGGCGGCCGTGGGGGCCTCGGGCAGCGGGGCGGTGTCGATGCGGCGCTGCCGCCGGCGGCCGCGGTCGAGCAGCCGGCGCCGCGCGATCATCGCGACGAACGTCGTCTCGCTGGCGATCGCCGGGTCGAAGCGCTCGGAGCTCTTCCACAGGTCGATGAAGATCTCCTGCACGGCGTCGTCCGCGTCCGACGCGGTGGCCGAGAGGCGTCGCGCCAGCGACCAGACCAGGCCGCCGAAGCGGTCCATGCACTCGCGCATCGCTGCGGGGTCGCCGCTGGCAACCAGGTGCAGGATCGGCGCGGGCTCGGTCATGCTCGCCCCCCGGGGGCGGGCGCCGGCGGCAGCGCCACGGTGCGGCGCGCGCCCACGACCTCGTGCACCACGAACTGCCGGCCGTCGAACCAGAAGTACGCGCGCTGGCCGTGCAGCTGGGCGAGCGCCTCGGCCTCGACCGGCCCGATCGCCGCGGCGAACGAGTGCTCGCTCCACGCGCCGTCCGGGCTGCGCCCGGTGACGGGCCTGTGGGCGGCGCCCGCGGTACGAAGCTCCAGGGCCAGCACGCCCCGCCGCAGCTCGTTCGTCTCGGCGGGTGCCAGGGCGCTCATCGGATTGTCGCTGGTGACGATCGCGAACGCCTCGGTGCCGAGGTCATGCTGCACCGCGGCCAGCGCGCCCGCCGGCACGGGACGCACCAGGTGGATGGTCGGACCGTCCTCGAAATCCAGCACGGCCCCGGCGTAGTGCGGCAGGAAGTCGTCCTCGGCGGCCAGCCGGGTGACGCGCGAGTGCGGCGGCGGCTCCAGGAGCGCCGCGATCTCGGCCTCGGCGTGCGCCAGGCTGGCGCCCACGCGGCGCAGGGCGTCGCGCCGGACGTCCTCGGTCGTGCGTGCGTCGGTCGCGGCGTCGAGCGCGCGCGCCGTCTCGCGGATGCGCGCGCGCAGCACGTGGGCGGATTCGTGCGCGATCGCCTCGCGGCCGCGTTCGGCGATCCGCATGCGCGCCTCGCCGGCGCGGGCGGCCGTGGCCATGGTGCAAGCGGTGCTCGTGGCGCGTGCGGCGCGCGCGATGGAAGACACCAGCATCGCGACCGTCGCCGCAAGCATCGTCCCCAGCGCCAGCACCACGGTGTTCGCCCGGTCGTGCTGCGCGTCCAGCCACGCGCGCGAGGGACGCACCGAGGCCTGCCAGGCCTGGCGCGCCACGTCGAGCCGCGCG
Source organism: Phycisphaeraceae bacterium (assembly GCA_040382255.1). GTDB lineage: Bacteria > Planctomycetota > Phycisphaerae > Phycisphaerales > SM1A02 > UBA966. Next base: position 1,494 of record JBEIFT010000218.1, read on the forward strand.
GGCGCGATGCCTGCGGCAAGGCGCGGGCCCTCGACCTCGCGCAGGAAGATCGGTGCGGCGGCGGTGTCCGTGGCGCCGGCGACCGCGGCCGGGGCATCGCCCGCCGTCAGCTCGATGGCGCACCCCGGCGCGACCGCGGCCATCACCGGTGCAAGCGCCTCCTGCGGGTCCATCAGGCACGCGAGCACGGCGTCGTCGTCGCACCGCGCGACGGCCACCAGCCGCGGGTGCCCGCGATCGGCCGCCAGCGGCACCAGGGTCGCCATCCCGCGCTGGCCCGCGGCCGCGGCGGCTGCGATCGCCGCCTGCACCGGGGGCGTGCGCATCGGCGCCGCCGAATCCTCGGGCACGGCGTCGCGCACCGTGCCGTCGGGCAGGCAGGCCGCCAGCGCCACCGTGCCGCGCAGGTCCACGCGGTACGCCGTGGCGTCACGGCGCCAGGCGGCCAGGTCCTGCGCCAGCCCGCGCGCGGCCATGCGGTCGTAGGCGGCCAGCATCTCGCCCATCACGTGGCCCGCGGCCGACGCGGCCAGTTCCTGCCGCTCCTGCAGGCGCTCGCGGACACGGTCGCTCTCGAAGGCCTCCATCGCGTTCCAGACGCTGACCGTCGCGGCCAGGCACGCGGTGCCCAGGAACCCGGCCACCCAGTCCAGCGACACGCCGCGTCGGCGGGCCCACGCGGCCGTCGCCACGGCCAGCCCGGCGCCGATGGGCAGCGCTGCCCAGCCGATGCCCGGCACCGCGTGCAGCGCGCCGTCCCACTCGGGGTAGTCCAGGATCGCGCGGTCGGGCGCGGACAGCAGCACCGCGCCGGCACCGGCGATGCCGGCCGCCGCCGCACCCGCCAGGAACGCGGCCGCTGCGCTCGCCACGCGGACGGGCATGCGCTCGTCCGCGGGCGTCGTCACCTGCTGGCCTCCGCCAGTTCGCGTTCGGCACGCCGGCGCTTCAGCTCGGCGTCGATGAAGCCGCCGATGCCGCCGTCCAGCACCTTCTGCGGGGCCATCACCTCGAAGCCCGTGCGGTGGTCCTTCACGCGGTTGTCGTACAGCACGTACGAGCGGATCTGCGTGCCCCAGCCGCGGTCGACCTTGCCGCCGGTGGCGGCCTCGAGCTCGGCGGCGCGCTTCTCCTCCTCCAGCGCCTCCAGCTTGGAACGCAGCACGGCCAGGGCCTGCGCCTTGTTCTGCGGCTGGTCGCGGTAGGTGCTGGCCACCACCTGGATGCCGGTGGGGATGTGGGTCACGCGGATCGCGCTGGCCACCTTGTTGACGTTCTGGCCGCCGGGGCCGCTGGCGCGCACGAAGGCGACGATCTCGACGTCCTTCTCGGGGATCGTCAGGCCGTTGTCCTCGAACTCGGGCACCACGTCCACGGTGGCGAAGCTGGTCTGCCGCTTGCCTTCGGCGTTGAACGGGCTGACGCGCGCCAGGCGGTGCGTGCCGCGCTCGCAGTTCATGTAGCCGTAGACGAAGGGGCCGCTCAGGCGGTACACGGCCTCGGCGATGCCCACCTCGCTGCCGTGCAGCCGGTGCATCTCCTCGACCTTGAAGCCCATCTCGTTCCACCAGTACAGGTACATGCGCTCCAGCATCTCGGCCCAGTCGTTGGCCTCGGTGCCGCCCACGCCGGCCTGGATGGTGATGAAGCAGTTCCGGTGGTCGTGCTTGCCGCAGAGCAGGCTCTGCGTCTCGACCTTGTCCATGTCCTGCACCAGCTGGTGGATGCCGGCATCGACCTCGACCAGCAGGTCGGCGTCGCCGGCCTCCTTGGCCATCTGGTAGCCGACCTCGGCATCCTCGTAGGCCTTCATGGCGGCCTCGAGGGGCTCGATCTGCGCCCGGATGACCTTCAGCTCGTCGATGACCTTCTGGGCGGAGCGGGGCTCGTTCCAGAATTCGGCCGATTCCATGCGGGCCGAGAGTCGCTCGCGTTCCCTGACCTTGAGTGGGTAGTTAAAGGGAGTCGCGGATGGTTGTGATCCGCGCCTTCAGGTCGTCCAGCACGGGCTGGTGTGCGTCGTAGTGCATTGGATGGAGTGTACGGGCCGATGCACGCGCCGGAGCCGCCCCTACACTGCTTCCGCGATGAAGGTTGCCGAACGGGTCGCCAGGATGAAGGAAAGTGCCACGCTCGCGGTGGCCGCCAGGGCCGCCGCGCTGAAGAAGCAGGGCGTCGACGTGGTGGCCTTCGGCACGGGCGAGCCGGACTTCGACACGCCCGCCAACATCAAGGCCGCCGCCGAGCGCGCGCTGCAGGCCGGGCAGACCAAGTACGTCGCCACGCCCGGCACCGCCGAGGCGCGTGCCGCCATCGCCGCCAAGCTCTCGCGCGAGAACGGGATCGCGTGCGCGCCCGAGGACATCTCGATCACCGCCGGCGCGAAGCACGCCATCTACCTGGTGCTGCAGACCATGATCGAGCCGGGCGACGAGGTCGTGCTGCCCACGCCCGCGTGGGTCAGCTACCGCCCGCTCATCGAACTGGCCGGCGGGCGCTGCATCGAGGTGCCGGGCGCGCTCGCCAACGGCTTCAAGGTCACGCCCGCGCAGCTCGCGGCCGCGATCACGCCGCGCACCGTCGCCGTGCTGCTGAACAGCCCGTCGAACCCATGCGGCATGGCCTACACGCCGGGCGAGCTGCGCGCGCTCTGCGACGTGATCGCGCCCCACCCGCACGTCAACGTGATCAGCGACGAGATCTACGAGAAGCTCACGTATCCCGAGCAGTGTCCCGGCATGGCGCCGTGGTCGCCCGGCTCGTACGCGCCGCTCGCGGGCCGCGTCGTCACGGTGAACGGCATGAGCAAGGCGTTCGCGATGACGGGCTGGCGCATCGGGTACGTCGCCGCGCCGGGCGCGGGCGCGTTCATCCCCGAGCTCATCAAGCTGCAGGCGCAGATGACGAACAACATCCCGGCGTTCTTCATGCCGGCGATCGTCGAGGCGCTCTCCGAGCGCAGCGCGCCCGAGGTCGAGCGCATGCGCAAGGCGTTCGCCGCGCGCGCCGCGATCGTGAACGAGCTGCTGCCCGCGATCCCGCGCTTCGCGAACGTCCGCTCGACGGGCGCCTTCTACGCGTTCCCGTCGGTGGCCGCCTGCAAGGGCCTGCGCTCGCCGGGCGGCCGCGCGGTCACCGACGGCCAGTCCTATGCCGAGGCGCTGCTCGCCGAGGCGCACGTCGCCGTCGTGCCCGGCGGCGACTTCGGCGACTGCGCCGCCGACCATGTCCGCATCACCTTCGCCTGCGACGAGGCCACGCTCCG
>JBEIFT010000219.1:0-4750 GCA_040382255.1 Phycisphaeraceae bacterium
CCGCCCGCGCCGCCGGGCCCGCCCGGGCCGCCACGTCGCCCGCCGGGAGGCCCGCTGCGACCCTTGCTGAAGCTCGGGTCGCGCTCGCCCTTCAGCGCGCGCGTGACGAACGGGAACTCCGCCGTGACCACGTAGTGGTAGGTCCCCTTCGGGAACTCGGGCGTGACGCCCGTCCGGCCGTTGCACTCGTCCAGGTCGCCGCTGCCGGCGACGTACTCGTAGTCCTCGGTGTAGGTGCCGTCGTATGCGCCGCCCGGGCCTGTGTCGCCACCCGGACGCTCGCCCTTCTTCAGGCGCCAGCCGCTGTGCAGTTCCTTGATCGCGCTGGTCGCGTCGTCGGCCTTCGCGTACCCGTGGAAGTCGTAGATCGGGAAGCCGTCGGCCGCCCAGCCGATGAGCAGCATTGCCTGGCCGGGCTTCGTGCCCTTCGCCGCGGCAAGCTTCGAAAGCAGGCCCGTCGGCACGCCGTGGTAGTGGTACGAGCCGTTCGGCTGCACGTGGGCGTTGTTGGCGTCCATGCCAAGCACCGGGCGTCCGGCCGCGGGCTGGATGCCCTCGATGTGCCAGCCGGTGCTGGGGTCGTTCTTCCACGCCTCGGCGGTGCCGGGTTCGAAGGGCACGCCGTTCACCGCGACGCCGGCCCAGTCGTGGCCGTGCGGGGTCAGCCGGCCCGTGTCCTTTGGCGAAAGCGTCACGCGGAACACGTACTGCTGCGCGCTGATCGCGTTGGGGTTACCGCGGCTGGGGAACTTGCCGGGCTGGTGGTCGGGGATACCGTTCGCGGTGATCGTGCGGACGCCGTCCTTCTCCTGGATCGTGACGCTGGGGGCGGGCAGCGCGCCGGAGGTGGCGGTTGGCGGCGCGCCCATCGGCGGTGCGGAGGCGGCAAGTGCCATGACCGGCACGGCAAGCAGGCAGGGGATCAGGGGCGTTGCGCGCATGGGTGGCGGTCCTCCACAGCCCATTGTCGGCGTGGGCCGAATCGGGACGCGAATTCGGCGCGTCGCTCCTATCCTGCGGCCGGAGGCCCCCATGCCCACCGGGACCATCGTCGCACGCATCCTCGCATTCGTCCTGTCGGTCGCCTGGTCCGCTCCGGCGGTGGCGCAGGACCTCTCGCAGCCCGGCCCGCTGGTGGCGGCGCGGCGCGACTTCACGGTGGTGCGCGCGGACGGCAGCACCTTCCTCTCCACGGTCCACTACCCCGCGACGGGCACGACGGTGGGCGCGCCGGTCGACACGGCGAACGGTCCGTACCCGATCGTGGCGTTCGGCCACGGATTCCTTTCGGCCGTCACGCTGTACCAGTCCACCGGCGCGCACCTGGCGTCGTGGGGCTTCGTGGTGATCATGCCGCAGACCAACGGCGGCCTCGCGCCCAGCCACGCGGGCTTCGCCGCGGACTTCGTGAGCTCGCTGGACTGGCTGGCCGCGGAGGGCGCGAACCCGGCGTCGCCGTGGGCCGGCGCGATCGCGGGCGACCGCCGCGGCGTGATGGGCCACTCGATGGGCGGCGGCTGCGCGGTGCTGGCGGCGGCGTCCGACCCGCGCATCCGCTGCGCCGTGCCGATGGCGGCGGCCGACACGTCGCCCAGTTCCGTCGCGGCGGCGTCGAACGTGTGGTGCGCGACGCGGCTCCTGGTCGGCAGCCAGGACACGATCGTCCCGCCATCGACCGACGTCCCGATGTACGCGAACCTCCGCGGCCCGGCGCAGTTCGTCAGCATCACCGGCGGTTCGCACTGCGGCTTCATCGACAGCGCGATCATCTTCTGCGACTCCGGCTCGATCACGCGCGCGCAGCAGCTGGCGATCGTGCGGCGCGAGGCGACCGAGTTCCTGCTCCTCGACCTGCGCGGCGACGCGGCGCAGTGGGGCGCGGTGTGGAACCCGGCGCCCCCCGGCGCGGGCGTCGTGGAGCAGGTGCGGCAGACGCCGGACCTCGACGGCGACGGCCGGATCGACGGCGTCGACCTGGGCATCCTGCTCTCGAACTGGGGCAACCCCGGGCGGGGCGACCTGGACGGCAGCGGGGCCGTGGACGGGGCCGACCTGGGCGCCGTCCTCTCGGCGTGGCGCCCCTGATTCGCCGGGAAACGCGGGGTTCTCGTACACTGCGCGGTCCGTCTTCCGGACCACGCACGACCCACACGAGGTACCACGCGATGCCCACCCCGACCATCATCTACACCCACACCGACGAGGCCCCGGCGCTCGCGACGTACTCGTTCCTGCCGATCATCCGCGCGTTCACGAAGCCCGCGGGCATCGACGTCCAGACCCGCGACATCAGCCTCTCCGGCCGCATCATCGCCGCGTTCCCCGAGCTGCTGAAGCCCGAGCAGCGCCAGGCCGACGCGCTGGCCGAGCTGGGCAAGCTGTGCCTGACGCCGGACGCCAACGTCATCAAGCTGCCGAACATCAGCGCGTCCGTGCCGCAGCTCAAGGCCGCCATCGCCGAGCTGCAGAAGCAGGGCTATGCGCTGCCCGACTACGTCGACGAGCCGAAGACCGACGCCGAGAAGGACGCGAAGTCGCGCTACGACAAGGTCAAGGGCAGCGCCGTGAACCCGGTCATCCGCGAGGGCAACAGCGACCGCCGTGCCCCCAAGGCCGTGAAGGACTACGCCAAGGCCAACCCGCACAAGATGGGCGCCTGGTCGGCCGACAGCAAGGCGCACGTCGCGTCGATGCAGTCGGGCGACTTCTTCGGCAACGAGAAGTCGGTGACGGTCCCGGCCGCGACGACCGCGCGCATCGAGTTCGTCGGTGCCGACGGCGCCGCGAGCGTGCTGAAGGACGGCATCAAGCTCGAGGCCGGCGACATCGTCGACGGCACGTTCCTCAGCAAGAAGGCGCTGGTCTCCTTCCTGGAGCAGCAGGTGGCCGACGCCCGCGCGCAGGGCGTCCTCTTCAGCCTGCACATGAAGGCCACGATGATGAAGGTCAGCGACCCGATCATCTTCGGCCACGCCGTGAAGGTGTTCTTCAAGCCGGTCTTCGAGAAGCACGGCGCGCTGCTTGCCAAGGCCGGCGTCGACGTGAACAACGGCTTCGGTGACCTGGTCGCCAAGATCGCCGCACTGCCGGAGGCCGACCGCAAGGCGATCGAGGCCGACATCCAGGGCGTCTACGCGAACGGCCCGGCGATCGCCATGGTCGACAGCGACAAGGGCATCACCAACCTGCACGTGCCGAGCGACGTGATCGTCGACGCCAGCATGCCCGCCATGCTGCGCGAGGGTGGCAAGATGTGGAACGCGCAGGGCAAGACCCAGGACGCGAAGGCGGTCATCCCCGACCGCAGCTACGCCGGCATCTACCAGGCCGTGATCGACTTCTGCAAGGCGAACGGCGCCTTCGACCCGCGCACCATGGGCAGCGTGCCGAACGTGGGCCTGATGGCGCAGGCGGCCGAGGAGTACGGCAGCCACGACAAGACCTTCGAGATCAAGGCCGCGGGCACCGTTCGCGTGGTGGACGCTGCCGGCACCGTGCTGCTGCAGCACGCGGTCGAGGCGGGCGACATCTGGCGCGCCTGCCGCGTCAAGGACGCCGCGATCAAGGACTGGGTGAAGCTGGCCGTCACGCGCGCGCGCGTCTCGAACACGCCCGCCGTCTTCTGGCTGGACGCCAAGCGCCCGCACGACGCCGAGCTCCTGAAGAAGGTGCACGCGTACCTCGCCACGCACGACACGGCGGGCCTGGACATCCGTGTCCTGGAGCCCGCCGCGGCGTGCCGTCACAGCCTGGAGCGCATGAAGCAGGGCCTGGACACCATCTCGGTGACCGGCAACGTTCTGCGCGACTACCTGACCGACCTCTTCCCGATCCTGGAGCTGGGCACCAGCGCCAAGATGCTCTCGATCGTCCCGCTGATGAACGGCGGCGGCCTGTTCGAGACGGGCGCGGGCGGATCGGCCCCCAAGCACGTGCAGCAGTTCGTGGCTGAGAACAGCCTGCGCTGGGACTCGCTGGGCGAGTTCATGGCGCTGGCCGCGAGCTTCGACCACCTGGCGCAGCGCACGGGCAACGCGAAGGCCGCCGTGCTGGCCGAGACCCTGGACGCCGCCACCGGCGAGTACCTGCGCAACAACAAGGGCCCGGCCCGCAAGGTCGGCGACCTGGACAACCGCGGCAGCCACTTCTACCTGGCCCTGTACTGGGCGCAGGCGCTGGCCGCGCAGAAGAAGGATCCCGCGCTGGCCGCGCACTTCGCACCGATCGCCGCAGACATGACCGCGAACGAGCAGAAGATCGTGGCCGAGCTGAACGGCGCGCAGGGCAAGCCGGTCGACATCGGCGGCTACTACCGCCCGGACGCTCGCAAGGCGTCCGCCGCGCTGCGCCCCAGCCCGACGCTCAACGCGATCATCGGGCAGGACGTGGCCGCGGCGGTCTGAGCGCGGTCCCATGCCCCGGCTCCGCGTCCTGCTCGTCGTCCTTGCGGCCCTCGCGGTCGGGAACCCATCGCGCGCTGACCGCCTGGTGCGTCCGCTGAACGACGGATGGCAGCTGTTCCGCGCCGACGTCTCGCGATTCGACGAAGCGACCAACTGGACCCCGGTGACCCTGCCGCACACGTGGAACGCCACGGACGCCGAGTCGGGGAACGGCTGGTACGCGGGCGTCGGCTGGTACCAGAAGGACCTGGGGATGATGGACGACGCGGCCGGCCGGCGCGTCGTGCTGCGCTTCGAGGGCGCCGGCAGCGTCGCCGAGGTCTTCGTGAACGGCACGCGCGTCGGCG
>JBEIFT010000220.1:0-4749 GCA_040382255.1 Phycisphaeraceae bacterium
ATGCAGGCGGCCGCGCACTGAGCGCGGTACGCGGCGTCACGGGGCCGCCGCGCCCTTCGGGGAGGCGAGCACCTTGCCGAACGTCGCCGTCACGGCGCCCGCGCGCCGGAGCGTGAGCGTCACGCCCTCGACCTTCGCGGACTCCACGCCCTCGAGTGCCGCCAGGAACCGGTTCTCGAGCTCCATGCGCTCGGGCGGGCCGGCCATACGCGTGGCGGCCATCGGGCCCAGCTTCAGCGTCGTGCCGGCGGCGGACGACCACGCGCCGCCGTAGCGATTGACGCCCGCGTATCCCGACGCGCGCCCGTCCGCCCCGAACGCGATCGTCGGGGGCTGGGCGTCCTTCACCGCCGTGCCGCCGATCGTCAGGCACTGCCACTCCGTCCCCGCCAGCGCAAGGCCGGTGGCGGCCGCGGGCGTGGCGGCCGGCGCGCCCGGCGGAACGCTGGCCCGGTCCTGCCGCCGCGTCATGATCAGGAAGACGCTGGTGACCATGAGCACCAGCACCGTGATCGGCACGCCGAAGACCACCAATGCCAGCTTCCGGTTCCGCGGTGCATCGCTCATTCCCGCAGCGTAGCGCGCCCGGTACCCTCCATCCGATGCCGGACCACGCCACGCCACCCGAAGTCGTCGTCGAGGGCCTGCACAAGTCCTTCGACGGCAAGCCCGTGCTGAAGGGGGTCGACCTGGTCATCCCGCGCGGCGAGCTGATGGCGATCGTCGGCGGTTCCGGCTGCGGCAAGACCGTGCTGCTGAAGCTGATCACCGCGCACTATCCGCCCGACGCGGGCCGCGTGCTGGTGGCCGACCACTCGGTGGACCCCGCCGCCGACGGTGCAGCGCCGCTCCGCGAGGTCGACTCCTCCGACGGCGACCAGCTGGATCGCATCCGCCTGCACTGGGCGCTGGTGTTCCAGCGGAACGCGCTGGTCACCGGCTCCGTGCGCGAGAACCTCTCCGTGCTGCCGCGCGAGGTGAAGGGCATGTCGGACGCCGAGATCCTGCCGCTGGCGCGCAAGGCGCTGGTCGACGTCGGGCTGGACCCCGCGCTGGTGATGGACCGCGACCGCGAGGAGCTGTCCGGCGGCATGGCCAAGCGCGTGGCCGTCGCGCGCGCACTGGTCATGGACCCCGTGCTGGTGCTCTACGACGAGCCGACCGCCGGCCTGGATCCCGAGATGGCCGCGCAGATCCACGGGCTGATCGGCGCGACCCACCGCATGCAGCCCGCCTTCGCCGCAACCCGCGCGGGTGCGGTGCGCACCAGCGTCGTCGTCACGCACGACACCGAGCTCCTGCGCCGGCTGCGTCCGCGGATCGTCATGCTGCACAGGGGGCTGGTGCACTTCGACGGCACCTTCGAGCAGTTCACGCAGAGCAGCGACGAGCACGTCCGGCCGTACCTGGAGCAGATGCCGGGGATCAACCTGGACGCGAACCGCGGCTGAGCGGCATGCGCCGTGCACGCGGACCGTCCGCGCTCACTTCGCCGGCGCGGCACGCGGCGGCTGGTACGCGATCCGCGTGAACCCTGCGTCGCGGCACGCCTGCACGGCCGCCGCGGCACCGGCCACCGGCACGTCGTCCGCCACGCGCACGGTCACGCCCGGCTCGCGGGGCAGGGCGCGCAGGGCCTCGGCCAGCGCGTCGCGGCTTTCCACCGTTCGCACGCCGATCCGGTACTGCACCGCACCGCCCGCGGCGGTGACCTCGACCACCTGCGGCGTGAAGCCCGATCCCTGTGACTGCCCCTGCTGCCCCGCGGCCAGCGCGGCCGCCAGCTCGCGCTCCTCGCCCTCCAGCGAACCCGCCAGGAGGAAGTACATGAGCAGGAACAGGATCACGTCGATCAGCGCGATGAGCGGCAGCCGCATCTCGCCGAGCTGCAGCAGGCCCTGCGTGCCCCGTGCGTGCATGCGCATCAGGAACCGTCTCCCGCGACGGCCAGCGACCAGTTGCCGATCTTCTGCGCGGCCAGCCGCTCGGCCAGGCGGTTCAGCGCGCCGGCGGGTGCGTTGCGGTCGGCACGCACGACGATCCCGCTGTGGCGCAGCCCCGCGGACGCGTGCACCGCGGCCAGGCGCCGGCCCAGGTCGTCCAGCGGCATCGGGTCGCCCATCACGCTGTAGCTGCCGTCGCGGGCTACGTCGATCACCATGCGCGCCGCGGCCGTCTCGCTGGGCGCGGCCAGGCCGGCCTCCTGCGGCAGGTCCACGGGGCGCAGCTCGGAACTGGCGAACTGGCTGCTCAGCATGAAGAAGATGATGAGCAGCAGGATCACGTCGATCATCGGCGTGAGGTCGAACGAGGCCTCGGAGCTGTCGGCGCCGCCGGCCATCAGTGGTCCGCGGCGTGCGGGGCGGGGGCAGCGGGCGCACCGGCCGGGGCAGGGGCGCCCATCGCCGGCGCGCCACCCGCGGGAGTTCCGCGCCGCGCAGCCTGCAGCCGGGCGGCCAGGTCGTCGGCCAGCGGCTCCAGCGCCGTGGCGGCGATCACGGCCACCAGCCGGTCGATCCGCTGGCGGAACAGCGCGAACGCCACGGTGCAAGGCACGGCCACCACCAGGCCCTCGGCCGTGTTCACCAGCGCCAGCGACATGAACTTCGCCAGCTCGGTCGAACGCGCCGCGCCCTGCAGCGACCCGATCGCGTTGAACGCGCCGATCATGCCGATGACCGTGCCCAGCAGGCCCAGCATCGGCCCGACGGCGGCCAGCACGCCCAGCCCGTTGTTCAGCCGCTGGAACGCGGCGGTCGCCACCTGGCCCGATTCCTCGACCGCCGACCGTGCCTCGAACGCGCCCATCGGGCTGTTCGCGCATCGGCGGATCGCGGGGCCCATCACGTCGGTCACGAAGGTGTGGTTCGCGGGCGCCTGGCAGTGGCGCAGCGCGCCGGCCAGGTCGCCGCGCCGCAGCATCTCGCGCAGCGTGGCCGTGCCCGCCGCGGGGGCCATCACCGCCAGGCGGATCACCAGGGCGTTGCGCACGATGAGCGCCACCGCGACCACCGAGAGCGCGATCAGCACGTAGCCCAGCGCTCCGCCCGCCTTGACGTACTCCAGCAGCGACATGGTGCCGCCCGGGGCGGCCTCGGCGAGCAGGGGCGCAGCGGCGCGGATCGCGTGTTCCATGCCTGCAGCGTACCCTTCCCGCATGAAGGACAAGGCCGAGATCGTCCGCGACTGGCTGCCCCGCTACACCGGGCGCAGGCTGGAGGACTTCGGGCAGTACGTGCTGCTCGTCAACTTCTCGAACTACGTCGAATTGTTCGCCGAGCGCTTCGGCGTGCCCGTGGTGGGCCGCGACCGCCCCATGCTCTCGGCCACGGCGGAGAACATCACGATCCTCTCCTTCGGCATGGGCTCGGCCATGGCCGCCACGACGATGGACCTGCTCTCGGCGGTCGAGCCGAAGGCCGTCCTCTTCCTGGGCAAGTGCGGCGGCCTGAAGAAGACCAAGCTCGGCGACTTCATCCTGCCGATCGCCGCGATCCGCGGCGAGGGCACCAGCAACGAGTACATGCCGCCCGAGGTCCCCGCGCTCCCCAGCTTCCGCCTGCAGCGCGCGGTCAGTGCGAGCATCGTGAAGCACGACCGCGACTACTTCACGGGCACCGTCTACACCACCAACCGCCGCGTCTGGGAGCACGACGAACGCTTCCGCACGTACCTGCGCGAGATCCGCGCGGAAGGCATCGACATGGAGACGGCCACGATCTTCCTGGTCGGCTTCGCCAACGGCATCCCGAAGGGCGCGCTGCTCCTGGTGTCCGACAATCCGATGACGCCCGAAGGCGTCAAGACCGGCGAGAGCGACCGCCACGTCACCGACCGCTTCGTGAAGCAGCACCTGGAGATCGGCATCGACGCGCTGCGCGAGCTGCGCGACCGCGGCGAGAGCGTGAAGCACCTGCGCTTCGAGTGAGCCGCCGCCGCAGGTACCCTGCGCGCATGCGATTCGCCCACGCCGCCTTCCTGGCCGCCGCCACGCTCCCGCTCGCCGCCTGCTGGCAGACCATCGAGCCATTCCCCGCGAAGCCGGGCAGCGCCGCCGCGCCGATGGAGACCCCGGCGTTCCCCGGCGCCTGGCTGGGCACGTGGGAAGGCGACCTCTCGTCCTGGGGCGGTGCGCCGATGCAGGTGCGCATGACGCTGAACGTCGCTCCCACCGCGACCGCCGGCCGCTGGAGCTGGACCATCACCTACGACGGCACCGCCGGGCGGCAGGTGCGCGCCTACGAGCTGGTCGCCGTCGATGCCGCGGCCGGCCGCTGGTCGATCGACGAGCGCAACGGCATCGTCATCCCCGCGCGCTGGCTGGACGGCGCGCTCTATTCCGACTTCCAGGTGGAGCAGTCGCGCGTCGCCGTCCGCGAGCAGGTCGTCCACGCGGGCACGCCGGACGAGTGCCTGCTGGTCGAGCTGGCCACGACCAAGGCCGACGCCGTCACGCGCTCCGGCGGGGGCGCGGTGTCCACCGTCACCGCCTGGACCCCCGACACCGTCCAGCGCGGCGTGCTGCGCCGCGTGAAGTGACGGCGAAATTGGGTTCGGGATAACCCGGGGTGATTTTCGGCGGGGACGGGAAGGCACCTGGTCGCCATGCGCGCGGACCAGAGGGGGCCTCAGTCGCTCAGACACTTCCCCGCCGGCGCAATGGCGCCGCCGGGGACAACTCGCTTGATGAGGCCCCCTCCGGTCCGTGCTCGGCTCTGGATACCTGCGGACATGTCGTCGTGCTGCAAT
>JBEIFT010000221.1:0-4707 GCA_040382255.1 Phycisphaeraceae bacterium
CGCTCCACCAGGTTCCGCTCGTCATCGTGTTCGGCTGGCTCGGCACGTGGCGCGACCCGGGCCGAATCGGACCGTGGTACGCGTGCCTCGCGGCCTCGTACGTCGCTGCGGAGGGGGCCAATGCTCGCTGCGGGCGCTCGCAAGCGGACGCTCCCTGCGCATTCGTCGTGCTGCCATTGCAGCACGGCGACCAGGTGCCTTTCGCATGGCGACCAGGTGCCTTGCGCGCCTCGCCTCCGCCGCCCCCGGAAATCGGCCCCGGGCTACCCCGGACACGGTTTCAGTGCCCGTCCGCCCGCTCGCCGAAGAGTGCGCGCATGGTCGGCAGCATCGCTTCGGGCATGCTCAGCGCGACCTCGTCGCCGATCTCGAAGCGGGTGTCGCCGCGGACGCGTTCGGTGCGCGAGCCGCGGATCAGCATTGCCACGGTGACCTCGCCGGGGATGCCGGCCTCGCCGACCGTGCGGCCGGCGACGGGCGCGCCGGGGTGCACGATCAGCATGGCCAGCGTCGCGTCGAGCGGCGATCGCGTCACCAGGTCCAGCGCGGCCGTGGGGCGCGGGGCGGGGGGCAGGCGCACGCGCAGGAAGCGCATCATCCAGCGCACGGTGGAGCCCGGCAGGAAGCTGCCCACCAGCACGCAGAAGAAGACCGCGTTGAACATCACCTGCATCGAGCCCATCAGCGGGCTGCCCGCGGCGGTGATCATCGGGATGGTCATCAGGATGACGGGCACCGCACCGCGCAGACCCAGCCATGCGATCGCCGCGATCTCGCGCGCCGAGTAGCCGAACGGCACCAGCACCAGCGTGACCACGATCGGGCGTGCGACGAAGGCCAGGAGGAAGGCCAGGAACACGCCGCCGAGCACGGTGCGCGGCTCCACCAGGTCGGCCGGGGCGACCAGCACGCCCAGCACGAAGAACATCAGCACCTGCGCCAGGTACGCAAGCGCGGCGTGGAAGCGCACCAGCGTGGCGCGGTAGGGCAGGGCGCGCGCGTTGCCAAGCGTCAGCGCGGTGATGAAGACCGCCAGCAGCCCGCTGGCATGCGCCATGCTTGCCAGTCCGTACGAGGCCAGCGCCAGCGCGATCGAGATGGCGGGGTAGACCTCGGGCGTGTCCTCGCGGAAGCGGCGCAGCGCCCAGATGGCGATCCTGCCGGTCGCCGCGCCGATCAGCGCGCCCGCCGCCAGCTGCCAGGCGATCTCGGGCACGGCCCACCAGCTCCAGCCGTTCCCCATCGCCATGCCGGTGAACGCGGCCACCAGCACGAACGCCATCGGGTCGTTCAGGCCGCTCTCCAGCTCGACGGTCTGGCGGATGCGGCCGGCCAGGCGTTCGCCGCCCAGGATCTGCAGCACGCTGGCGGCGTCGGTCGAGCCGAGCACCGCGCCCAGGACCAGCGCGCGCTCCCACTGGAAGCCCGGGATGATCAGCCACGCCGCCGCGGCAGTGAGCATGCTGGCGCCCAGGACGCCGACCGTCGCCAGCGCCATGGACGGTCCCCACACGCTGCGCGTACGGCGCAGGTCGGTGGAGAGGCCGCCGTAGAACAGGATCAGCGCCAGCGCGACGTTGCCCACCAGGTAGACCTGGCCGAAGGGCAGAAGGGTGGGTTCGCCCGCGCGGTGCCAGCCCAGGACCATGCCCAGGCCGATGAAGATCAGCGCCGTCGGCACCCCCGCGCGCGACGACAGCTTGGTGCCGATCGCGGCCGCGGCCAGCACCAGGCCGGCGATCGCCAGCATGAACGACGGGGACTCGAGCGAGGGATCCAGCATGTGACAGGCGCGCGCGGCCGTGGGAGGATACGCGCATGGCCGAGGCATTCCCCACCATCAACCGCGTCGCGTACGAGGGTCCGTCTTCCGACAATCCGCTGGCGTTCCGCCACTATGACGCCGTTGCGATGGTCGACGGGACCCCGATGCGGGACCACCTGCGGTTCGCCTCGTGCTTCTGGCACACCATGCGCAACGGCCTGGGCGACCCGTTCGGCGCCGCCACCGCAAGCATGCCGTGGGACGACGGCAGCGACTCGCCGGACAACTGCCGGCGCCGCGTCGACGTGTTCTTCGATTTCCTCGCGAAGTGCGGCATCGACCACTTCTGCTTCCACGACCGCGACATCGCGCCCGAGCGCGCCACGCTGCGCGAGTCGAACGCCGCGCTGGACGCGGTGGTCGCGCACATCGAGCAGCACATGCGCACCGGCGGCCAGCGGCTGCTGTGGGGCACGGCGTGCCTGTTCGCGCACCCGCGCTACATGTCGGGCGCGGCCACCAGCCCGGACGTGCGCGTCTTCGCGCATGCCTGCGCGCAGGTGAAGAAGGCCATGGAGGTCACGCACCGCCTGGGCGGCGCGGGCTACGTGTTCTGGGGCGGCCGCGAGGGGTACGCAAGCCTGATCAACACGGACCTGGCGCGCGACGGCCGGCACCTGGCCGCGATGCTGCGGATGGCCGTGGAATTCAAGCGCGAGATCGGATTCGGCGGCGACCTGTACATCGAGCCGAAGCCGCGCGAGCCCAGCGTGCACCAGTACGACTTCGACGCCGCGACGGTGCTGGGATTCCTGCGCGAGCACGGGCTGGCCGGGCACGTCACGCTGAACATCGAGACGAACCACGCGACCCTGGCGGGGCACGACGTCGAGCACGAGCTGCGCGTGGCCGCGGCGGCCGGCGCGCTGGGCTCGATCGACGCGAACATGGGCACCGCGAACTGCGGGTGGGACACGGACCAGTTCCCGACCGACTACGCGCTCTGCACGCGGATCATGCAGGAGGTGCTGGCGGCCGGCGGCTTCCGCAAGGGCGGGCTCAACTTCGACGCCAAGCGGCGCCGCGAGAGCTGGGAGCCGGTCGACCTCTTCCACGCGCACGTCGCGGGCATGGACGCGTTCGCGTTCGGCCTGAAGGCCGCGAGCGCGCTGCGCAGGGACGGCCGCCTGGCCGCGGCGCTGCGCGAGCGCTACGCCGGCTGGGACGGCGCGCTGGGGCAGCGCATCGAGGCCGGCAAGGCCACGTTCGCCGACCTGGAGCGCGAGGTGCTGGACGCCGCGGTGGGCGCGCCGCCGAGCGGCCGGCAGGAGCGGCTGGAGGCCATCTGGAACGAGGTGGTCTGGACGCGCCCGCGCGGGTGAGCGCGGGGCGGTGCCGCGCGGCGGCGCGCGAACTGCCCGTGGATTTCAGGGCTTCGGCTGCGCCAGCGGCACGCGGCGGTAGGTGCCGCCGTTCTCCGAGGCGATGCGC
This sequence comes from Phycisphaeraceae bacterium, assembly GCA_040382255.1. Lineage (GTDB taxonomy): Bacteria > Planctomycetota > Phycisphaerae > Phycisphaerales > SM1A02 > UBA966. The sequence continues at coordinate 3,257 of JBEIFT010000221.1, forward strand.
TGGAGCGTCGGGACGTCGCCGTCGGAGGCGAATGCCACGGTATGGATGTGCACCGAGCGGTCCTTGTTGCCTTCGGCAATCGCGTCGAAGGTCTCGCTGCCGTCCGAGCCGGCGGTCTCGCCGTCGGTGAGCAGGAAGATGGCCTGCGGCTTCAGCTCGAACGCGAGCTTCATCGAATCCCACATGCCGCTGCCCGACTGCGGGTCGGCCTGGCGCGCGTTGATCCACGCGATCGCGGACGCGATGTTGGACGGCGTCGCGCCCAGCCACTGCCCGGCGGGTGGCATCGGGATCGCATTCGTCCACGCGGAGTTCCCGTTGGGGCGCGAGAGCTGCTGCGACCCGGTGTACTGCGAGAGCCCGAAGAGGATGATCGCGAAGCGGCAGTCGGGGCGCAGCGAGCGGAGGCTTGACGCCAGTTCCTGCTTGAGCACGGGCAGGCGGCCGTCGTCGGCCACCGCCATGCTGCCCGAGAAATCAAGGATGTAGACGATGTCGCGCGCGTCGGCCGGGACGCCCATGAAGTTGGGCACGCGTCCGCCGCCGCCCGCGCCGGCGCGGCCCTCGCCGTTGCCGCCGTTGCGCACGCCCACCGCGCTGGTGCCCGTGGGGGGCTCGATCGGCTCGTCCTTGTCGGGAAGCGTGAAGCCCCACTTCGGCGCCTCGCGCACGGGGCCGGTGGCAAGCGACTGGCCGGTCGTGATCTCGCCGCCCGCGACTGCGCCGGTCTCGCGGCCCTTCGGGATGGCGGTGACGTCGGTGCCCGACGCGCCCTTGCCGGTGCCGGTGCGACCTGCACCCGGACCGTCGCCCGTGGCCCCGCCGCCGGAGCCAACGCCCGAGCCGTAGCCACCACCGGTGCCGCCGCCGAGGCCGGCCATGCTCGATGCGGCCGGGTCGAGCGGCGTGCCGCCCTCCGGCTCGAACATCACCGCGGCGATGACCGTGCCGACGGCCAGCAGCATCGCCACGCCCAGCGCGACGAGCGCGGTGGACTGCTCGCGATGGTCGCACGAGCCGGACTTGGAGTTGGTGCCGAGGATGGCCTGCAGCATGGGGTGGCTCAGGGTACGCCGCCGGGAACGGTGATCCCGGGGATGGCGGGGATGCCGCCGGGGCCGACTGGAACGCTGGGCGGCATCGCGACGCCTGCCGGCGGCGGCACGTAGCGGTAGTCGCCGCGATTCTCGGCCGCGATGCGCTTGAGCGCCCGCTCGCCGCCCTTGCTGTGGAAGGCGATGGTGTTGATCGAGACGGCCTTGTCGGGGTTGAGCCGCGCGATCACGTTGAAGACCGGGCCCTCCTGGAACTCGCCGTCGGTCATCAGGAAGATCGCGCCGGGCTTCATCTGCAGCGCGGGCTGCAGCCCCTCGTCCGGTTGCGTCCCGCCGCCGGGGTAGATCCCGCGCAGCCAGTCGATCGCATCCTTCTTGTTCTTCTTCGTCGCGGCC
>JBEIFT010000222.1:0-4705 GCA_040382255.1 Phycisphaeraceae bacterium
CGGCGGGTGCCGGCGCGGGCGCGCCCCCGGCCGGCGGACGCCGTCGCCGCGAGGCGGACGCCGCATCGGTCGGCCTGGGCGATCAGGACCCGCCGGCTGCCGCGAAGGCCGACGAGCCGAAGAAGGAGGAGCCCAAGGCCGAGGAGAAGAAGGCCGAGGAGAAGAAGCCGGCCTTCAAGCCCGCGGACCTCACGGACGCCTACAAGCGCCTGCGCCGCCTGACCACGATGCCGGGCAACGAGGCCGACATCGAGCTCGCCCCGTCCGGCGCGACCGTCTACTTCATGTCCGTCGGTGCCGGCGAGCGCGGCAGCCCCGCGGCCGACGGCGGCGGGCTCATGAGCGTGCCGTGGAGCGGCGGCGAGCCGAAGAAGATCGGCGCGGTCGGCAGCATCCAGCAGATCAACGCGGCCGGCGACAAGCTGGTGGTGGTCTCGCGCGGCGGCGCGTCGGTGGTCGGCCTGCCCGGCGGCGACGCCAAGCCGGTCGAGCTCTCCGACACCGTCGAGATCGACCTGCGCGCGCAGAGCGCCCAGAAGTTCGGCGAGCTCAGCCGCATCATGGGGATGCTCTTCTACAACCCCACGATGAACGGCACCGACTGGCCGAAGCTCACCGAGAAGTGGGGCAAGCTGGCCGCGAATGCCCGCACGGACGAGGAGTTCGACTACGTCGCCAATCGCTACATCGGCGAGCTGAACGCCAGCCACCTGGGCGTCCGCAGCCCGGCCGGCGACGGCGCCGCGCGCGTGGCCACGGGCCGCCTGGGCGTGCGCACGAAGTCCGCGGCCGGCGGCTTCGAGGTCACCGAGATCCTGCCCGACGCGCCCGCCACCAAGGGCCAGACGCCCCTGGCGGTGGGCGACGTGATCGTCGCGGTGAACGGCGTGCACGTCGACGCGACCGCCACGATGGAGTCGCTCTTCCGCGGCACGGTCGGCAAGGAGACGGTCATCACCGTGCGCCGCACCCCGGCGGCCGGCGGCGACGCCGTCGAGGCCGACGCGATCCTGGTGCCGGTGACCTCGGCCGAGATCCGCACGCTGACGTACGACGACACGCTGCGGCGCGCGCGCGAGGCGGTCGACCGCCTGTCCGGCGGCCGAATCGGCTACATCCACATCCAGGGCATGGACCAGCCGTCGCTGGACGACTACGAGCGCGACCTCTACGCGGCCGCGAACGGCAAGGACGGCCTGATCATCGACGTGCGCAACAACGGCGGCGGCTGGACGGCCGACCGCCTGCTGAGCTCGATCATGGTGCAGCCGCACGCGTACACGGTTCCGCGCGGCGGCGACCCGGCGCGCAAGTGGCACTACCCGGTGGACCGCCTGTTCATCCAGCGTTACTCGCTGCCCATCAACATGCTGGTGAACGAGAAGAGCTTCTCGAACGCCGAGATCACCGCCCATGCGTTCCGGACGCTGAAGCGCGGCACGCTGGTCGGGCAGCAGAGCTACGGCGGCGTCATCTCGACCGGCGCCGAGACGCTGATCGACGGCACCACCGTCCGGACCCCCGGCCGCGGCTGGTACCTGCCCGACGGCACGGACATGGAGATGCACGGTGCCATGCCGGACATCGTGGTCCCCCAGACCCCCGAGGACGAAAGCGCCCTGCACGACACCCAGCTGGAAACCGCGGTCTCGGACCTCATGAAGCGGCTCGGGAAGTGACCCCGGCGGCCCGGGTTGGGGATTGACCCATCCCGCCGGATCCCGGACAATGCACCCTTCACCGGGCGCCCCCGCGCGGGGCGCCCGGATTTCATACGGCGGAGCCCGGCCGACGGCCGACCCGACCGACCATCCGACGGGCTGGCACGCTCCCCATGCGGGACCGGACCGGCCCGGAGGCAGCCGAAGGCAGGGCCCTGCGCCCGGCGGACGGCTGATAGATCCGACAGCGACACGCGGTACCCCGAATGCGCCCCGAACTCAGGAACCCGATCCCCGCACCTGCGACTTCGCCGCCCTGAGCCTGCGCCCCGCGCGCACGGCCCCTGTGCCGTGCCGTCACTGTCGATCGGTCGCCGCGCCCCCACGGCGCGGGTCAGGTCACCCGTCCACGACGGGCGATGCCCCTTCCCACGAGGAGGCGTTGCGTGAGCGTCGACATCTGGATCGTGATCGTGATCGCACTCGGCGCGGCCGCGCTCGGCGCGGGCGTGCTGTGGACGCTGGTCGTCAAGTACTCGAGCCGGTCGCTTGCCAAGGCGAAGCAGGAGGCCGAGCGCACCGTCGAGTCCGCGCGCGCCCAGGCGGACGCCCGCGCCAAGACGGTGCTGCTGGACGCCGAGAAGGCGGCCTCGGACCGCCGCCAGGCGTTCGACCGCGAGATGCAGTCCTCGCTGGCCGAGCTGAAGGCCAGCCAGGCGCGCGCCGAGAAGCGCGAGGAATCCCTGGCCCGGACGATGGACCAGATCGGGCAGCGCGAGCAGAAGCTGGACCGCCGCGAGCAGGAGATCGATTCCGACGCCGCGAAGCTGGACTCCGTGCGCGCCGCGCTGGAGGCCGACCGCGCCGCCGTGGCCGAGCGCCTGCAGAAGGCGGCCGGCATGACGCGCGAGGAGGCCCGCGAGCTGTACTTGGACGAGGTGCGCCGCCAGAGCGAGCACGACGCGGCCGCCCTGGCGCAGAAGATCGTCGAGGACGCCGAGCGCGACGCGCGCGACAAGGCGCGCCAGATCACGCTGCTGGCGATCCAGCGCTACGCCGGCGAGAGCGTCGGCGAGACGACGGTCCGCACCATCAAGATCCCGAACGAGGACGTGAAGGGCCGCATCATCGGCCGCGAGGGCCGCAACATCCGCGCGATCGAGCGCGCGACCGGCGCCGACATCCTGGTGGACGACACGCCGGGCGTGATCGCGGTCAGCTGCTTCGACAAGGTGCGCCAGGCGATCGCCGCCGAGACGCTGCAGCGGCTGGTGGCCGACGGCCGCGTGCACCCGACGCGCATCGAGGAGCTGGTGAGCCAGGTCACGCGCGACATCAACGAGCGCATCCAGAAGGACGGCCAGGCCGCGATCCTGGAGACGAACATCCGCGGGCTGCACCCGAAGATCGTCGAGGCGATGGGCAAGCTGAGCTTCCGCACCAGCTACGGGCAGAACGTCCTGCGCCACTCGGTCGAGGTCGCGTTCCTCTCGCAGATGATCGCTGACGAGCTGGGCCTGGACGGCACGATCGCGCGGCGCGCGGGCTTCCTGCACGACATCGGCAAGGCGATGGACCACGAGATGGAGGGCGGCCACCCGGCGATCGGCATGGAGTTCCTGCGCCGCCACGGCGAGAAGAGCGAGGCCGTCCTGAACGCCGCGGGCGGCCACCACGCGGACATCCCTTCGACCACGCCGTACACGCCCATCATCATGGCGGCCGACGCCATCAGCGGCGCCCGCCCCGGTGCGCGCCGCGAGAGCATGGAGATGTACATCAAGCGGCTGCAGCAGCTGGAGGGCATCGCCAAGGCGCGGCAGTTCGTGACCGAGGCCTACGCCATCCAGGCCGGCCGCGAGGTGCGCGTGATCGTCGACGCGACGAAGGCCGACGACGCCTACGCGTTCAAGATCGCGCAGGACATCGCGAAGGAAGTCGAGAAGGAGATGACGTTCCCCGGCGAGATCAAGGTGACCGTCCTGCGCGAGGTCCGTGCCGAGGGCATCGCGCGCTGACCGCATGCCGCAGACCCTCACCGAGATCAAGGCCGAGCTCGCGGGCCGCGGCATCCGCCCGAAGCACGCGTTCGGGCAGAACTTCCTGCACGACCACAACCAGCTGCGCAAGCTGCTGGCCGCCGCGGCACTGGAACCCGGGTCGCTGGTGCTGGAGGTCGGCCCCGGCACGGGCACGCTGACCGAGACCATGCTCGACGCGGGCCACGAGGTGGTCGCGTGCGAGCTGGACCGCGACATGGCCGAGATCGTGCGCAGCCGCAACGCGCACCGCATGGCCGAGCCGGGCCACGGGCGCCCCGGCGCGGTGACGCTGGTCGAGGCCGACTGCCTGGACGGCAAGCATGCGCTCTCCGCGCGCGTCCTGGCCGCACTGGGCGGGCGGCCGTTCACGCTGGTCGCCAACCTGCCGTACCAGGCCGCGACGCCGCTCATGGCCACGCTGCTCGAGCGCCACCCCGAGTGCCGCGGGCAGTTCGTCACCATCCAGCGCGAGGTGGGCGACCGCCTGCTGGCGAATGCCGGCAGCGACGCCTACGGACCGATCAGCGTGACGATGTCCCTGCTGGCCGACGTCGAGCAGATCGCCGTCCTGCCCCCGGGCTGCTTCTGGCCGGCGCCGAAGGTCACGAGCGCCATGCTCGCCATCCGCCCGCGCACCGGCGCGCGCGCCGTCGAGCGGTGGGAAACCTTCGGCGCCTTCGTCCAGCGCACCTTCGGCCAACGCCGCAAGCAGCTCGGCTCGATCCTGGGCCGCGACGCGGTGGCCGCGGCCGGCTTCGACCCGATGCGCCGGCCCGAGACGCTCTCGCCGGCCGAGTGGGTGGAGCTGTTCGCGAAATTGGGTTCGGGATAACCATGTACTGATTTCCGGGGCGGGGCAGGCGAGGCACGCAAGGCACCTGGTCGCCATGCGCGCGGCCCGAAGGGGGCCTCAGTCGCTCAGACACTTCCCCGCCGGCGCAATGGCGCCGGCGGGGACAACTCGCTTGATGAGGCCCCCTCCGGTCCGTGCTCGGCTCTGGA
>JBEIFT010000223.1:0-4598 GCA_040382255.1 Phycisphaeraceae bacterium
ACCGCGAAGCCGAGCGCGGCGGCGGTGCCGGTCAGGCGCGCGCCCGCGAGCAGCGCGCCGGCGTTGTCGCGCAGCGCGGCCAGCACGACGAGCGGACCGGGGAAGAGGTACTCGCTGGGGCGCCAGATCCAGATGACGGCCTGCCATGCGGCAAGCGTGGCGGCGACCACCGCGAGCGGCGGAAGCACGGAAGCGGCGGCGCGGCGCAGCATCACGGCCGGCCCCCTGCCAGCGCGGCCTGCTGCGCGGAGTGCGCGGCCATCGCGCCGGCCATCGACTGCAGGATCTCCGCCGTGCACGCGGCGAACGCGGGCGTGCCGCGGAGCGCGGCGGTGCGCGGGCCGAACCCGGGCCGCACGTCCGCCACGACCCGGCCCGGGCCCGGCGCCATCACCAGCACGCGGTCGCCCACGTAGGCGGCCTCGACGATCGAGTGCGTCACCATCACCACGGTCATGCCGAGCTCCGCGCGCAGGGAGAGCAGCAGGTCGTCGAGCGCGCTGCGCGTGATCTCGTCCAGCGCGCCGAAGGGCTCGTCCAGCAGCAGGGCGCGCGGATTCGTGACCAGCGCGCGCGCGATCGCGGCGCGCATGCGCATGCCGCCCGAGAGCTGGTGCGGCACCTTGCGCGCGGCGGCGGCCAGGCCCACCATGGCGATCATGCGGTCCGCGCGCGCCAGGCGCTCGGCGCGCGGCACGGAGGCAAGCTCGAGCGGCAGCGCGACGTTGGTGCGCACGCTGCGCCACGGCAGCAGGCGCGGTTCCTGGAACGCGAAGCCGATCGCGGGGCGCGTGCCGGGCGCGCGGGCCGCATCGGCCGCGCCCGCCGCGCGCGCGTCGCCTTCGGACACGTGCAACTCGCCCGCGCTCGGCGCATCCAGCCCGCCCAGGATCCGCAGCAGCGTCGTCTTGCCGCAGCCCGAGGGCCCGACCAGGACGGTCACCTCGCCGGCGGCGAGCGTGGCGGTCACGCCCTCCAGCGCGGGCTGCCCGTCGAAGGCGCGCGAGACCGAGCGCAGGTCGAACGTGAGCGCCACGTGCGGCTCAGGAAGCGCTCACGCGGATGCGCGCGCCGGGGACCGCGGCCTCGATCGACTCGCCCAGGGCGTCGACGTCGAAGTCCTTGGTCGTCTGCGCGTGGATGTCGATGCTGCGCTGCGACGCGCTGGCGCTGGCCCGAACCACCGTGAATCCCTCGTGCTGCAGGACGGCGCCGATCGCGGTCTGCACCTGCGCCATGTCGGCGTGCTTGCGCACCTTGACGCGCACGCGCACGAACGCGCGGTTCGAGAGCCACCAGTTGACCAGGAAGATGATCACCAGCGAGAGCGCGACCAGCGAGTACTCGCTCATGCCGCACGCCAGGCCCAGCACGGTGGCGACGATCGCCATGCCCGTCTGGCGCGCATCGCCGAACACGGTGCGGAAGCGCACCAGGCCGCCGATGCCGAAGAGGACCAGCGCGATCTCGGCGCCCAGCAGGAAGTGCTCGCTGGCCTGCACCAGCTCGGCCGCCACGCAGCCGATCAGGGCGACGATCACCGTGGCCTTGCGGCTCTCGGCCTGCGCGACGGGGTCGAAGCGCATCGCGCGCTTCGGCGTCGCCGTCAGGACCAGCGCCGCCACCACGGACGCAAGCAGGCCGAGCACCAGGTCCGCGACGTACGGCGCGTGGCGGAACAGCTGGAGCGACGCGGTGATGATGCGCCAATCGTCGGGCCCGGGCATGCTGCTCGGCGCATCGCCGCCGGCGGCCATCTGCTCGAGGTCCTTCTCGCCCTGGTGCTTGCCGGAGCTGAACGCGGCGAGCGCCGGCGTGGCGTCGCGCGGCCCGATGTCCAGGCCGAGCTTCTGCCCGACCGCGTTCGCGCTGCGGTCGGTGCCGACCGCCCCTGCGGAGGTTTCCGTGCGTGCACCGCACCCGAACGCAAGCACCACGACCAGCAGTGCGGCGGCAAGGGGTGCGAGGCGGGCGGCCCGGCGGGCGATGGTGGCGATCCTGTTCATGGCGTACCTCCGTGTACCGGGCACATCGTCCCAGCACCGGGGTACGCTTGCAAGGGCCATGAAGCACGAAGCCCCGGTTGGCGTCCTCATTTCGCTCGTCGCCCTGGTGGCGATGGTGTCGGTGCCCTTCCTGGCCCCGCATCCGGGCCCGGGCGGCGACGTGGGCACGGGCGCCGTGGCCGCGGCCGGCGACGCCGGGGAAGCCGCGCGCGACCACGCCCACGTGATCCCGGAAACCGCCCCGCACTGGTACGTCACCATGCACGGCGAAGGCGCCCTGGCGCAGGTGTTCGCGCTTGACGGCGCCGGCAAGGTGATCGGTCCGGTCCTGGGTCCCCTGCCCACCGGCCAGCCGGCGATGGACGAGCTGCGCGGGATGATCGCGCTGGGCGACGGGCGCCTGGCCGTGATGAACGCGAAGTCGACGGCGTCCCGCGTCCTGCTGTGGGACGCGCCCGACGCGGCCACCGGCGTGCGGCCCTTCGGCGCCACGTGGGCGGAGAAGAACGACGCCAATCCGGGCATGGTGCACCCGTACCAGATCGCCGTCGGCCCCGACGGCAACCTCTACGCGGGCAACCAGGACACGAACACGGTCACGCGCTACGCAGGGCTTGGCGCCAAGGACCGCGGCACGCCGCTGCCGATCCCGGCGGGGCTGGCGAACTTCGGCACGCTCTTCCCCGGCACGGTGGTGCCGAACGACCAGCAGTCGCCCGAGGGCATCGGACTGGTGCGCGGCTTCGCGTTCGGACCGGACGGGCTGCTCTACGTCTGCGACCGCGGCCGCGAACGCGTCGCGGCGTACGACCCCGCGACGGGGCGCTTCGTGCGCACGGTGCTGGATGCTTCGCACGGCGCGAAGCACCCGATCCAGGCGCTCTTCACGCCGGACGGCCGGCACCTGCTGGTCAGCGACAACAAGGCGAATTGCGTGTTCGCGGTCAACATGTCCAGCGGCAAGGTGTTCGAACTGGTCCGAAAGGGCGAGGGCGGCCTGGACGCCGCCAGCAGCCTGGCGATCATGGGCAAGGACCTCTACGTGGGCAGCCGCCTGGGCAAGAGGATCCTGCGCTACGAACTGAAGGACGGCCGCTTCCTGGGCGTCTTCGCCGAGCTGCCGAGCAACCCCGAGTTCATGGTCCCGGTCGGGCAGCAGTAACACGCAACCCGGTTGACCGGGTTCACCCGGGCGAACTCCCGCGCCGCCACCGGGACCGGACCGGGTGAACCCGGTCTACCGGGTTGCACTCTCCCGAACCGTCCAGCAGCGGTGGATCTTCCGGTTGCGGAAGTCGTCCGGCACCGTGCGTTCGCTGATCTCGCGCGCCGCGAAGCCCGCGGGCACCAGCGCATCGTCCCACTTGATCTGCCGGCTGTTGGTGCTGAAGTACAGGTAGCCGCCGGGCGCCAGCCACTGCGTGGCCATCTGCACCAGCCGCGGCCAGTCGCGGTCCACCGCGAAGCTGTCCGCCTCCATGCGCTTGCTGTTCGAGAACGTCGGCGGGTCCAGCACGATGTAGTCGTACGCCTCGCCCGGCGCCGGGCCCGCGCCCAGGAACTGCAGGCAGTCCGCGTGCACCAGCCGGTGTGCCGTGCCGTCGACCTCGAACCCGTTCAGCGCCAGGTTGCGGCGCGTCCAGTCCTGGTACGTCTTCGACATGTCGACCGTCGTCGTCGCCGCCGCGCCGCCCGCGCGCGCATAGACCGTGAAGCTGCCCGTGTACGCGAACAGGTTCAGCACGCGCTTCCCCTGCGAATAGTGCCGGATGATCGACCGCGTCTTGCGGTGGTCCAGGAAGAGCCCGGTGTCCAGGTAGTCGCTCAGGTTGACCTCGAACTTCAGGCCATGCTCCTCGACCACGCGGCTCAGGCCGCGGTCGTCGACACGGTCGTACTGCTCGGCGCGGTCCTTGATGCGGCCGCGGTACTTCATGTGGAGCCGCGCGCCCGGCACCTGCAGGCCGTCCAGGATCTCCTCCTCGCACAGGTCCTCGAAGGCGCGCACCTTCTCCGGCGTGTCGTCGCGCGTGCGGTTGTAGACCCACGCCACGACGTCGCCGTCGTACCAGTCGACGATCGCCGGGAACTCCGGGATGTCGCGCTCGTAGAGGCGGAAGCACGTGATGCCGCCGGCCTTCGCCCAGCCGCGCAGGTGCCTCAGCTGCTTCGCGAGTCGGTTCCCGAGCACGGGCACGCCTCCAGGTCGAACACGAGGTCCATCGGCGTCCACCACGCGCCGTCGGGGGCGCCCGGCACCGGGCGCTGGAAGCGGCGCATCAGCTCGTCCCACTCCCGGCATTCGGGGTCGCGGGCGTACTGCTGGTAGTCGCGCGCGGGGTCGAAGCCGTCCGGGCCCTCGCAGTACATGAAGAGCCGCGTGCCCTGCCGGAAGATGCGCATCCGCACGATGCCCGCGGCGCGCAGCGCATCCACCACCCGCGGCCAGATGGCGCGGTGGTGCTCCTCGTAGACGCGGACCAGGTCCGGGTCGTCCACGAGGTCGATGGCCTGCGCGAAGCACTGCATGCGCATGAGGCTACCGCGCGCGTCGTACACTCGTGCCCCGCATGGCACGCGCACGCACCGCAC
>JBEIFT010000224.1:0-4597 GCA_040382255.1 Phycisphaeraceae bacterium
CTCGGGCGGCGGCGCCCCCGCAGGACGCACGGGCGGCGCGGGTGCCCCTGCCGGCGGTCGCCGCGGCGGGCGTGGCCAGTTCGGCGGCATGGGCGGCGGGCCCCGCGCGGCATCGGCCGCGCCGGATGCCGCGAAACCCAACGACGAGGAGGATGCCGCGTGGCTGGCGTACAGCGACCAGATGCGCGGCGGCGTGGGCTTCGTGCCCTGGACCAAGGCAGCGCACCCCCAGCTCGGCGAGGTCGAGGTCGGCGGCTGGGTCGCGGGCTTCAAGGACAACCCCCCCATCGCCGAGGTCCGGCCGCAGGGCGAGAAGCTCGCGGACGCGCTCGCGAAGCTCGCGGCATGGCGTCCGCGCGTCGAAATGCGTTCGCCGACGGTCACGGTCCTCGCACCGAACCTGTACCGCGTGAACCTGGACCTGGTGAACGCCGGCCGGCTGCCCACGGTGCAGCGCGGCGGGCGCGCGGAAGGCGTGACGCCCGCGAACGTCATGCGCATCTCGACGCCGCTCGACCGGATCCGCACGGGCCGCCGCATGGACATCGTCCGCGGCATGGACCCCGGCGAGGTCCGCGGCCTGGAGTGGACGGTCAGCGCCGAGCCCGGCGAGACCGTGACCGTCGAGCTGCTCTACGCGGGCCAGCCCGTGGGCACGTTCGCATGCAAGGACGGGGTGCCCGTCACCACGCCCTCGGATGCCGGGGCGAAGGGAGGTGCCAAGTGAATCGCCTGCACCTCGCAGCCTGCACGCTCGCGGCGGCATGCGCCCTGCCGGCGCTCGCCCAACAGCAGCTCCCATCGAAGGTCGAGATCAGCTTCGACCGTTACTCCACGCCCGACGAGATCGAGGCGAACATGCGCCGTCTGGCCGAGGCGTACCCCGACCTCTGCCGATTGGAACGCTACGGCACCTCCGGCCTCGGGCGACCGCTGTGGATGCTGGTGGTCAACAACCCGAAGACCGGCCCGGACACCGCCAAGCCCGCGATGTACATCGACGGCGCGATCCACGCCAACGAGATCCAGGCCGGCGAGACGGTCCTCTACACGGCGTGGTACCTCCTGAAGAGCCACGGCCAGGTCCCGAAGCTCACGGAGCTGATGGACCGCTCGGCCTTCTACCTGATCCCGCTGATCAATCCCGACGGTCGCCAGGCGTGGTTCCGCGACCCGCAGACGCCGAATTCGGCGCGCTCGGGACAGATCCCCACCGACAGCGACGGCGACGGCCAGTCCGACGAGGACGGACCCGACGACCTGGACGGTGACGGCAATGTCACGATGATGTGGCGGAAGGACCCGTTCGGCTCGCACCGGCGCGACCCGCGCGACCCCAACAGGATGATCGCCGTGAGCGGCGAGCCCAAGGCCGACGGCACGCGCGAGTACGGCGACTGGTCCATGGCCGGCCAGGAAGGCTTCGACAACGACGGCGACGGCCGCGTGAACGAGGACGACGCCGGCGGCTACGACATGAACCGGAACTTCCCGTCCGGCTGGCAGCCGTCCAACATCCAGACGGGCGCGGGCGTCTATCCGTTGTGCTACCCCGAGACGAAGGCGATCGCCGACTTCGTGCTGGCGCACCCCAACATCGCAGCTTTCCAGGCCTACCACAATGCGGGCGGCATGATCCTGCGCGGGCCGGGTGCGGAATCGCGCGAGAACGCGTACCCGCGCGCGGACCTGGGCGTCTACGACCGCATCCAGCAGGCCGGCGCGCAGATGCTGCCCTTCTACCGTCCCATGACGATCTGGAAGGACCTCTACACGGTTCACGGCGGCCTGGTGAACTGGTCTGCCGAGGGTTTGGGCATCATCTCGCTGACCAACGAGCTCTGGAGCGACAAGAAGATCAGCCAGAACGGCCAGGACCCCAGCGAGGACGACCGCGCGATGTGGGGTGACCGCATGCTCTTCGGACAGACGCAGGTCCCGCTCAAGGAGGTCCGCCATCCCGAGTACGGCACCGTGCTGGTGGGCGGCGGCACCAAGTTCAGTTCGCGCGTGACGCCGCCGTTCATGCTGGAGGAGGAGGCGCACCGCAACTTCGCGTTCACGATGTACCACGCGGACCAGATGCCGCTGCTGCGCTGGGAGAGCGTGGATTCGGTCGAGCTCTCGCCTGGCGTGTGGGCCGTCACGGCGACGATCGCGAACGACCGGCTGATCCCGACGCGCACGTCCCGCGCCGCCGACAAGCGCGTCGGCTATGCGGACGTGCTGCGGCTCGAGGGCGCGCCGGTGGCCACCGCCGGCCTGCTGGGCCGCCGCATGGACAAGTCGTTCGACCCCCAGGACTTCACGCCGGCCGAGCTGCACTGCGAACGCGGCGTCCCCGGCCAGGGCACGCTGGCGGCGCGGTTCATCGTGAAGGGCGACGCGGGCACGCGCGTCACCCTCCGCTACGAGGCCGAGAAGGCGGTGGCGATCGAGAAGTCGATCAAGCTTGGCGAGTCGACGCTGCCCCGGCAATGACGGGGAACGGTCCCGAGCGCATCGACCTCGCCGTCGTCGGCAGCGGCGCGGCGGGGCTGTTCGCCGCGATCCACGCCGCGGCGGCGGCGGCGGATGCCGGCACGCGCCTGCGGATCGTCGCGTTCGACGGCGCGCGCAAGCTGGGCGCGAAGATCCTGGTCGCCGGCGGCGGGCGCTGCAACGTCACGCACTGGAAGGCCGACGAGCGCGACTACGCGGGAAGCACGCCACCGGCGATCCGCAAGGTGCTGCGCCGCTGGGACGTCGACCGCACGGTCGCCTTCTTCGCCGAGCGCGGCGTGGAGCTGAAGCGCGAGGAGACGGGCAAGCTCTTCCCGGTGACCGACCGCGCGCAGACCGTGCTGGACGCGCTGCTGCAGGCCGCGCGCGATGCGGGCGTCGAACTGCGGCACCCCTGCCGCGTCCTGGCGGTCGCTCGCGATGCGGACGGGTTCGCCCTGGCGACCGACCACGGCGCGGTGCATGCGCGGCGCGTGATCCTGTGCTGCGGCGGGCGGGCATTGCCCAAGTCCGGCTCCGACGGCGCCGGCGAGGCGCTGGCGCGTGCGCTGGGGCACTCGATCACGCCGCACGTGGTGCCGGCCCTGGTACCCCTGCGGCTTCCCGCCGGCCACTGGGTCACCGGCCTGAGCGGCCTGACGCTGCCCGCCGAGGTGACGCTGCGCTCGGGCACGGGCAAGCGGCTGGTCTCGTTCACCGACAGCACGCTGTGCACGCACTTCGGGCTCAGCGGTCCGAGCATCCTGAACATCAGCCGTCACTGGACGATGGCGCGCTTCGACGACGCCGCCGCCGCGCTCGCGCTGGCGTGGGTGCCCGGCCTGGACGTCGAGCAGGCCGACCGGCTGCTGGTCGACGCGAAGGGGCGCGGCGTCCTTGCGGTGCTCCGCGAGGGGCTCGGCACGCCGCTCCCCGAGCGCCTCGCGCGCGCACTCTGCGACGAGGCGGGCATCGACCACGCAGCGACGATCCAGCAGCTGCCGCGCGACCGGCGCCGCGCGCTCGCGCTGCTCGTGGCCGCGACGCCGCTCCCCGTCGAGGGCGACCGCGGCTACACCTACGCCGAGGCGACCGCGGGCGGCGTGCCGCTGGCGGAGCTGAAGCTCGAGACGATGGAGAGCCGCGTCGTGCCCGGCCTGCACCTGGCGGGCGAGCTCTGCGACGTCGACGGCCGCATCGGGGGCTTCAACTTCCAGTGGGCCTGGGCCAGCGGCTTCATCGCGGGCTCGAGCGCGGCGCAGGCGCTGGCCGCGGCGCCAGCAGCCCCGTGAGCGTCGCGCCGAAACGCAGCACCGTCGCGCGCAGTGCGGCCAGGCCCGTCTGCGGGGCCGGCATCGCGCGCCCGGCCCGGCGCGTCCCGCGGCGGCGCGGCGCCTTCCGCACGACGGGCACCAGCAGGCCGAACGCCTCGGGGGCCTCGCGGCGGACGTATTCGATCTCGTTCTCGGTGGTCTCGACCTCGCCGTAGCGCCGGCGCGTGCCGCCCACCACGCCGTGCTGCACCGCGTGCGTGTACTCGTGCACCAGAACGGCGGTGGCCAAGATGCGCACCGGCAGGTCAATGCCTCCGGGCGGCGTCGAGAATCGCGCCCGCGCGCGGCGGTAGGTGTTCCACTTCGCCATGATGCCGGGCGGGATGCGCAGCAGGATGTGCGGGCCGCCGAAGCCGTGCGCCGCGCGTGTGTAGAACGCGCTGGAGCCGCGAGCGCGGCGCCAGCGGATCGGCACCGCGGCCAGCAGCGCACGCTGCGCGGGCGTCAGGCCGTAGCGCTCGACGATGAAGTCGAGCGCGTCCGCGGTGATGCGGGCGCGCTTCTCGTCGGTGAGGCGCCAGGTGAACGTGGGGATCTCGCGGGTGGCATCCATGCCGGGCCGCATCGTAGGAACGAAATCGGGTCCGGGGTAGCCGTGTACCGATTTCCGGGGAGCGGGATGGACGGCAACGGCGCAGGGCCGCGCCTTTGGGCTGGGCGTGGCCTAGAGGCAGTGCGTGGTCGCCGCGCCCTTTCGCTGCGCTTGGCCCCCTCCTCCGCGAACTTCCTCGCTCCACCAGGTTCCGCTCGTCATCGTGTTCGGCTGGCTCGGCACATGGAGC
>JBEIFT010000225.1:0-4586 GCA_040382255.1 Phycisphaeraceae bacterium
CCCCCCTCCCCCCCACCCACCCCGCGTTCGGGGGGCGGGGGGGTTGGCTCCCGCGCGGCCCCCCCCCCACGAATCGCAGGCTCACTCACTCATCAGCCCCACGCACCGAGCAGCAGGCCGAGGTCGTTGCCGTTGGTGGTGCCGTCGGCGTTGATGTCGGTCACGCCCGCCTGGCCCCAGCTGCCGAGCAGCAGGCCCAGGTCCTCGCCGTTGACCACGCCGTCGTTGTTGATGTCGGCGGGGTCCTGGGTCACGCAGCCGCCCGGCGGGTCGATGATGAACCCGAAGGAGTCGGCGGCGGTCCAGCCGCAGAGCCAGTTGCTGTCCGAGGCGAACGCGCCGCGGTAGGTCACAGGCACCCAGAAGCCGTTGTCGACCGGGGCCGTGGCCGCGGTGAGCGCGCCGTTCTTCGGCCGCGGGTCGAGGCTGATCACGGGCTGCACCACCAGGGTGCCCGAGATCACGTTGGGCCCGCGGGTGATCGCCTGGATGGGGCTTGCCGTGGACGCCGCCTGGATGTTGCCGTTGGCGGAGGCGAACACGTTGTTGGCGTTCGCGGTGGTGTAGGCGGCGGAGTTCGTGTTGTTGAAGAACACGTTGCCCGTGAAGTCGGTCAGCTTGCCGTTGAACTGCGCCGGGTACTCGGTCGCGTCGGAGCCGCCCGGGAACGGGTTGACCGCCGAGTAGACGTTCCAGTTGGTGGTGAAGGTCTGCGCGAAGGTCAGCGTGCCGTTGTGGCCGTAGCCGGTCTGGCCGTCGGTTGCCTCATTGTCCGTGTTGTCGTTGCGGATCACCTCGGCCGGGCAGTCCATGATGATGCTGTTGCGCAGCTGCATGCGCGCGCCGTCGCGGAACTTGATGGCATGGCGGCCCGTGGCGAAGGGCTGGCCGATGAGCGTGAAGTTGTAGAGCGAGCAGGTGGTCACCGGCTGCGCGTCCGACTTCGCGGCTCCGTCGATCTCGATCATCGCGTCGGGGAAGCCCGATCCGCTGGCGGCGCCGGGGATGGAGTATCCGGAGACGATCAGGCCGAACTGCGCGCGGCCGCGCCAGCCGTGGTCGATGTCGAACGAGTCGTCACCGATGTTCCAGATGCTGATGTACTTCATGTCGACGGTGCCGCCCCAGACCTCGATGCCGTCGTCGACGTTGTTCATGATCTCGACGTGGTCGATGGTGGTCTCCTTGCCGATGCCGCCCAGCGACAGGCCGTTCAGCTCGTTGCCGAGGCCGACGACCTTGCCGCCGTACCGCAGCGAGACGAAGCGGAGGGAGCCGCTGGTATCGAAGTCGTTGCCGCCGCCGTAGCGCGTGCGGGTGTCGGTGGAGCTGGACGCCACCAGGCCCTCCATGTTGGCGTAGTTGCCGGCCGCCGGGGCCGCGGTGTTGGTCGACGGCGCGCCCTGGCCGTACTTGCCGATGTAGGCGTTGCCGCAGATGGTGAGGTTGCCCCACTCGTTGGCCGTGGCGCGCCAGGTGCCCGTGTTCGGGTTGCCTGCGGTCCAGGTGTTGAAGTCGGCCTTGGAGGTGAAGATCACCGGCTGCGCCGCGGTTCCCTGGCAGATCAGGCGCG
Source organism: Phycisphaeraceae bacterium (assembly GCA_040382255.1). Lineage (GTDB taxonomy): Bacteria > Planctomycetota > Phycisphaerae > Phycisphaerales > SM1A02 > UBA966. The sequence goes on from JBEIFT010000225.1 coordinate 1,574, forward strand.
CGTCACGGGTGACGGCGAGGCCTCCGCCGAGATCGCTGGCGACGACGGTCCCCTTCTGGATGGTCAGCGTGGCGCCCGGGCGCACGTAGATCTGGCCCTGGAGGTTGTAGCGGTTGTTGCTGGTCCAGGTGGTGGACGTGGTGATGTCCGAGCTCACGAGGATCTCGGCCGCGCCGGCGGTGCCGGCGAGGGACAGGGCCGCGAGGGCCATGGTCCCGTAGGTGCGCGCAATCTTCATCTGGGTCACCTCTCGAAGGTTTGGAGGACTCGTCCGACGCGCAGGTCCGCGCCCCGAACACCGGGGGCGACGCTGTGCACCTCAATAGACGCGATGAATCCTCAAGCGGCGTTGTCCTTGTGAAAATGCCCGGTTCATCTCGTGTGAGGGTTTGGTTGGCGCCGGGCCTGCGCCCGTCCGCATGAACCGAAAGCCAACGCGATCTTCACGCTGCTCACCGCTTGCTCTTAGCGGCACGCTCCACCTGCTCGATGTAGCGCGCGACGTCCTCGCGCGGGCGCAGCGCCTGCGCGTCGCGCAGCAGCGGCAGCGCGTCGCCGAAGCGCGCCTGACCGACGTAGATCTGCGCGATCTTCACCTTGGCCTGGGCGGCATACGCGTCGATGCGGGCCGCGCGCTCGAAGTGGAGGATCGCCTCGTCGGGCCGGCCCGCCCTGGCATGGTGCTGCCCGAGCAGCATGAGCGCCTCGCCGTCGAGCGGGTCGAGCTCCACCACTTCCTTCAGGACGGCCACGGCGGCCTCGTCGCCCGCGCCCGAGCCCATGGCGAGCCGCGCCTGGAGCTTCAGCACCTTGCGCTTGTCGGCGTCCTGGAGCTGGTCGCCCCAGGTCGAGCGGATGCGGCCGAGCAGCGCCTGCGCCTGCGTCGCGCCGCCGCGGGACGCGAGCATCTCGGCGGAGCGGACCGCGCGCGCCGGCGCCTGCTGCGGGAACCGGGAGACCGCGCGGTCGAACGCGCCCACGGCCAGGTCCGGCAGCGACTCCGCCAGGTAGATGTCGCCCAGCGTGAACAGGCTGTCGGCGGAGGCCTTGCCGATGGAGTCGAGCGCCTCGAGGTTGACGGCGGCCTTCATCGGCTCCTTCAGCCCCAGGTACGTGTGCGCCTGCAGGAGCCAGAAGTCGGCCTTGTCCGGGAAGGCGGACACCAGCACGTCGAGCAGGCTGGCCGCGTCCTCGTACTTGCCCTGCTTGAACACCGACCGCGTCAGTCCCAGCCGCCACTCCACGTTCTCCGGCTGCAGCAAGAGCGCGTTGCGGTATGCGGCCTCGGCGGGCTGGAAGTCCTGCTTCTGCGAGTGGCAGAAGCCGAGCAGGCCGTAGCTGTACGCGTCGGCGCTGCCCAGCTCGATCATCTTGTTGAAGGCCGCGATGGCGTCGTCGTACTGGTTGCGCCGCGTGCAGATCAAGCCGATGCTCCGGTACGCGCGGCGGAAGTTCGGGAACTTGCTGACGGCGGTCCGGTAGTTCTCGAGCGCGGGCTCGAGCTTCTCCTGCTGGAACTGGATGCCGCCGAGCGTCAGGTCGAAGACCGCGCAGGCCTCGGGGCGGATGGTGTCGCGGAGCAGCGCCTCCGCTGACGCGAGGTCGTCCGGCATCAGCTGCCGCACCAGCTCCAGGAGCGCAAGGTCGTCCTGCGAGATCCTCGGCTCCACGTCCGGGCTGATGCCGTAGCCACCCACGAACGACCGCCGGAAGCCCGGGTCGTTCCACACGTCCTCCAGCTTCGCGGGCGAGACCTCGGTGGAGGCGCGCGGCATCAGCGGGTCCTCCGCCCCGCCGGCGTGCGCGCCGGCGAATGCGGACGCCGCCGCAAGCGCGAGGGCACCGAGGAGCGTGGATGCAGGACGTCGGGCGGGTACGGCGTTCATGGGTTCACCTGGGCTGGAAACGGATCGGCACGCGCATGCGGCAGCTCACGCGCTTGCCCGCCTTGATGGCGGGCTCGAACTTCCACTGGCGCAGCGCCTCCACGGCGGGCGCCTCGAATTCGGGATGCGACGACTTCTCGACCCGCGGGTTCACCACCCGCCCGGTCTCGTCGACGATGAAGAGGAGCGTCACCACGCCCTCGACCTTGCGCGCTCGCATCTCGGAGGGGTAGCTGCCCGCCACCTGGAACACCGCGCGCGGGCGCTGGTCGATCTCCGACATGCTGAAGGCGCCCTGGAACTGGTCGTCGGAGCCCTTGCCGCCGCCGCGGCCGGTGCCGCCGAACTGCCCGCCCGACTGCAGCGATGCACCCCCGCCGCCGAAGTCCACGCCACCCGCGCCGGCCGCGCCGTTGAGCGCGTTCTCGATGGCGCTGAGGCTCGCGGCGTCCAGCGCCGGCGCCTCGTCGCTCCCGGCGGGCGCGTCGGGAGGCGGCGCGGACTGGTCCGGGTCGGGGGGCGCGTCGTCCTTCGCCTCGATCTTCTCCTCGGGATCCTGCTCCTGCTTCTCCTGCTCCTCGCGGTCATTGTCCACCGACTCGGTCACGATCTCCACGTCGCGCTTGCTCGCCTGCTCCTCGCCGTGGCCGAGGAACAGGATCCCGCCGAAGAGCAGGATGGCCACGTGCGCAAGCACGGCGCACGCCACGCAGAGGATGACCTTCCAGGCGCTCAACTACTTCTTGTCCGTGTTGATTCCGACCTTCGCGATGCCGATGCGCCGCACCTCGTCGAGCACCGCCACCACGTACTTGAAGTCCGCGGCGCCGTCGCTGTTGATGATGACCTTGGGGTCCTTGGCCGTGAGCTTGTAGGTCTGCAGCCGCAGCGGCAGCTGCGTCGCCTGGATCTTGTCCTTGTTGAAGAAGATCTCGCCCTTCTCGTTCACGCTCAGCGTCACCGCCTTCTCGGCCTCCTGGTTGTCGCCGAGCGACTGCGCGGTGGACGCGCCGGGCAGCGACACCTGCACGCCCTGGTTCTTGGTCATGCTCAGCGAGACCATGATGAACGTGGCGAGCAGGAAGAAGATGATGTCGATCAGCGGGATGATCTCGATGCGGGCCCCC
>JBEIFT010000226.1:0-4552 GCA_040382255.1 Phycisphaeraceae bacterium
CCTCGGCGATCGCGTCGAACGGGAGCGCCGCGCGCAGGTCGTCGATGAACGCGCCGGGCTCCTTGGCCAGGACGCCGTCGCGCGGGTCGATGATGCGCACCTCGTCGCAGCCGGCGGCCAGCAGCAGTTCGCGGCGGCGCGCCTCGGTGGTCAGGCGGGCGGGTGCCTCGGCGGGGCGCAGGACCGCGGCGGGCAGCGGCTCGAAGGTCACCGCGGTGACCCGGCCACCCGCCCCGGCCGCGCGCCGGGCGGCATCGATCAGGGCACGGTGGCCCAGGTGGACGCCATCGAAGTTGCCGATCGTGATCACGTGCATGGCGGCGGGCCGCAAGTCCGCGGGGGCAAAGAGGATAGCGCAGCGCGGCCGCGGGGCCTGTTCCCCCGGGAATTCGGCCCGTCCGGGCGTTGGAACCCCCCGCAGCCGCGTGGTATCACCCACGGAATGCACCCCGCGTCCGCCCCCGTCACGAGCCCCACCGCGACCGACCCCACCGCCATCCCGGACGCCACCGTCCTGGCCAGCGACCTGGGCAAGAGCTTCCTGGCCACCGCGGAGACGATCGTGCCGTGGTTCACGGCGCAGATGCCGCGGATGTACTTCGAGGACACGCCCGCCAGCCGCGTGGCCGCGCACCTGCGCGCCATCATCGCGGCGCGCGCCAGCGGGCAGCCGCTCAACCTGACCATCCGCAGCGAGGACGAGCGCGAGTGGACCATGATCCGCGAGGGCAACCGCCCCGGCGTCCTGGCCGAGGTCATGCGCAGCCTGCCCATGAACCAGGCGCTGCGCTCGGCGAAGATCCACAGCTCGCGTGACGGCGTGCTGGTGCTGGACACATTCGAGTTCGGCGACCGCACGGCCTTCGACCCCGCGAACGCCGCGCAGGCAGAGAAGCTGCGCGCCACCATCGAGTACGCCAAGGCGAACGCCCCCGACTGGACCGAGGCCGCGATCCGTGCCTACTTCGCGGGCGCCGCCGGCGACTACCTGACCACGCTCACGCCGCACCGCCTGAACAAGCACCGCCAGCTCTTCGGCAAGGTCAGCGGCACCGAGGGCGCGTGGATCGAGACCGAGCCCGAGACCGAGGCCCCGAACCTCACCCGCATCACGATCGCGTTCTCGAACGCCCGCACCCGCACCATGCTGGAGCGCGTGGCCGCGATCCTGAGCCGCGCCGGCATCAACATCCACCGCGCCTACCTGGACCAGGTGGCCGACCCGCCGCACGGCTCGGTCAGCATCCTGGGCTTCGTGATCCAGACGCACGACGGCAAGGCGATCGACACCGCCGGCGCCGCGTGGAAGCAGGTCGAGCACGACCTGGTCCGCGTGAAGTGGGTGGACTTCGCGATCATCGACTTCGCGACCCGCCACCGCGAGCTGGCGATCGACGAGGCCGAGCTCATCGTCGCGCTGGGCGCCCTGGCCCACCAGCGCCTGGTGCACCGCGACCGCCTGCTCTTCAGCTACGAGCGCATCCAGGCCGCGATCGAGCGCAACGTCGCGCTGGCCGCCGCCGTCGGCGCCCTGCTCCGCGCGCGCTTCGACCCGAAGGGCCCGATCGGCGACGCCGAGTTCACGAAGCGCGCCGCCGAGCTGCGCGCGCAGATCACGCAGAAGGAGGACCCGGACGGGACCGCCACCATCCTGTCCACCATGCTGGACGGCGCCGAGAGCGTCTTCCGCACCAACTACTTCCTGACGCACCGCTCGGGCCTGGCCCTGCGCATCGACACGAAGTTCCTGCAGGACGACCGCCGGCCCGAGCTGCCCTACGGCACGTTCTTCGTGTTCGGCCGCGGCTTCTACGGCTTCCACAACCGCTTCAAGGAGATCGCGCGCGGCGGCCTGCGCGTGGTGAAGCCGGCCAACGACGCGCAGCACGCCCGCGAGCGCGAGCGCGTGTTCGACGAGGTCTACGGCCTCTCGTGGGCGCAGCAGCAGAAGAACAAGGACATCCCCGAGGGCGGCGCCAAGGCGGCCATCCTGCTCGAGCCGGTCGCCGACATCACGCGCTGCGTGAAGGCGTTCGTCGACAGCCTGCTCGACCTCATCACCGACGATCCGACCACCAAGGCGAAGATCGTCGACCGCTGGGGCAAGCAGGAGCTCATCTACCTGGGCCCCGACGAGAACATCACCCCCGCGCACATCGAGTGGATCGTGGCGCGCGCCCGCCAGCGCAAGTACGCGCTGCCCGACGCGTTCATGAGCTCGAAGCCCGGCGCCGGCATCAACCACAAGGTCTACGGCGTCACCAGCGAGGGCGTGAACGTCTTCCTGGAGGTCGCGCTGCGCGCCCGCGGCATCGACCCGCGCAAGCAGCCGTTCACGGTGAAGATCACCGGCGGCCCGGACGGCGACGTCGCGGGCAACATGATCCGCATCCTGAACCGCGACTACGGCACCAACGCGCGCATCGTCGGCATCGCCGATGGCAGCGGCGTGGGCGAGGACCCGGACGGCCTGGACCACGCCGAGCTGCTGCGCCTCTTCACCGAGGCGCTGCCGATCGCGAAGTTCGACCCGAAGAAGCTCGGCCCCACGGGCCGCATCGTGGGCGTCGACCAGCCCGAGGGCGCGCAGCTGCGCAACACGCTGCACAACCGCCTGAAGTGCGACGCGTTCGTGCCGGGCGGCGGGCGCCCCGCCACCATCAACGACGGCAACTGGCGCGACTACCTGCTGCCGGACGGCACGCCCAGCGCGGGCATCATCGTCGAGGGCGCGAACCTCTTCCTGACCCCGGCGCGCGCAAGGAGCTCTTCAAGGCCGGCTGCCTGATCTTCAAGGACAGCAGCGCCAACAAGTGCGGCGTCATCTGCAGCTCGTACGAGATCGGCGCGAGCATGCTGCTGGACGAGAAGCAGTTCCTGGCGATCAAGGCCGAGTTCGTCGAGCAGGTGCTTGTGAAGCTGCGCGAGCTGGCGCGCTCCGAGGCCGAGCTGCTGATGGCCGAGGGCCGCCGCCACCCGCACACGCCGCTCACCGAGCTCTCGACGACCGTCTCGAAGGTCATGAACGACGCCGCCGACGCGATCCGCGCGTCGATGGACAAGTGGACGCCCGCCGACCGCGAGCTGGGGAAGACCGTCGTGCGCGAGCACATCCCGCAGAAGCTGCAGGACACCGCCGGCGACCGCCTGTGGACCGTCATCCCGCAGGCCTACCTGGACTGGATGGTCGCGAAGCGCCTGGCGTCCGGCATCGTCTACCGCGAGGGCGTCGGCTTCTTCCAGAGCGTCGAGCCCGACGCCGTGGCCGCGCTCGCCCTGCGCTACCTGCGCAAGCGCACCGAGACGCGCGCGCTGGTCGAGCAGCTGCGGAACTCCGGCGCCCCCGGCGCGGCCCGCGCGGCCGAGCTGCTGGCGCGCTCGGGAACGCGGGCGGCGCTCGAGGACTTCGACTGAGGACGTCTTGGGCGGGTCACGCCCGGGACGTCACTTCGAGGCCTTCCACCCCGCCGGCGCCGTGCGCGCGGGCAGCTGCTGCAGCAGGGCCATGACGCCCATCGCGGTGCCGTAGTTGGCGCTGCGCGGGAAGACGCGGTCGTTCCAGGTGCCGTCGGCGGAGCGGGTGCGGAAGAGGAGCTCGTCGAAGCGCGCCCACAGCGCGGGCTGGCGATCGGCGGGCAGCAGCGCGATGGCCTGCGCCGCGTGGAAGTGCGCGTAGTAGAAGTAGTACGGCGCGACGTTGTAGGGCGGCAGGTGCGTGCCGTTCTTCGCGCGGCGCGCCTCGAGCGCGTCCCAGTGGTCGCAGAACGCGGTGGCCGCGCGCTCCAGGCGCTCGGCGCTGCCGCGGCCGGCCAGGAAGAGCGCGGATTCTGCCGCCACCATGCGCCCCACCGCGCCGGGGATCTGGCGCGGGTCGTCCTTCACCGCGCCGTTCGTGCGGCCGGCGTAGGCGACGTAGCCGCTCGCCTCGGCGGCGCAGGCCTCGAGCGCCTGCAGGCCGCGCTCGACCACGTCGGCGCGCACCGCGAAGCCGGCGGCCTTCGCCTCGAAGAGCGTCTGCAGGCACGGCGCGGTCATGAACGGGCTGGGCGGGCTCACGGCGTCCTTGCCCGGGCCGCGCGCGTAGGCCCAGCCGCCGACCTTCGGGATCTCGATGGACTGCAGCGCGTCCAGGTACCACTCGGTGGCGCGGCGCGCCTCGGCGGCCTGCGCGGCCGGCACGGCGCCTGCGCGCGCGGCGGCGACCAGGAAGCGCGCGCCGTAGCACATGCCCCACGCGCGCACGTCGTAGCCGCCGTCGTAGTCGTCGGGGCTCATCAGCGGCTCCTTGGTGCCGGCGCAGATGAACGCGATCGCACGCCCGACGGCAGCGGTGCGTGCGGCGTCGGCCGCGAAACCCGGTACCTGGAGCAGCGCCTCGGCGCAGATCGCGGTGCCGCCGATGCGGTAGCCCACGGGGATCTGGCCGCGCACGCGGTAGACGCCTTCGTAGGGCCACTGGCCACCGTCCTCCTGCATCGCCAGCAGGCGCGCGACGCCGGTGCGGACGGCGTCGTCGAGCGCGGCGGCGCCGGCAGCCGGCGCGGCGGGTGCG
>JBEIFT010000227.1:0-4547 GCA_040382255.1 Phycisphaeraceae bacterium
CCAACATGGGCGACCGTCGGCACCCCGAATGGACCGGGCTCTGGAGGTTCGACCCCTCCGCGCCCGCCTCGGCGGCCATCCAGTTCCGCACCGGCGCCTCGCGCCCGAACGGCGTGCGCTTCTCGCCGCACGCGGGCGGCCGGCTGTGGGTCACGGACTACCTGCGTCCGCGCGCGTTCATCGTCGCGCTCGCCGACGGCGAGCCCGCGCCCGGGCCCGAGGGGCGGGGCACCGAGGTCTCGCTCGAGCCGTTCGCCGCCGGCCCGCGCCCAGGCGGCGCGGACGGCCTCGCCGTGGATGCGAAGGGCAATGCATGGATCGCGCTCCCGGGCCATGACCGAGTCGCGGTGGTCGGTCCCGACGGCGCTCCGCTCGGCTGGGTCGAGGTCCCGGACGGCCCGTCGAACTGCTGCTTCGGCGGCGCCGACGGCCGCACGCTCTTCGTCACCACGCGCACCACGGTGCGTGCGCTGCCGACGCTCGTCGAGGGCTGGTGGGCCTCCCGGACGGCGAAGGGCGCCGACGCGCCGGTGCCCAAGGCGCCCTGATCACGAAAGCGGTGGGGAGAGGATTCGAACCCCTGAGACCCTTTCGGGTCTGCTCGATTTCAAGTCGAGTGCTTTCAACCGCTCAGCCACCCCACCCAGCCGTGACGGCGGTGCCGGCGCGCTGCGCCCTGACCGGTGCGCGGCGCTCAGGTCGCGCGCACCGTGATCTGCTCCACCAGGCCCGCATTGATCTTCTGCGCGCCGGAGCCCAGTTCGCCGATCGGGTCGGGCGGCACGATGTCGACGACCTTGTCGCCGAGCTTCGCCTCGCCGCGCTTGACCTTCGCCTCGAACTCCTTGCACTCCTTGAGCAGGCGCTCCAGGATCTCGTTCTCCGGCACGTTCGCCACGCGCTGGCCCTGCACGTAGATGATGCCGCGGCGGTCGCCGGCGAACACCGCGACGTCCGCGCCCTCGGCCTCGCCGGGGCCGTTCACGATGCAGCCCATGACGGCCACCTTGATCGGCAGCTCGATCTCGGTCTCGAGCTTCGCCTGGACCTCCTTCACCAGCGTGAACAGGTCCACCTGGATGCGGCCGCACGTGGGGCAGGCGATCAGCTCGACGCCCTTGCGCTCGCGCTTGCCCAGGCAGTACAGGATCTCCAGGCCGTCCTTCACCTCGTCGATGTGGTCGCTGGCGTAGCTGATGCGCAGCGTGTCGCCGATGCCGTTGGCGATCAGCGTGCTCAGCGCCGCGACGCTGCGGATGGCGCCGGTCGACTTGGGGCCGGCGTGGGTGACGCCCAGGTGCAGGGGGTAGTCGAAGCGGTTCGCGATCTCGGTGTAGATGTCGATCACCAGCGCCGGGTCCATGCTCTTGGCGCTGATCACGATGTCGTGGAAGTCGCGCGCATGGAAGATCTCCAGGTACTCCTCCAGCTTGGCGATCATCAGCGCAAGCAGGTGGCCGGACTTGTGCCCGGCGAAGTACTTGCCCAGCTCCTCCATGCGCTTCTGCTTGTCCCTTCGCTCGATGATCGATCCCTCGTTCACGCCGATGCGGATCGGGATCTTCCGCTCCTTGCAGGCGTCGATCACCTTGTTGACCTGGTCGCGGTCGTTGATGTTGCCGGGGTTCAGGCGGATCTTGTGGATGCCCGCCTCGACGGCCTCCAGGGCGCGCTGGTAGTGGAAGTGCACGTCGGCCACGACCGGCACCTTGACCTGCTTCAGGATCTCCTTCAGCGCGTCGGTGTCCTTGCGCTCGGGCACGGCCACGCGGACGACGTCCGCGCCGGCCAGGCGGTAGCGCTCGATCTCGGCGACGCACGCGTCGATGTCGTACGTGTAGCCGGCGGTCATCGTCTGGACCAGGATCGGGGCGTTGCCGCCGATCGCCTTGCGGCCCGTCGTCGAGTCACCGATCCAGACTTGGCGCGTCTTCCTGCGGTCCTGCATAGTCCGGGGAGTGTAGCCCCGCCCGCCGGAACCCCGCCGCACGATTCCGGGGCCGAAGTTATGATCCCGTTCCGCAGGGGCTCCGCTGCGGCGCCCCGGGAAACAACCGGCGCTCGCGCCGCCTGGAGACCCGCTCATGGCAGACTCGTCCGCGATGCCCGCACCCACCGGTGGGCTGTACATCCGCACCCGGCTCTCGCTGATGATGTTCCTGCAGTACGCGATCTGGGGAGCGTGGCTGCCGATCCTGTACCCGTTCATCTCGGGGCACCGCAAGTTCTCCGATGGCCAGGTGAGCGCGGTCTTCGCCGCGGGCGCGGCGGGCGCCATCCTCGGGCCTTTCATCGCCGGCCAGCTGGCCGATCGCAAGTTCGCCACCGAGAAGATGCTGGCCGTCAGCCACTTCGTGGGCGCCGGACTCGTGTGGTTCCTGGCGGCCACGTCCGAATTCTGGCCGTTCGTCGCCATCTCCGCGCTCTATGGACTGATCTACGCGCCGACGCTCGCGCTGACCAACTCGCTTGCCTTCGCGCACCTTCCGAACCGCGACGAGGACTTCGGCCCTGTCCGCCTGTGGGGCACCATCGGCTGGATCGTCGTCGGCATCCTGGTCGGGCAGATCCTGCTGCACCAGTACACGCCCGAGGGCAAGACGCCCGCCGAGGTCGAGGCCGCGCAGAACGCCGGCCGCGCCGTGGCGTTCCACATCAGCGCCATCCTGGGCGTGGTGATGGGCTTCTTCTGCCTCACGCTGCCCCATACGCCGCCTTCCGCGAAGCCGAAGCAGGCATCCGCGGTGGGCGAGGCACTGGCCGAGATCAAGGTCCAGCCGCTCCTCCTGCTGTTCGCCATCGCGATCCCGATCAGCATGGTGCACCAGTTCCACTTCGTCCACACCGGCGGGTTCCTCTCCAAGCTGCAGGGAAACCCCGCGGCGGACGGCTTCGTCAAGTGGGTCAACAGCATCCTGGGCGTCGGCGGCGGCGGCCTGATGACGATCGGCCAGATGTCGGAGATGCTGGTGCTGGCGGCAATGCCGGTGCTGGCCACCAAGCTCAGCCGCAAGACGCTGCTGCTGACGGGCATCGCGGCCTACGCGCTGCGCATGGCCATCTTCGCCTACGCGCCGGACAACGTCCCGCTGGTGATGGCCGGCCTGGCCCTGCACGGCCTGTGCTTCGGCTGCTTCATCTTCGTCGCGTTCATGGTGGTCGACGAGAACACCACGACCGACGTCCGCGCGACCGCGCAGAACCTGTTCAACCTGGTGATCGTCGGCATCGGCATCATCGTCGGCAGCTGGTTCGCCGGATCGATCGTCGCGCCGTGGGCCAAGGCCGGCGGCGAGATGGACTACACGAAGCTCTTCTCGGTGCCGATGTGGATCGCGCTGGCGTGCTTCGTGGTCATGCTCGCGGGCTACCCCGGGGGCAAGAAGCAGTCCGCGTAAGGCACGCCCCGCTCCGTTCGCCGAATCTCACGCCCGCCCCGCGACCCGGGGCGGGCGTTTCGTTTCAGCCCACCGCGCCCTTCGCGCGCTGCTCGCGCTCCCAGTCGGGATGGAACTTCAGCTTCGCCTCCTCGCCGGGGATTACCAGCGCCGCGACGGGCGTGCCTTCCTTCAGCGGGGTGCCGTCCAGCGCGCAGATCTCGAACTTCGGCTGGTTCGCGTCGTGGATCGCCAGCGCCTTCTCGAGCTCCTGCTGCTGCTCGACGGGCACCTTCGCCCAGCTCTCGCGGCCGCGGCACTTGGGGAACTTGCTGCAGCCCAGCCACGGGCCGCGCTTGCCGGTGCGCAGGTTCATCGCCGCACCGCACTTGGGGCAGGGCAGCGACGTCACGAACGGCGGCGGCGACGGGAACTTGATCCCGCCCTTGCGGTCCAGGTTCAGGACGAACTGCGTCTCGCGGTTGATGCTGGTCAGGAAGTCGCCGAAGCGGCCCGTTCGCAGGATCATCGGCGCGCCGTCCACCGGGCAGCGGATGTCGACCTTCTCGGGCAGCAGCGGCTTGCCCTGGCGGTTCACCGGCGCGGCGTAGCTGCACGCGGGTTCCAGCTTCGGCTTGCGCGCCTTGCCGGCCTTGGTGGGCGGCTGCTTGACCTCGATCTGCTCGCGGAAGCCGCTGCAGCTGAGGAACTTGCCGACCTTGCCCAGGCGGTACTCGCAGCGGCGGGCGCACAGGGGGCAGGCGTACGGCGACGGCGTGCCCTCGGCCTTCACGTGCCCGGTGGTGGCGGCGCCCATGCCCGCCACGATCGACTTGAACGGGACGTAGAACTCCTGCAGCATCTTCTGCCACCTGAGCTTGCCCTCGGCGATCTCGTCGAACTCCTCCTCCATGCGCCGGGTGTAGCCGACGTCCATGAAGCCGTCCTTGAACGGGACCTCAAGGAACTCGCAGACCGCGATGCCGATGTCGGTCGCGCGGAACGCACGGCTCGCCTGCTCGACGTACTTGCGCTCCTCGATCGTGTTGATGATCGATGCGTACGTCGACGGCCGGCCGATTCCCTGCTTCTCCAGCTCGCGGACCAGGCTCGCCTCGTTGAAGCGCGACGGCGACGACGTGAACTTCTGCTGCGGATCCAGCCAGAAGG
>JBEIFT010000228.1:0-4539 GCA_040382255.1 Phycisphaeraceae bacterium
CCGGCGCGGGAGCCGGCGCGGGAGCCGGCGCAGGGGCCGTGGCGGGGGCCGACGGCGCCGGCGCGATCTGGTTGATCAGGTCGTCAAGGTTTGGCGCTGCGGGTGCAGCCGGGCCGGGCTTGTCCGTGGGCTTCGTGGCGGGCGGTGTCTTCACGCCCGGGGTCGTCATGCGCGGCTCGGGCAGCGCATCGGCGGGCGCCTCGTCGACCACGCGCACGATGCGGATGCGCTTGCCGGTCTCCAGCACGCCGCCGGCAAGGGCAACGGCCTGGCCGATGTCGAAGTCCGGGCGATTCAGGGCGTAGACGCCGGGGTTCCGGACCTGTCCGTCGACCTGGTAGTTGAACGAGCGACCCTCGAGCACCGTGATCGAGACCCGCGGGTCCGTGATGATGCTCTTGAGCTTGGCCGAGATCTCGTTGACCAGCTCCTCCTGCGTCAGGCCGGCAGCCGCGACGGTGCCGACGATCGGGATGACGATGCGGCCGGACTGGTCGATCTGGCGCTTGAAGGTCTCGATCTTGTCGACCTGGAACAGGTCGTTGATCTGCACGTCGATCTGGTCGCCGGATGCGAAGACGTACTCGGGCGAGCCGGGCACCAGGTCCTCGGGACGCGGCGGGCCGATGTCGGTGGCGAACGCGTCTTCCTCGACCTCGATGACGTCGATCTTCCGGAGCACCGGGATCGAGGTCGGGGTGTTCTCGAAGTAGCCGGTGCGGCTGGGGTCCAGCCAGCTGTCGTAGTCGCATCCGGCGGTCAGCACGACGACCGCCGCGGACGCCACCAGGGTGACGGAGCGGGACAGGCTTGGACGGCGTCCCGCGGGGCGGGGCGCACGCATCGGAGTCGAAACGGGGGTCATCGGGGGGAGTACCTCGTTCGGGTGGGGCGGGATCGCCCCGGGTCGCCTATCGGCAAACAAGCCAAACTACCTGCACCCGCACTTATCCGGCCCGAGGAGACTGCCCTGCCCCCAGGCAGTGCTCGAGCACCGCCATCCGCACCGCCACGCCATGGGTGACCTGGCTCAGGATCTGGCTGCGGCGTCGGTCGTCGGCCACGTCGTCGTCGACCTCGACCCCCCTGTTGACCGGGCCGGGGTGCATCACGATGCACGACGCGGGAAGGCGACTGGCGCGCTCACGGGTGAGGCCGTATTGAATCCGATAATCTGATCCAATCGCGCCACCAGCAGCGCGTTCCAGCTGCACGCGAAGCATCATGATCGCCTGTAGATCGGCGAGATTCGAATCCAGATCGTGCGAGATCGTCACACGTTCAGGGTTCGGTGTCAGGTGCTTGAGGCTGGCCGGCAGCAGGGTCGGCGGGCCGATCAGGCGGACGTGCGCGCCCAAGGTGGTCAGGGCGTGTACTGCGCTTCGGGCCACCCGGCTATTGGCAATATCGCCCACGATCGCGACAGTAGCCCCCTTGATCGCGCCACATGACCGCCGGATCGTGAGGCAATCCAGCAGGCCTTGGGTGGGGTGTTCATGGCGACCGTCGCCGGCGTTGATCACCGGGCAGGCCACGTGGCGCACCAGCAGCTGCGGGCCGCCGGAGAGGCCGGTTCGGACCACGATGGCGTCTACCCCGAGTGCCTCGACGTTGAGCGCCGTGTCCAGGAAGGTCTCGCCCTTGCTGGTGCTGGACCCGTTCTCGGTCAGGACGATCGACCGGGCGCCGAGGCGGGCAACGGCGGTCTCGAAGCTGAGCCGGGTGCGGGTGGAGTCCTCGAAGAAGAGGTGCGCGACCAGCCGCCCGGAGAGCGACTTCGGGGCGGCGGCCTCGCGGCGGGCCACCGGCAGCAGGGCGTCGGCGCGGTCAAGCAGCGCGCCCAGTTCGTGCTCGTCCAGGCCCTCCAGCTGCAGCAGGTGGCGCGTCATGGCCGGGAGTGTACGGCGCGCGGCCCCGCGGATGGCCGCATGTGCGCCGGCGGTTGCGCGCGGGGGCAGGCGGATGCGGGCGGGCACGTCCATACGATCCGCGCATGGGCAGGCGCACCTGGGTCACGGCCGACACGCACTTCGGCGAGTCCGCGGCGATCGCGCGGTTCGGGCGGCCGTTCGGCGACGTCCGGGAAATGGACGAGGCGCTCCTGGAGGCGATCAACCGCCGGGTGCGGCCGCGCGACGTGCTGCTGCACCTGGGCGACGTGTTCGGGGAACTTGCCTGGCGCGACCGCGCGGTGCGCCGCGGCGCACGCGCATTCCTGGACCGCATCCGCTGCCGCACCGTCGTGCTGGTACGCGGCAACCAGGACCCCGCGTCGCGCCGGTTCGCGAAGTGCTTCGCGGAATCGCACGACATGCTGGACCTGCGCGTGGACGACCCGCACGAGCCGGGCCGCCGCCTGCGCGTGGTCTGCTGCCACTACCCGCTGCGGCAGTGGCGCGGCACCTGGTCCGGCGCGCTGCACCTGCACGGCCACTCGCACGGATCGCTGCCCGAGCACGGGCGCGCGACCGACGCCGGCGTCGACTGCTGGTCGTACGCACCCGTGCCGCTGGATGACCTGGTGGCGCTGCTCGCGCGCCGCCCCGCGCCGCAGGGCGAGTTCCGCCGGATGCAGCCGATGCGGTCAGGCGACGTTCAGCCGCCGCTGTAGGCCGGGTTCTGCCACCACGGCTCTTCCACGAACGGGTAGTTCGGGTTGTCGATGAACGGGTCGTCGCTGTCGCCCTGCGTGGTGGCCATCGGATAGGGCTGCACGTTCGAGCGCCACTCGGCGTTCTGCATCTGCGTGGGCGTCATCGAGTCACCCCACAGGTCGCCCTCTCCCCCGCCGCCGCACGCGGCGGCGCACAGGACGGCCGCGGACACGGCCGCCGTTCGGGCGGCAAGGCAGGCAACGCGGAGTGCGGAGGGACGGTTCGTCATCGCTGGACCAATCCTAGCGCCTCACTCGACGGGCGCGATGCGCCAGATGGCGCCCTTGGCGCGCGTGTCCTGGCTGCCCTCGAACGTGGTCATGTAGATCGTGCCGTCCCCGGCCTCGCCGAAGCTGGTGGGCAGGTGGTTCTTGGTCTGTGCGACGATCTCGGGCCCGGCCACGCGCTTGCCGCCCTCGCAGCGGATGCCCCAGACGCGGCCGCTGACCAGGTCGGCGTAGAGGTAGACGCCCTCCAGCTGCGGGTGCTTCGGGTTGCGGCTGACGTATCCGCCCGTGATGCTGACGCCCTCGTCGTGCGGGTACTCGACGACCGGGTCGACGTAGTCCGTGCCCGCGTTGCCGGGCTGCCCGCCGGCGAAGGCGTGCAGGCCCTCGCGCGGGTTCCAGCCGTAGTTGCCGCCCTTGGTGACGATGTCGACCTCCTCGTACTGGTTCTGGCCGACGTCGCCGGCGTAGAGCTCGCCCGTCTTGCGGTCGAAGCTCATGCGCCACACGTTGCGCAGGCCGCTGGCCCACACCTCGGGACGCGCGCCTTCCTTGCCCACGAACGGGTTGTCCGAGGGGATCGCGTACGGCTTACCCGCATCCGTGCGGTCGACGTCGATGCGCAGCACCTTGGCCATGAGCGAGCCGAGCTCCTGGCCGTTGTGCTGCGGGTCGTTGGCCGCGCCGCCGTCGCCGATGCTCAGGTAGAGCTTGCCGTCCTTGCCGAACAGCGCCGTGCCGCCGTTGTGGTTCGAGTACGGGTCGTCGACGCTGAGCAGGATCTCCTCGCTCTTCGGGTCGCCCATGCGCGTCTCGGGGTCGAGCTTCCACGCCGAGAGCACGTCGTGGCGCTTCTTCTCGGCGTCCATTGCGGTGTAGAAGAGGAAGAAGCGGCCGTTCTTGGCGAAGTCCGGGTGGAACGCCAGCGAGAGCAGGCCTTCCTCGTTGCCCTTGCTGTTCACCTGCGCGTGGATGTCCAGGAAGACCTTGCCATCCTTGGCGTCGCGATCGTCGGGGTTCAGGATCAGGATCCGGCCGGGCTGCTCGAGGACGTACATCCGCGTGCTGTCGCCGGGCTCGAAGACCACCTGCACGGGGCGGCGCAGCGTGACGCCGGCCGAGACGCGCTGCAGCTTCACCTTGGGCAGCGCGGACTTCGCGGCGCGCGGCGCGTCCTTGGCCGCGGGGGCCGGGGCCGGCGCGGCGTCCTGCGCGAGGGAGGCCGGCAGGAGGAACGATGCGAGGAGGACGGGCGCGGCGAGGGCGACGGAACGGAGGCTCATGCCGGAATGCTAGCCCGGTCGGTCCGCCACGAGCGCGCGCGCCAGTTCCTCGACGGACCGCACCGCGCTGCCCTCGGCCTTGTTGTTCACCACGACGAAGCCGGGCCGCGCGGGCGATGCGGCGGCCAGGAGCTGCGCGATCTCGTCGCGGCCCACGGGGTCCGGGGCCTGCAGGCGGTCGAAGGGGCCGAATCGGTCGGCGGCGGCCTCGTAGGTGGCGCCGGGAAGGAGCATCCAGCGCGCCAGCACGGCGCGGCCGGCGTCCGCGGGAGCGCCCGCCTCGGCCAGTGCGCGCGCCTGCGCGGCGACGGGCGGCACCGTGGGGTGGCCCAGGTAGGAGTGCACCGCGCCGGTCGCGCGCAGCACCGCGGCGTA
>JBEIFT010000229.1:0-4536 GCA_040382255.1 Phycisphaeraceae bacterium
ATCCGGACACGGCGAATGCACCGCTTCGTTCACACGCCCTTCACGCAACCTGAACACGGGCTGCGAAGCCACGGGGCGTCACGGCACCGCGTCCGCCGACGAGCGGAACTGCGCCAGCACCGCGGCGACCTCGTCCTTGCTGCCCAGCACCAGCGGCGTGCGCTCGTGCAGCTCGCGCGGCGTCACGTCCATCGTCCGGACCGTGCCGGTCGTGCTGGTGCCGCCCGCCTGCTCCACCAGGAAGCTCATCGGGTTCGCCTCGTACAGCAGGCGCAGCTTGCCCGTCGGGTGCTTCTTCGTGGGCGGGTACAGGAACACGCCGCCGTTCACCAGCGTGCGGTGCATGTCGGCCACCATCGACCCGATGTAGCGGCTCGAGTAGCCGTTCGCGTGCGCCCACTCCAGGTAGCGGCGGTAGCCCGCGGGGAAGCCGGGCGTGTACGCCTCGTTCACCGAATAGACCTTGTTGCGCGCGGGCATGCGGATGTCGCGCTTCACCAGCATGAAGCTGCCGATCGCGGCGTCCAGCTCGAACATGTGCACGCCGCGGCCGGTGGTGATCACCAGCACGGTGCTCGACCCGTACAGGACGTAGCCGGCGGCCACCTGCTGCGTGCCGGGCTGGCACACGGTGCCGACGGCGTCGTGGATCGCCGGGTCGTTGCGCAGGATCGTGAAGATGGTGCCGACGCCGACCGCGGTGTCCAGGTTGCTGCTGCCGTCCAGCGGGTCGAAGAGCACGCAGTACTTGCCGCCCTCGTGGCCGCGGCGCAGGATCGTCGGCTCCTGGTCCTCCTCGCTGCCCAGCACCGCGATCGAGCTGCGGCCGCCCAGGACGCGCATGATGACCTCGTTGGCGATCACGTCCATGCGCAGCTGCGACTCGCCCTGGATGTTCTCCTCGCCCTGCTCGCCCAGGACGTTCTGCAGGCGCACGTGCCGGACCTTGTAGGCGATGATCTTCGCGGCCAGGCTGATCGCGCTGATGATCCAGCTGAACTCGCCGGTCGCGCCCGGGTACCGCGCCTCCTCCTCCAGGATGAAGCTCTGGAGCGAGACCAGGTTGTCGGTCACGACGCCTCGGGCGGCCTGCTTGGGGGCGGATTCCGGCATGGCACGAACGATATCATTCGGGCCTTCGCCGCAGGGCGAATCACCCCGCATCCAGAGACCACGGAGACCCCCATGGCCACCCCCGTCATCGTCGCCGCCCGCCGCACCCCCACCGGCAAGTTCATGGGAGCGCTCGCGCGCGTGCCTGCGCCCGTCCTCGGCAGCTACGCCATCAAGGCGCTGTTCGACGACGCGCCCGGCTCGAAGGAAGCGGTCGAGGCCTGCTACATGGGCAACGTGCTGCAGGCGGGCGTGGGCCAGAACCCCGCTCGCCAGGCGGGCCTGAAGGCCGGCCTGCCCGAGACGCTGAACGCGGTGACCGTCAACAAGGTCTGCGGCTCGGGCCTGGAGGCCGTCATGCAGGCCGCCACCATGATCCGCGCCGGTGACGCCCACTGCGTGGTCGCGGGAGGCATGGAGAACATGGACCTGGCCCCGCACCTGGCCCAGGTCCGCGCCGGCATCAAGTACGGCGAGGGCAAGCTGCTCGACCACATGCAGCACGACGGCCTGACCTGCGCCTTCGAGTGCTGGCCGATGGGCAACGCCGCCGAGCACACGGCGACCACCTTCGGCGTCACCCGCGCCGAGCAGGACGCCTTCGCCGCCGAGAGCCACCGCCGCGCCGCCGAGGCCACGAAGAACGGCTGGTTCAAGAGCGAGATCGTGCCCCTGAGCCCCGAGCAGTGCATGGCGAAGGCCGGCCTGGACACCGACGAGGGCTACCGCGCCGACACCACCGCCGACGTGCTGGCAAAGCTGCGCGCCGCGTTCAGCAAGGACGGCAGCGTCACCGCGGGCAACGCCAGCCAGATCTCCGACGGCGCCGCGGCCGTGATGGTGATGAGCGACACGAAGGCCGCGCAGCTGGGCCTGAAGCCGCTGGCGAAGATCGTCGCCTACGGCACCGCCGGCGTCGCGCCCAAGGACCTCTTCATCGCGCCGAAGGTCGGCATCGAGCAGCTGCTGGCCAAGACCGGCCTGAAGGTCTCCGACATCGACCTGTGGGAGATCAACGAGGCGTTCGCCGCGCAGGTGCTGGCCGACGCGAAGCCGCTCGGCATCCCGATGGACAAGCTGAACGTCTGCGGCGGCGGCGTGGCGCTGGGCCACCCGATCGGCGCGAGCGGCGCGCGCGTCCTGGTCACCCTCGTCCACCAGCTGGCCCGCACCGGCGGCACGCGCGGCCTGTGCACCCTATGCCTGGGCGGCGGCAACGCGGTCAGCATGATCGTGGAGCGCGCGTGAAGCTGCTGATCCTGGGCGGGACGGCCTACCTGGGGCCCGAGATCGTCGCCTGCGCCAAGGCGCGCGGGTGGGAGATCACGCTCTTCAACCGCGGCAAGACCAAGGCCGACCTCTTCCCCGAGCTCGAACGCATCAAGGGCGACCGCGACCCGAAGAAGGACGACGGCCTCGCGAACCTCGAGAAGGCCATCAAGGCCGGCCGCACGTGGGACGGCGTGATCGACACCAGCGGCTACCGGCCGCAGGACGTGCGCGCGTCGGCCGAGCTGCTGAAGCCCGCGGCGCGCCACTACGTCTTCATCAGCACCATCTCGGTGTATTCGTCGATGGCCGCGCCGAACGCGGACGAGTCCGCCGAGGTCGGCACCCTCGAGAAGCCCGAGGAGGCGAAGCTCAGCAACGAGACCTACGGCCCGCTGAAGGCCGCCTGCGAGAAGGCGGCGATCGCCGTCTACGGCGACCGCTGCAGCGTGCTGCGCCCCGGCCTGATCGTGGGCCCCGGCGACCCCACCGACCGCTGGACGTACTGGCCGGTGCGCATCGCGCACGGCGGCCGCGTGCTGGTGCCGGGCCCCAAGGAGCCGCGCAAGGCGCTGACCACGTTCGTCGACGTCCGCGACTGCGCGGAGTTCAGCGTCCGCTGCATGGCGGACGGCCACGGCGGCACGTTCAACGTGACCGGTCCCGCCGGCCCCCTGACCTTCGACGAGATGCTGGCCGGCTGCAAGGCGGTCGTCAGCGACCCGGTGGAGTTCGTGCCGGTCGGCGAGGAGTTCCTGATGAAGAACGGCGTCGCCCCGTGGATGGGCCTGCCGCTCTGGCTGCCCGAGGACCCGCAGTTCGCGGGCGCGGGCACCATCAGCCGCGCGAAGGCCGTGGCCGCGGGCTGCACCTTCCGTCCGCTGGCCGACACCGCGCGCGACACCCTTGCGTGGTGGAAGTCCAAGCACCCCGGCGCCTACGACTGGGGCACGGGAAAGAAGCCGCAGCCGGGCCTCAGCCTGGAGAAGGAAGCGGCGATCCTGAAGGCGTGGGAAGCGCAGCAGGCGGCACCGGCCGCCCCCGCCGCACCCGCCGCGAACCCGGAGCCGAAGCCGTAAGTACAGGCCACGCGCCATGTCCCCGCCCACCCCGCTCAAGTCCACGTCCGCCGAAGACGGCCAGCCCGTCGAGCGCCTGATGCTGGTGGGGCCGCGGCCGCGCCTGGAAGAGCTCGTCCGCGTCATCCGCATCGCGGCCGAGTTCATCCGCGGATTCCGCAAGCTGCACTTCGTCGGCCCGTGCGTGACCGTCTTCGGCAGCGCGCGGTTCAAGGAAGACAACCCCTGGTACATCATGGCCCGCAGCACCGCCGAGGAGCTGGGCAAGCACGGGTTCAGCATCATGACGGGCGGCGGCCCCGGCATCATGGAGGCCGCCAACCGCGGCGCGCGCGACGCGGGCACGCCCAGCATCGGCTGCAACATCAAGCTGCCGCACGAGCAGGGCGCGAACCCCTACTGCGACCACTGCGTCGAGTTCCGCTACTTCTTCGTGCGCAAGGTGATGCTGCTCAAGTACTCGTACGGATTCGTCGTGCTGCCCGGCGGCTACGGCACGATGGACGAGCTCTTCGAGACGCTCACGCTGGTGCAGACGGGCAAGATCGACAGCTTCCCGATCGTCCTGATGGGCACGGCGTACTGGGACGAGCTGGACGACTTCATCCAGAAGCGGATGATCCCCGACGGCACGATCGACCGCCGCGACCGCGAGATGGTCAAGGTCACCGACGACCCGGTCGAGGCCGCCAGCTTCATCGCCGAGGCCGCGAAGAAGCGCTTCGGGGTCGAGGCGATGCCGCGGCCGACGAAGCGGTGGTGGCTGTTCGAGCGGTGAGGCGGCGCGCCGCGGCGGAGCGCTCCGGGGCTCACCCCTCGCCAAGCGCATGCAGCCGCACGGCCAGCTGTGCGCGGCGCGTGATGCCCAGCTTGCGGTAGATGCGCTCGCAGAGCGTCGAGATCGTCGACCGGCTGACGCCGAGCGCCTTCGCGATCTCGGGTCCGGTCTCGCCGCGCACCAGGCGCTGCGCGACCTCGCGCTCGCGGGGGCTGAGGAGGCGCGATGGAGCGTTCGCGACCTGGGCAGCCTGCTTGGCCACGACGGACCGGTTCGCCATCGTCACGCGGGCAGGCG
>JBEIFT010000230.1:0-4475 GCA_040382255.1 Phycisphaeraceae bacterium
CGGGGCAAGCGCGGCGTCGAGCGCCGCCGCGGACTTCAGGTGCCGCTCGTCGTGCCCGGCCAGGCGCACGGCGAGCGGCGGTCGCCCGCGCGCCACCTCGAACGGTTCGGCGCCCATCTCGGCGCGCAGGCGGTCGATGGGCATGCGGGCGCGCACCGCGGTCAGGGCGTCATGCAGCGGCTGGCGCGCGCGGTCGTGCATGTGCGGCGCGTTGGTGGCGGCCAGCGGGATGCCCGTCTCCTGCGCCAGCCACTCCAGCTGCAGCAGGCGCATCGCGTCATCCGGGCCGTGGTGGCGCAGGAGTCCCAGCGAGAGCCGGTCGCCGTCGAACGCCGCGCGCAGCCAGCGCAGCGACTCCAGGAAGCGCTGGCTCATCGCGCCGTAGCCGTCCGGCGGCAGCACCAGCGCGTGCACGCCCGGCAGCGCGTGCGGCGCAAGCGGGCGGTCGGATTCGGGGGCGCGGCCGGACCATTCGCCCGGCTCGCCGTGGCCCAGCGACTGGACACTGGCGTCCAGCAGGTCGTGCAGCCACAGGTGGCAGGCCGAGGCGTTGCGCGCGTCCGCGGCGGTCTCGACGCCGGCGTCCAGCGCGTCGGCGCTCGCGGCCAGGTCGCCGGTCCAGCCGGCGCGGCGCTTGCCCAGCGTCAGCAGGCGGCAGAGGCGTGCGTAGCCCTCGCGGCAGTCGGCCAGCAGCACCAGCTCCACGTGCAGCGGATCGTGCGGCGCGCGAAGGTGCGGCGTTGCGGCGGTTGCGGCGGAGGCAGCCACGCCGCGGGCATCGCCGGCATCCTCGGCGTCCGGTTCTCCGAACGCGTCCAGCGCGTCCGGCACGCCCTGCCCCAGCGCGAACGACGCGCGCGTGCCCACCACCAGCGGCACGCCGTGCTCCTTGGCGGCCACGTGCGCACGCACCACGCCGGCCATCGTGTGGCGGTCGCAGACGGCGATCGCCGACAGGCCGAGCGCCTTCGCGCGCTCGACCAGTTCCTCGGGGTGGCTGGCACCTTCCAGGAACGAGAAGTTGCTGCAGGCGGCGAGTTCGGCGAAGGGCATGACGGCGCGATGGGCGTGCGTGGGTCGCCACCAGGCGTGGCCGCAGGTGGCATGCGTGTTCGGTGTTTGTTAGGATACCCGGTTGCGCCTTCGCATCCATCCCGCCCGCGCGGATCTGCCCGCGCCGGGCATCCGTAGGATTCGCCCGATGCACCCCCGACTGCCCGCGTTCCTGGCGATCCTCCTTGGCGCGAGCACGGCGTTCGCGCAGGTGGTCCCGGGAGGCGCCCCCGCCCCCACGCCGCCGCGCGCGCCCGCCGCGACCCCGAACTTCGAGCAGCGGCCGAACGGTGCGGCGCCCCAGGAACCCGGCGCGTCACCCGCGGTCGGCAATTCGGCGCCGGTCCGCGCACAGGCGCGCGTGATGGTCGACGATGCCGTGCAGGTGCTGCGCGGCAAGCCCATGCGCGGCTCCGAGGCGTTCGCGTCGGACTACGAGGGCACCACCTACCTGTTCGCGACGGCGGAGAACAAGGCCGACTTCGACCGCGCCCCCACCACCTACGCGGCCGTCGGCGGCGGAACCTGCGGCCGCACCGGCGCGCTGGGCGGCATGGGCGACGCGCGGCGCTACGCGGTGGTCGAGGGCAAGCTGTACTTCTTCGACTCGGACGACTGCATGCGGCTCTTCAAGCTGGAGCCGAAGCGCTTCGTCGAGGAAGAGGACCCGACGCCGATCGGCGACGCGGCGGCGCAGGCCGCGGGCCTGGCCGCGGTCGACCGCTGGATCGCCTGGTCGGGCGGTGCAGACGCCGTCCGCGCGGCGAAGCGCGTCACGCAGACCGCCACGCGCGAAGTCGAGCAATGGGGCAACCGCTGGACCGTCACCGAGTCCATCGAGCTGGTGTGGCCGGGCACGGTTCACCGCATCGAGACGTGGGAGCGCCTGCCCGGGAAGAACACGGCGATGCCGGCGGGCAAGCCCGAGACGTACCGGTACGAGGTGGTGACGTCGCCTTCGGTCTCCGCCACCAGTTCGACGCAGGTGCCGCCGACGCCGCTCGCGCCGTCGCGCAAGCGCGCCGTCGAGCGCCTGGCCGCGCACCTGCCGATCGCGGTGATGCGTGCGCGCCTGACGCCCGAGGCCGGCTTCATCGCCGTGCGGATCGGAAACGGCAAGGTCGGGAGCGCGGAATGCGACTTCGTCGCCACCCGTTTCGACGGGTTCACGACGTGGCTCGCGATCGAGAAGGACACCGGCCGGCTGGCGCAGATCGGCTACACGGGCCGCGACCCGCAGGCACGGGTCACGCGGCTGACGCAGGACATCGTGGCCTACGCAGGCCCCGAGCAACTGAAGCTGCCGACGCAGTGGATCACCGCCGTCACGGGCGAGTCCGAGGGATGGAAGTCGCCGGTGGCGGCGATCAGCGTGGAGAAGTGAGCGCGGGCGGCGGCACGGCAGGCGCGCCGGGCGTCGCCGCGGGTGCCTGCGCGGCTGTCGGGGCGGCAGGAATGGGCGCGGGCACCTTGGCAGGCAGGCCGACGTACCCATCGAACGTCCCCCCCAGCGCGTGGCTGCGGTAGTACCGCGCGAAGTACCGCCACATGCTCTTGCTGGCCGGGACGAACACGTAGCTGCTGAACGTGCCGCGGTTCTGGATGCCGGACTGGTAGACGGGCATCACTTCCAGGCGCGTGGCGGTGCCCTCCCAGGCGCGCTCCCAGCGGACCAGGTCGGCGCCGTGCGCGCGGGCGGCGGCGCGGGCGTCGTCGTCGCCCAGGAACTGGTTGGTCGTGTTGAAGGTGCTCTCGCCGATGATGCGCGCCTGCGCGTCGGGGGGCGCATCGCCGACCACTGCGGCCGACGCGACCGGCGGCCAGCGCTCGCCGACGAAGGACGAGTCGAACTGGTTGACGCCGGTGCAGCCCGCGAGGGCCGAGAGGGTGAGGAGCGCGGCAGGCCGGGGCGCGGACCGCGTCATGGCGCCGCGGGCTCCGGGTCGCTTCCGCCGAAGACCCACTCCCACGCGGCGCGCAGGCCGCGCACGAGCGCACAGTCGAGGGGCGTGCC
This sequence comes from Phycisphaeraceae bacterium, assembly GCA_040382255.1. Classification (GTDB taxonomy): domain Bacteria; phylum Planctomycetota; class Phycisphaerae; order Phycisphaerales; family SM1A02; genus UBA966. The sequence continues at coordinate 3,068 of JBEIFT010000230.1, forward strand.
TGCGCCGATCGAGGTCGCGAGCAGTTCCTCGTGCGAGCGCACGGCGGGTGCGCACCATGCCGCGGTGCGCAGTCGGCCGCCGGTGGCCGGGCGGACCGCGACGTCGGGCCCGAGCAGCATGCCGCGCACCACCTGCACCTGGCCGGGCGGGAGCGTGACGTCGCGGTGCGGGCCGATGAACCAGCGTCGCGTGCGGAAGACCGGGCCTGCGGCGGTGGCCACCACGCGGCCATAGGTGCGGCGCGGCAGCGGGAGCGCACGGCCGGAGAACGCCGGGAAGCCCTGGGCCGGGTCCGGCGGCACGCGCCAGCGCAGGAACAGGATGTCCCGCGCGAACACCGATCCCATGATCGAGAGGCGCATGGACCACGCGAACAGCAGGAGGCAGGCAAGCAGCACCAGCGCGGCGACGCCCGCGCCCAGCCACGGTGCCAGGAGCGCCGCGAGCAGCATCGCCGCGAGCGGGCCGTACTTCAGCCCACGCAGCACCCAGTCGAGCGGCGGGAACGGGTTGATCAGGATCAGGACGTCGATGGCGTTCTTGACGACCAGCACGACGAGCAGCACCGCGATCGACGCAGCCGCCACGATCCATGCGAGCGGCGCGGGCGGCGCCGAGGCGAGCAGCGCCCCGCCGTGGGCGGCCGCCGCCGGTGCACCCGAGGGCGCGGGCGCGGCACCGGTGTTCATCGCCGCATCGACGGCCGCGATCGCCATCGAACCGATGACGGGGATGCTGAGCAGCGCGGCGAACTTGTTCTCCCACAGCTTCCACGCCTTCAGCACGCGCGCGACCCCCGGGATCCGGCCGCCGACCAGACCGATCACGACGATCGTCAGCAGCGGCGACCAGAACCACGGCTGCTGGTACCACGGCAGGAACCCGCGCGCGGCGGCATCGGCGGCGAACCAGCGCGCGGCGCCCAGCACGCCCATGCCGAGCAGTGGCGTGATGCCGATGCCGACGGCATCCATGAGCTGGTCGGCGATGACGGCACCAAGGGCATAGTCGGCGTGGACGGTGGATTCAATCATGCACGGCCGAGGATACCGCTCGCGGCATCGCTCCCCGGACGCGGCGCAGGGACGAATGCTCCCGGCACCACCCGCACGCCCACGCTGGACGGACCGAGTCGCGCCGCAAGCTGGTCGACCAGTTCGCCCACCGCGCGCTCGGTGACGGCGTGCTCGGCGGTGGGCGGCGCGGCACCCGCCACCAGGTCGCCCATGCCCTGCGGCAGGCGGCCGGTGCGCGCCACGCGCAGCAGCAGGCGCTCGACGCCGATGCCGCGCTCCAGGTCGCCCAGGTCGACGCGCTCCAGGCGCGGGGCGAGCAGCGACCAGAGGTGCGCCGGGTCGCGCGTGGGCACGCCGAAGTGCAGCGTGCCCGCCACCGGCGCCGCGCGGC
>JBEIFT010000231.1:0-4438 GCA_040382255.1 Phycisphaeraceae bacterium
ACCGCCGCCACCGCCACCGGCACCACGAACGGCATCGCGACCGCCGGCAGCGCGAACGCCGCCGCCACCGCCAGCGCGCACCACGGCGCCCAGGCGCCCAGCAGGACCGCCCAAGGCGCGGCGCGGCGACCCGCCAGGAACACGCCCGTACCGATCGCCAGCACGAACGCCGCGGTCCAGATCGCGATGTCGATCCCGATCACGCGCCCAGGGGCCGTGCCCATCCGCACGCCGGCCGCCCCGGCGGCAGCGCCCAGGCCCCAGGCCACGCCCACGGCGCCCAGGAGCGCCACGACGCACGCGGCGACCGCGAGGGCCGCGCGGCGGCCGGGGCGCGTCTCGCCCGGCACCGCATCGCTGCGAACGATGCCCCACACCGCGGCCGCGGCCAGCAGGAATGCCGCACCGGACGCCAGCGCGGCCGTCCACGCCTCGGGCCAGCGCAGGATCCCCTGCCCCAGCACGTCGCCGAAGACGGCGCGTCCCGCGGGAATCGGCTGGCCATCGGGCGGCAGCGAACGGTCGAGCGCGCGCACCAGTTCCAGCGCGGTCTGGCCCATGTGCGCGAGCGTCTCCGGCCGCAGCCTTTCCGGCACGTCCTCCGGCGTGTGGTACGCGCCGACGTCACCGATGAACGCGATGTTGTAGCCCGTCACCCCCGCGCGCAGGAACACCGTGAAGTCGGTGCCGTTGGGCATGCGGCGGTAGGCCTCGACCGCCAGCGACATCGTGCGCGGATGCGAGAGCGACTCGGCCATGCGCTCAGCCAGCCACGCGGTCTCGGGGCCCGTCTCGAACACGTACGCCGGCCCCGCCGCGCCGCGCGCGTCCAGGTTCACCACCGCGCGCAGGCCCTTCGCGCGCGCGTCGTTGCTCACGAACGCCTGCGCGCCCAGCAGTCCCGCCTCCTCGCCGTCGGTCAGCAACAGGAGCACGTCATGCTCGGGCGGGTCGGCAAGGAGCGAACGCGCCACGCCCAGCACGCAGGCGACGCCCGAGGCGTCGTCTCCGGCGCCGGGCGCACGCGGGGCGCTGTCGGTATGGGCCACCAGGCCGACGGGCGCATGCCCGCGCGCCGCCGTGTCCCGCGCGGGAACCACCGCGACCAGGTTCTCCAGCTCCAGCCGCTCGCCCGACCGCCGCACGATGGTGGCGTGCGGCCGCTCGACGGTCAGTCCAGCCCGTTCCAGCAGCCCAACGATCCGGTCCCGCCCTGCGGCGGCCCCCGGCGTTCCCACCACCCGTGGAGTGCCATCGGCAACCACGGAACGGACGTCCGCGACCGCCCCGGCCGCGTCGAACCGGTCCTCCGACGATGCCCCTCCGCCCGGAAACCGGTGCAGCGCCACCCCCGCCAGCGCCGCCGCGACCACCCCGGCCCCGGCAACCAAGGCAGCGCCACGGCCCGCAGCCGCCCCGGCTTCGGGGCCCGGCTGAACCGAAACCTCATGTCCGGGAATCTTTGCTTTCGTGCCCTGTTTCACAAGGTCTATTTGGCTTCGTACAGAGGCGGAATAGACTCGGAAGGTCCGAGACTCCCTCGGCACTTTGCCGACCCTACCGCCAAGACCAGGAGACTATCACGATGCGTTTCATCCAGATGATGGGCATGGCTGCCCTCGGTTCAACCGCCATCACGGCGACGTCGCTTGCACAGGTGACGATCAACGAGATCCGCACGGGCATCGGCAACGCCGAGTACATCGAGCTCAAGGGTCCTGCCGGCTACTCGCTGGCGAACCACACCATCGTCATCATCGGTGACGGCACCACCTCCGGCACCACCCAGACCAAGACCGGCGTCGTCGAGTGGATCTACCGCTTCGCCGCCACCGACGTGATCGGCTCGAACGGCTACCTGGTGCTCCACAACCCGGGGCAGAATGCCGATGCGGGGACCGCGGATTCGGGCGGCGCCTTCCCGTTCACCCCAGCGCCGGGCGCGACCATCATCGCCTGGCCGCGCAAGGAACGCTTTGACGCAAACAACAACCCCCTGCCGCCCATCGCCTCGCAATCGCAGATCGAGACGCCGGACAACATGACCTTCATGCTCGTCACGGGCTTCACGGGGACCGACACGTTTCAGACCCGGGCTCCCAGCGACGGATCGGGCGGCCAGGACCTCGACACCAACGATGACGGCATCCTCGACGTGACGCCGTGGTCGGCAATCATCGACAGCGTGGCGCTCAAGGAGACCAACGGCCCCGTGCCGGGCGCCGGCCAGGATTGGTGGTACAGCGCCAATGCGGCCGGGCCCTGGCAGACCCGTTCGCTCGTGACGGGCGGCACGCCGGTCGCGAACTGGACGATGATCTCTTCGCTGCCTAGCTTGAACGGCCCAGTTGGCGCAACCTACGACTTTGGCGCTGCGGATGCGGGCGGGAATGCGACTGGCAGCATGCTTCGCGGCGTACATGCTTCCGCTTCGACGGTGTGGACGGCGCCGGCCGGCAACGGCTCGGCTCAGTCTTTCAGCAGTACCAACTGGGCGATCGGCGACTACTACGAGATCAAGGCATCGACCCTGGGCTACACCTCGGTCGCGCTCGATTGGTCGCAGACGCGCAGCAGCAGCGGTCCCGGCACCTTCAAGGTCGACATGAGCATCGACGGCGGCACCACCTTCACGACGGTGCTCGCCAGCTACACAGTCGGGGCCAACTCGTGGAGCTCGACCTCGACCAGCGCTCCCTCGAAGTTCACGATCGCCGACCTCCCGACCGCCGCCAACCTCGGCACCGTGGTCTTCCGATTCATCTGCACCGGCGCGCCGACCGGCACGGGCGGCACCTGCCGCATCGACGACATCCTGGTCCGTTCGGGCACGACCGAGACCATCGCCGTCCGGTACGTCGGTCCGACGTACGTCTTCAAGAAGGACGACGGCTCGTGGGTGGTCGGCAACGCCTCCACCAACACGGGCTCGCAGGACACCCTCGGCTCCGACAACATGCCGGTGCCGACCTACACCTGCGGCGATCCGAACGCCGGCGACGCGCTGGCCGTGCACTGGAACCCCTACTGCGCCGATGCGTGCTGCTGCACGTGGGTCTGCCAGTCGGATGCGTTCTGCTGCAGCGTGACCTGGGACTCGTTCTGCGTGACCAAGGCATCGGGCTGCGCCGCGCAGTGCGGCGGCGGCCAGTGCACCGGCGACCTGAACGCCGACCGCACCGTGAACGGCGCCGATCTGGGCATCCTGCTGGGCGCCTGGGGCACGCCGGACGCGGACCTGGACGCCGACGGCGCCACCGGCGGCTCGGACCTTGGCCTGCTGCTCGGCCGCTGGGGCGCCTGCCCCTGATCGGTCCCTGACCCTCCTGCTTGGCAATCCGCGGCCCCGGCATCACTGCCGGGGCCGCGGCACTTTTGCCGGGCGGCATCCGTAGACTCGGGCCCATGCCCCACGACACCGCTCACCCCTCCGACCCCGTGACGCGCCTTGGCGGCGCGATCCGTGGCGCGGTGGCGGACTTCGGGGCCTTCGTGCGGTTTGCGGGCGCGGCGCTCGGCGCGATCGTGCGCCACCCCGGTGCGTCCACGCGCTGGCGGCGGCTGGCGCCGCTCCTCTGGTCGGTCGGCACGTCCTCGATCCCCGTCGTCGCGCTGACGGGCGGGTTCATCGGCATGATCCTGGCCGTCGAGGGGTACGACCAGTTCGCGGCGATCGGCGCGCAGGGCCGCATGGGCGGCATCATCAACGTCAGCGTCGTGAAGCAGATCGGCCCGGTGCTGGCCGCCGTCATGGTGGCCGGCCGCGTGGGCGGCGCGATCGCGGCGGAGATCGGCACGATGAAGGTCACCGAGCAGCTGGACGCCATGCGCGTGATGGCCGCCGACCCGATGGTGCGGCTGGTGGCGCCGCGCGTGGTGGCCTGCGCGATCATGACCCCGGCGCTCACCATCTTCAGCGACATGGTCGGCTGCCTGGGCGCATGGGCGGTGATCGTCAAGGGCCACGGCGTGCCCAGCGCCGAGTACTGGCACCACACGTCGCGCTTCCTGCTGACGCTCGACCCGTTCAACGGGCTGGTGAAGGCCGCGTGCTTCGGGGCGCTGATCGGGCTGATCAGCTGCTGGAAGGGCTTCGTGTGCGGCCCGGGCGCCGAGGGCGTGGGCCGCGCCGCCACCAGCGCGTTCGTCGCCAGCTTCATCGCCATCGTGGCGTCGAACCTGGTGCTGGTCGAGGCGCTGAACACCCTGACGCGGCTGATCCACGGCCCGCTGCCGACCGCGCTGTGAGCGGGGCGGCGGGCACGGGTATCGTGCCACCGTGCCCGCGAACGCACCCGTGATCCGCGCCGCCGCCCCCCTGCTTGCCGCCACGCTGCTGGCGGCGATGGCGCCGCCCGCGCCCACGGCGCCGCCCGCCGGCACCACCACGCCACCGCCCGGCCCCGCGCAACCCGCCGCGCCCGCGAAGCCCGCCGGC
>JBEIFT010000232.1:0-4432 GCA_040382255.1 Phycisphaeraceae bacterium
GGCGGCGCGACCGGGGCGATCACGCGCGGGGCCTGGCGCGTGACCTGGCCGCGGCGGGCGTGCTTCGTGCGCTTCGGCGGCATGGGCGCGGCGGGCGTTGCGCTTGCCGCGGTGCTGGCCTGCTTCGGTGCACCGGCGGGCGTGCCCGGCGTCGGCTGCTTGCCCGTGCCGGTGCCCGACCCGTTGCCCGCGGGTGGCGCGGCGAACGCCAGCGCGGCGATTCCGACGATGGTGGACGCGAGCAGGATCGACGCGGGGCGGCGGGTGGCGCGCATGGGCGCATCGTACGGCGGGAGGCGGAAATTCATCCTGCCACACATGTTCCAATTTCCATGTTCTGCATGCCGCTCGGACCGAAAATGGAACTTGTGTGGCAGGATGAATTTTCGGTCGCCGTCATCGGCTGCGGCTCCATGGGCGCTGCGGCGTGCATGCACCTGGCGCAGCGGGGCGTGCGTGTGCTTGGGCTGGACGCGCACCCCGTGCCGCACCCGCACGGCAGCCACCACGGCGGCAGCCGCATCATCCGCGACTGCTACTTCGAGGCCCCCGAGTACGTTCCGCTCCTCGTGCGCTGCCGCGCGCTGTGGGAGTCGCTCGAGCGTGAGTCCGGCATCCGCTGCGTGCATCGCCCGGGCGTCCTCTACCTGGGGCCGCCCGACAGCCCGGTGGTCGGGCGCTCCGCTTCGTCGGGCGCGCTGCACGGCGTCCCCGCGCACCGCTGGACCATGCGCGAGCTCGCCGCGCGTTTCCCGCAGTTCCGTGCGCCGGATGACTGGGTCGCGCTCTTCGAGCCGGGCGCGGGCTTCGTGCGCCCCGAGCGCGCGGTCGAGGCCTTCCTGCGCGTGGCGCGCGCACACGGCGCGGAGATCCATGAATCCGAGCCCGCGCTCGGCTGGGACGAGACCGCGCACGGCGTGCGCATCCGCACCGCGCGCGCGACGTACGACGCCGACGCGCTGATCCTGGCCGCCGGCGCCTGGACGCCGAAGCTCGCCGCGCAGCTCGGCGTGCGCCTGCAGCCGCTGCGCGTCCCCATCGCGTGGCTCGCGCCGCGCGACCCCGCCGCGTGCGAATCGCCGCGCATGCCCGTCTGGTACGTCGACCGCCCCTCCGGCGCGCCCGGCGTCTACGGCATCCCCACCGCGCCCGACCAAGGCCAGCCCGCCGGCGTGAAGGTCGCGCTGCACGGCGCCGGCACGCCCTGCGACCCCGACGCCCCGCGAGCCCCCGCCACGCCGGACGAGCTCGAGTCGATCCGCGCCGCGACCGAGCCCTTCGTGCCCTGCGCCGCCGGCGCGCCGCTCGCCGGCGCCACGTGCCTCTACACGATGAGCCCCGACGAGCACTTCGTGGTCGACCGCATGCCCGGCTGCGCCCGCACCTGGGTGGCCGCCGGCTTCAGCGGCCACGGCTTCAAGTTCGCGCCGGTGCTGGGGCAGGCGCTCGCGGACCTGGCCACGGCGGGCGAAACGTCCCTCCCGGTGGGCTTTCTGGGCCTTCAGCGCCTCGCCCCGGCTCCCTAGAATGGCCCGACTATGGCCAACCACGACCCCTTCAACGCGCGTGCCACCCTCAGCACCCCCGCCGGCGACCGTGCCTACTACCGCCTCGACGCGGTGAAGCACCTGGGCCCGATCGAGAAGCTGCCGTACTCGATCCGCGTGCTGCTGGAGGCCGTCCTCCGCAACTGCGACGGCCGCGTCGTCACCAAGGAGCACGTCGAGAAGCTCTGCCGCTACGACGCCACCAAGGTGGGCGAGGAGGAGATCCCCTTCATGCCCGGCCGCGTGGTGCTGCAGGACTTCACCGGCGTGCCGTGCGTGGTCGACCTGGCCGCGATGCGTGACGCGATGAAGCGCCTGGGCGGCGATCCGAAGAAGGTCAACCCCCTCGTGCCGTGCGACCTGGTCATCGACCACAGCGTGCAGGTGGACGCCTTCGGCAGCGCCAACGCGCTGACCATCAACGGCCAGCTGGAGTTCGAGCGCAACACCGAGCGCTACGAGTTCCTGAAGTGGGGCCAGGGCGCGCTCTCGAACTTCCGCGTCGTCCCGCCCGCCACGGGCATCGTGCACCAGGTCAACCTGGAGTACCTGGCCAAGGTCGTGTGGGAGGAGAACGGCGTCCTGTACCCGGACAGCCTGGTCGGCACCGACAGCCACACCACCATGATCAACGGCCTGGGCGTCGTGGGCTGGGGCGTGGGCGGCATCGAGGCCGAGGCCGTGATGCTGGGCCAGCCGATTTACATGCTGATTCCCGAGGTGGTCGGCGTGCGCGTCTCGGGCAAGCTGCCCGAGGGCGTCACCGCCACCGACCTGGTCCTGCGCGTCACCGAGGTGCTGCGCAAGTTCGGCGTGGTGAACAAGTTCGTCGAGTTCTTCGGCCCGGGCCTCGCCGAGATGACCCTGGCGAACCGCGCCACCATCGCCAACATGGCGCCCGAGTACGGCGCGACGATCGGCTTCTTCCCGGTCGACGAGCAGACGCTCGAGTACATGCGCCTCTCGGGTCGCAGCGAGGGCCTGGTCCGCACGGTCGAGGCCTACTGCAAGGCCAACCACCTGTGGCGCGACGACAAGGCGCCGATCTCGTACACCGCGGTCATCGACCTCGACCTCTCGACGATCGTGCCCGCGCTGGCCGGCCCCGCGCGCCCGCAGGACCGCGTGGCGCTCAACGACATGAAGGCCGCGTGGCACCGTGAGCTGCCGAAGTTCCTCGAGAAGTCCGCCGCCGGCGCCAAGCCCGCCGCCGCCCCGTCCGCGGGCGGCACCGCCACGGCGACCGCCGCCAAGGCCGCCGTCGCCGTGCGCGACGAGGAGGGCAACGAGTACCAGCTTGGCCACGGCGCGGTCGTGATCGCCGCCATCACCAGCTGCACGAACACCAGCAACCCCAGCGTCATGCTGGGCGCCGGCCTGGTGGCGAGGAAGGCCCGCGAGAAGGGCCTGGTCCGCAAGCCGTGGGTCAAGACCAGCCTGGCCCCCGGCAGCAAGGTCGTCACCGAGTACCTGACCAAGGGCAACGTGCTGAAGCCGCTCGCCGAGCTGGGCTTCGACATCGTCGGCTACGGCTGCACCACGTGCATCGGCAACAGCGGCCCGCTGCCCGACCACATCGGCAAGGCGATCAAGGAAGGCGACCTGGTCGTGGCCAGCGTCCTCTCCGGCAACCGCAACTTCGAGGCGCGCGTCCACCAGGACGTCAAGGCGAACTACCTGGCCAGCCCGCCGCTGGTCGTGGCGTACGCCATCGCCGGCACGGTCGACATCGACCTGGCCAAGGACCCGATCGGCACCGGCAGCGACGGCAAGCCCGTCTACCTGAAGGACATCTGGCCGACGCAGGCCGAGGTCGACGCGGCCGTGGCGAAGGACGTCACCCGCGAGCAGTTCACCCACGAGTACGCCCACGTCTTCGAGGGCAGCGCCGCCTGGCAGGCCATCAAGGCCGGCGGCGGCGAGATGTACGCCTGGGACGCCAAGAGCACGTACATCCAGAACCCGCCCTACTTCGAGGGCATGACGATGACGGTCGGCACGATCCAGCCGATCGCGGGCGCGCGCTGCCTGGCCTCGCTGGGCGACAGCGTGACCACCGACCACATCTCGCCCGCGGGCAACATCAAGGCCGATTCGCCGGCCGGCAAGTTCCTGACCGAGCACGGCGTGGCCGTGGCGATGTTCAACAGCTACGGCAGCCGCCGCGGCAACGACCGTGTCATGACGCGCGGCACGTTCGCGAACACGCGCATCAAGAACAAGCTGACCCCCGAGAAGACGGGCGGCTGGACGCGCGACTTCACCGATGGCGGCAAGGAGAAGTTCATCTACGACGCCGCGGTGAACTACAGGAAGGCAGGCACGCCGCTCGTCGTCCTGGCCGGCAAGGACTACGGTATGGGCTCCAGCCGCGACTGGGCTGCGAAGGGCACCTTCCTGCTGGGCGTGAAGGCCGTGATCGCCGAGAGCTACGAGCGCATCCACCGCTCGAACCTGGTCGGCATGGGCGTGCTGCCGCTGCAGTACCTGCCCGGCCAGACCGCGGCCTCGATCGGCCTGGACGGCACCGAGACGTTCGCGGTCAGCGTGAACGACGGCCTGCAGCCGCGCCAGAAGGTCGAGGTCACCGCGATCAAGGCCGACGGCACGAAGGTGCAGTTCGAGACGCTGTGCCGCATCGACACGCCGGTCGAGGTCGACTACTACCGAAACGGCGGCATCCTGCACACGGTGCTGCGCAAGATGGCCGCTGGCTGAAAAAGGGCCGTCAACCACGGAATCTCCCGCCGCCGCGCCGACACTGGCGCGGTGGCGGTGCTTTTGGACGTGCTCCAGGCGGCGTGCGACGCGTGGCTTGGCTGCGGGCTGCCGGCCCCGGCCGACGCCGCGCGCGCGGCCGCATGGGCGCCGGACGTGCCGGGCAC
>JBEIFT010000233.1:0-4406 GCA_040382255.1 Phycisphaeraceae bacterium
CCCGGCCGCCCGCTGGGCGCGTTCGTCGGCGGCAACCCGCTGGCCGACGACTGGGCCGTCGACGCCGAGCTCCCCGGCGAGTGGATCCTCTCCTGGTCCGGCACGCTGGGCGGCACGCTCTTCGAGGGCACCCCCGCCAACTGGATGCGCGGCCCCGGCGCGCTCGCCGCGCTCTGCGACGCGCTGGCGCCGCAGCTCACGCGCCACGGCAAGCGCCTGCTGCTGGTGCCCCACGCGCGCCACGTCCTGAGCGACGCGCGCAGCGCGCTCACCTGGTGGTGCGATCGCGTGATCCCCGGCCAGGACCCCAACGTCGTCCGCCGCTCCCCCGCCGGCCCGCGCGCCTTCGGCCTGGCCTTCGACCCCGGCGCGCTGCTCGAACCCTCGATGGCCGACGACGTCGAGGACCACATGCAGTCGCTCTTCGCCGCGTTCGGCCCCCGCGCCGACTGCGTCATCCTGCGCGACGTCCGCCCGGCCGCCGACGACCCCGACACGCTGGTCCCGTGCCCCGCCGGCGAAGGCATCCTGCCCCGCGACGCCGTGCGCGCGCTCCTGGACGCGCACGTGCCCGCCGACACGCCGATCCTGGTCCCCGGCGCCGCGCTCGACCGCAGCCTGGAGTGGCTGGGCCGCGCCGCGACCGCGTGACCACCCGCGGCACGCGCCGCGCAACCCGGCCACCTGAACGCTTCCCCAACGTCCGGCAACCCGCAAAATGCTGGACTCCGTGCCCGACGCGGGTACCATTGCCCGACACATCGGAGGATCCGATGGTCAGGAGGCACGGATGACCGCTGCGAGCGCACTTGATGCTCGCGTCCTGGTGCTCAACAAGCTGTACAGCGCTGTCCGCGTCGTGGACGCGCGTCGGGCATTCACCCTCCTTGCAAAGGGAGCGGCGGAGATCATCAGCCCCGAATCCGGCAGCTACGTCTCGTACAACCTGACCTCCTGGGCCGAGGCGTCCGAATTCCAGCGCGAATTCGAACTGGCCGAGCACGACTGGGTCACCACGCCCAACCTGGTGCTGGCCGTCCCCAAGATCATCCGCCTGCTGGGCTACGAGCGCCTGCCGCGCGAGCCCGTCAAGCTGAACCGCCGCAACATCTACGCGCGCGACGCCAACCGCTGCCAGTACTGCGGCAGGCACTTCAGCACGAAGGAGCTCACGCTGGACCACGTCGTCCCCCGCGTGCAGGGCGGCGGCAACGCGTGGACCAACCTGGTCTGCGCCTGCGTCCGCTGCAACGCGCGCAAGGGCGGCCGCACGCCGTCGCAGGCGCGCATGAAGCTGATCCGCGAACCGATCAAGCCCCGCCGCAACCCGGCGATCACGCTCCGCCTGGGCAGCCCCAAGTACCAGAGCTGGAAGGCGTTCCTGGACGAGGCGTACTGGACGGTGGAGCTGCAGGACTGATCCGGGCCGCACCTCCCCGGGTCGGCCGCGCGCCGACTCACCCCATCACGCTCAGCAGCACCAGGTTCAGCGTCACCACCACGAAGTTGTTGATCGCGTGCGCCACGATGCCCGCGTTGATGCTGCCGCGCCACTCGCGCATGATGCAGAACGCCAGCGCCAGGCCGCCCAGCACCGGGATGAAGATGAAGCCCTGCGGGTGGATGGCGGCGAAGAGCACGCTGGTCGAGAGCGACGCCACCGCCACGCCCACGATCGCCGCGCCGGGCCCGAACGCGTCGCGCACGTTGCGGTACAGCGCGCCGCGGAAGAAGATCTCCTCGAAGATCGGCGCGCACACGCTGGCCACCACGTAGGTCAGCAGCACCGTCATGGGCGTCGACGACTCCAGGATCTGCTGGATCGGGTGCGACGCCTGGATGCCGTCCTGCCCCAGCGCCCGGCTGATCAGGAACGCGAGCCCCAGCCCCAACGCCAGGAACAGCACGCCCATCGACCAGCACGCCGCGCCCCACAGGACGTCCATCACGTGGAACCGCGCCAGCCCGACGCCCGCGCGCAGCGTGCGCCACGTCAGCCCGCGCCGCGTGCCCCACCAGCAGGCGATCCACGCCGCGGCGACGCTGGCCGCGATCGCCATCAGCAGGCGCGCCGTGCTGCCAAGCTCGGGCATCCCGCGCGACTGCAGGAAGTCCAGCACCACGCCCGGCCCGCGCTGCAGCAGGATGAAGCAGCCCATCCACACCGCGAACACCTCGCCGTAGACCGGCCCCATGTGGCCGGTGGACTGCCCGACGCCGTGCGTCTTGCCCAGCGCCGCCAGCACGACGAAGAGCACCAGCACGACGAAGCCCACCAGCACGAGCCCCACCGCGCCCACGCCGACCAGCGTCAGCAGCAGCACGGCGCCGACCGCACCGTTCGTCAGGCGATCCAGCGCCGCCGCATCGCCGCGCGCCTGCGCGACCAGCGTCCGGCCCGGCTCGCCCAGCGCGTCGGTGATCAGCGCAGCCTGCTCGTCGGACAGCATGCCCGCACCCGGCGCGCGCGTCGCGCCGACCGCGAACCCCACCGCGTCGAACACGGCGCGGAAGCGATCGTCCGCGGTCACGTTGCCCGCCGTGATCTCGCCGTCCAGGCGATCGAGCAGCGCCTCGGCGCGGTCCTGCTCCCCCAGGCGCGCAAGCATCGCCGCCGCCGCGAGCTCCGAGCCCGGATCGCTGGCCTGCGCCGACTTCTCGACCTGCTCGGGCAGCTGGCCCGAGGGATCGAGCATCGTGCCGAGGCCCGGGTCGGTGCCCTCCTTCGCCTCATTCGCCTTCGCGGGCGCCGCGTCCTTCGCCGTCGCGCCCTTGGGCGATAACTGCGATCCATCCGCCGCCGCCGCGGCCTCGGCCCCCTTCATCGCGTTCACCAGGCGGCCCAGGATCGCCTGCTGCGCGCTCACGTGCGCGCGGGCCGCGAGTTTCTCGGAACCAGCCGCACCCTTCGCTGCCTCCAGTTCCCAGATCGAAACGGCGGAGAGCGCAAGGATGATGATCCAGACGACGGCGTTGCGGGCGGAAGTGCGTGCCATGGGTGCCGCGGAGGTTACCCCACCCCTTGACAGGAACGCGGAATCGCCTATCTTTCGCGATTCTCCGCCCGGATTCCCCGGACGGCAAAGGACCTCAGAAACATGCCCCTCCTGCGTCGCCAGACCACCCATCTCAAGGCCGCCGAACACCAGCCCTCGTGGCACGTCGTCGATGCCGACGGGATGATCCTCGGCCGCCTCGCCACCGAGGTTGCCTCCGTCCTCATGGGCAAGCACCGCCCGGACTACACGCCCAACGTCATGGGCGATGCGGTCGTGGTGCTCAATGCCGACAAGATCAAGGTCACGGGCAACAAGCTCGTCGCCAAGAGCATCAAGCGCTGGAGCGGCTACCCGGGCGGCCTGAAGGTCCGCACGTACGAGACGCTCATGGCCACCAAGCCGGAGATGGTCGTCGAAGAGGCGATCACCCGCATGCTGCCCCGCGGCCGCCTCGGCCGCCGCATCCGCCGCAACCTGCGCGTCATCAAGGGCACCGAGCACGGCATGGCCGCGCAGCAGCCCAAGGCGCTCGACTTCCCCCAGGCCCGCCGCTGAGCGCCTGAAGCAAAGGACTGAACGATGACCACCGAGACGACCACCGTGAAGGCAATCAAGGGCCCCGACAGCAAGGGCTGGTTCTGGGGCACCGGCCGCCGCAAGACCGCGATCGCGCGCGTTCGCGTCCGCGCGGGCAACGGCGACATCAAGCTGAACGAGAAGCCCCTCGACGACTACCTGACCGAGGACCGCGACCGCAAGTCCGTCCTGGCGGTGCTCGAGAAGACCGGCATGAAGGGCAAGGTCGACGTGACCGCGGGCCTCTGCGGCGGCGGCTTCACCGGCCAGGCCGGCGCGATGGTCATGGGCCTCGCCCGTGCGCTCATGAGCTACGACACCGGGCTCGAGCCGATCCTGCGCGAGAACGGGTTCCTCACCCGTGACGCCCGAAAGGTCGAGCGCAAGAAGTACGGCCAGGCCGGCGCCCGTCGCCGCTACCAGTTCTCGAAGCGCTGACGCGCATCGGGACTGCAGCCTCGGCTGCCCCTCCGAAACCACCAGCCACCCGCGCACCGCGCGGGTGGTTGTGCTTTCGTCAGTTCCCGCGCAGCGCCGCGCGCACGCGCGCCACCGCGGTGGGCGCCGAGACCCGCCACGCCGACGCCAGCTCGGCGTACGTCCGCGGCGCGCGTCCGTCCAGGCCGAAGCGCGCCACGAGCGCCGGCGCCATCACGTGGCCGTCGCCCGTGGGAACCCACTCCCACCACGGCACGCACCGCGCCAGCACACGGTCGATGCCGTCGTCGCCGGCCGCGAGCGGCACGAACTCCGGGCCCGCGCGCGCGATCGCACGCTCGACGCCCAGCGCGGCCAGGCGCACGGGCCGCAGCTCGTCACCGGGCGGCGCGG
>JBEIFT010000234.1:0-4328 GCA_040382255.1 Phycisphaeraceae bacterium
CGGCGCCCGAGGGCCGCCCCTGGCAGCCCGAGTGCAGCCGCGCCCCCAGGGTCACCCGCGCCGGCGGCCTGGTGACGGTGCACGGGGTGCGCGACTTCCGCTGGCGTTCCGACACCGACTACGACGCCCGGTGGGAGGACCGCACCTACGACCCCGCGCGCCTGCGCCGGTGCGACCTCTTCATGTCCTACTGGGGGCCCACCGAGATCTGCCACCTGCTGCTGAGCTTCGGCTTCGAGCGCCCGGACGGCGCGATGGACTACGTGGCGGTCTCGATCGAGGCCCGCCGCAGCACCGACCAGGAGTACGCCGCGCTGCCGAGCGCCTTCCGGCAGTTCGGGCTGATCTACGTGTGGGCCGACGAGCGCGACGTCCTGCGCGTGCGCACCGACGTTCGCGGTGAGCACATCCACCGCTACCGCCTGGAGATGCCGCCCGACCGCATGCGCGACCTCTTCGACCGCTACGTGGCCGTGACGCAGCGGCTGCATGCGCGCCCCGCCTGGTACAACGCGATCACCGAGAACTGCTGCGTGGGCATCATGCGCACCGCCTGGGGCAACGAGGTGCCGCTCTTCGTGCCCATCCAGGCGCTGCTGAACGGGTCGCTGGACCGGCACGCGTGGGAGATGGGGGCGCTCGACCGATCGGTGCCGTTCGAGGTCCTGCGGGCGCGCAGCGACATCACGGCCGCCGCGCGTGCCGCCACGCCGGACGCGTTCTCGCAGGCGATCCGGCAGGACGACGTGGTCGCGCGCCTGCTGCACCCGGAGCGCATCCGGCCGCTGGGTCAGGAACAGGAAGAGTGACGCCGCGCCCGGCGGGGCGCCGGACGTGCGCCGCGCGGGCCGCTCAGTCGCGGTAGCGGACGTGGCAGTCCTTGCAGGACGCGGCCAGTGCGCGCATCGGGTCGGCCAGCGCGGCGGCGCGTGCGTCGGCGGCCATCGGCGCGGCCAGCGCGTCCTCGACCAGCTGTGCATCGCGTGCGGCCTTCGCCAGCATCTGGGTGAACGCGGGCGGGCGCGCCTTCGAAGCGGGATCGTCCTGCAGCAGCCGGAAGTGGTCGGCCAGCGCGCCGGCCACGGCCGGGGGCACCAGGTCCGGGTGATCGGCGGGCACGGCCCAGCCCGCGGCCTCGATCGCCTTCAGGTGCTCCAGTTCCTCGTCGATCGACACCATGGCGGCGACGAAGCCGTTCGGCCGCGTCACGGCGGGGAAGTCGCCGCGCGCCGCGGCCAGCTGCGCGGCCGCGAGCGGCGTCGCCTGGGCCGCGCAGGCGTAGAGCCCCGTGTAGCCCGGCGCCGTGCCCGAAACCCGCATGCGCGCGACTGCTTGCTCGGTGCCCATCATGCCCAGCGCCACGGCCACGGTCGCCGCCGCACCGGCGCTGCGGTGCTTGCCGTGGTGGCAGTGCACGTAGATCGGTCCCGGCAGGTCGTGCACCGCACGCGCCAGCTCCAGCTTGCGCGCCTCGTCGAAGCCGTTGTAGCCGATGGGCAGGTGGACGTAGCGGATGCCCGCGGCCTGCGCGCGTGCCAGGTCGGGCTCCGCACCGTCCACCGAGATCACGGTGCGCACGCCCCACGCGCGCAGCGTGGCGAAGCCTGCGTCCCCCTCGGGCAGGCTGCCGGACCACAGGCCCGGGCCGTACGCGACCACGTTGTGCAGGCCCGGCGCGTCGGCCGGCTTGGTCGCCCGGATGGTGGGCGGCGGTGCGACGGCCGCCATGGGCACGGCCGTCGGCGGCACGCGGGACGGTGTGCACGCGCCGAGCCCGGCGGCGGCCAGCAGGGCGATCAGGCTTCGCACGCGGTCAGGGTACCCCTCGCAGGAAGCCGAGGAGTGCGCTTTATGCGCACTCGCAATTCCTTAGGGAAAATAGGTCCCGATCGCGCGTTGCCGTGGAATCATGTGAAGGTCCCGCGATGCCGATACCGTCCACTCAGCGCCACGCACAGCCGGTCCTTCGCCCCGCGAAGTCGCCGCGTCGTGCGCGCCAGCCGATGAGTGCCGCCCCCACCAGCCGATCCTTCACCGACGACTGCCGCGCCGCGGCGGTCGGCCTGCGCACGGCGCTCGCCGCGCTGTACGCGGACGCCAAGGCCGATCCCGCGAAGCCGCAGGACGTCTCGCGCCGCTTCGGGCTCAACAAGAACCTCACCTGGAAGATCGCGAAGATCCTGCAGTCCGCCGACGCGCTCGAGGCCGTGCCGCACGTGCCCGGCGCCGAGGGCATGCGGCTCCTCGTCGGCGCGATGCGCGAAGGCGGCGCCGGCGCTGCCGCGCTGGACCTGGTGGCCGAGCGCTTCGCCGACTTCGAGCGCATGACCGTCGCCCACGGCGGCGACCGCCCGACGCTCGAGCTGCTGATGGACGGCATGGCGCGCGGTCGTGCGCTGGAGGTCTCGCGCAAGCTGGCCTTCCGCGGCAACTCCGGCGTGTGGGGCCTGCAGGCCCGCGTGCGCTCGATGCTGGAGGTGCTCGCCCCGAATCCCGACGACCCGTCGAAGCTCGACAGCGCACTGGTCGGCGGCATCCACGACCTGCGCCGCCTGCGCTCCGTGCAGGGCTGGCCGCTGTTCCGGTTCCACCGCTACGGCGTCGGTGCGGCGGCATCGGCGCACGCGCCGCGCCGGCTCTCGCCGATCGAGCCGCCGCGCGCCGCCGACGAGCCCGCGCTGATCATGCGTTCGTTCTGCTCGCCGCCGGGCGCCGAAGTCCACAGCGACACCGAGTCCGACGGCACGGTCGTGCACCGCCTGGTGGACGGCCCGATCGGGCAGCAGGGGGCCGTGACGCTGCTCTTCGGCATGCTCGAGCAGGCGTCGGTCCCGCGCTACGCGTCGTCCGCCGCCGAGCCCGAGTTCGGCGAGATGGGTGCGCTGGTCACGATGCCGATCGAGCACGCGCTCATCGACATCCTGGTCCACCAGGACATGCTCCGCGAGTTCCGCCCGGAGCTGGTCGTGTACGGCCGGCCCCACGGGAGCCTGGAACTCGACCCCGCCGTGCGCGAGAACTGCCGCCTGCCCATCGAGGGCACGATCGAGCGGTTCGACGACCTGGACGAGGTCGGCACCGAGCTGGTGCACGACCGCCCGCGCCTGATCCAGTCCGTCCTGCAGGCCGGGAAGTGGGACGCCGACGACTTCACGCTCTTCCGCGCCACCGTGCAGTACCCGCCGATGCCTTCCACGGTGATGCTGCGTTATGAGCTGCCGCTGCGGCCCTGACCGCGGCGCGCGGCGCGCACCACGACCAGCCCGCCCAGCGTCCCGAGCACGACCGTGCCGGCCGCGATCGCCGCGGCCCAGGCGATCGTCCGGTCCGCGACCTCGCGCGCGCCCCCCAGGCTGTCCACCGACGCCGAGATGCGGTCCAGCGAGGCGTGCACGCCCGCCAGTTCGTTGCTCAGGCGCTCCTGCGACTGGGCCACCTTCACGATGGAGCCGCCTGCAGACTCCAGCTTCGACGCGACCGAGTCGAAGCGCCCCATCGTGCCCTTCATGCCCTCGGACTCCAGCACCACGCGCGCACCGGTCTCGAGCTCCTCGCCGAGCGTGGTGGGCATGCGCGCCATCAGCCAGACCAGCTGCATGCCCATCAGGCGCGTCTGCTCCAGCTGCCGCGCGGCGTCCGAGATCGGGCTGAACATCGTGGGCGTGACGTCCTCGACCGCCACGTCGCGCTGCTTGCGCGTGTCGACCAGCTCCTGGAGCCGCATCGTCCCGATCGTGAGCCGGTCGGGGTTGTGCTCCATGAAGTCGGCCATGATCGCGTCGACCTGGGTCAGGCGCTTCGGGTCGACCACCTTCTTCGCAATGTGGTCGACGCGCGCGACCACGGCGCTCCAGAGCCGTTCGCAGTTGTCCGGCATCATCGCCGGATTCAGGCGCACGCGGTTCGCGCACGCCCAGCGTGCCAGGTGGGACCACACGTAGAGGTCCACGATCGCGAACGCCGGCTCGGGGTTCAGGGCCAAGGCACGCACCGTCGACTTGACGTGGTTGCGGTCGTACTCCAGGATCGCGACCTCCGTCGCCGGCCGGTTCTCGAGCAGTGCGCGCGCGCACTCCTGCTCGAAGACCGATGCCGTGAAGTCGGCGATGTCGAGGCACTTCACCGCGAGCTCGACGCGGTTGCGCAGGTCCTCGCGCTGCGGCGCATCGCCGGTCGACATCGTCGCGCAGCCCCCGGCCGCGACGGCGACGAGGAGCGCGGCGGTTCGGGTGGCGGTACGGGTGACGGTTCGGTGCAGTCGGCGGGCCACGGCGGAAGCGTACCGCTGCGCGCGTCGCCTGCAGCGCAGGCGTGCGGCGGTGGTAGGA
>JBEIFT010000235.1:0-4313 GCA_040382255.1 Phycisphaeraceae bacterium
GGACGACGCCTCGCTCGGCGTGCGCTCCAGCCCGGCGTCGCCGCGCCGCGCGGGGGCCGCCAGCCAGAGGGCGCCCACGGCCACCGCGGACGAGGCGGCAAATGCCGCCCAGACCACCACGGCGCGAGGCATGCGGGGGCGGGCGGGCAGAGACTGCGGTTGTTGGGTGGCGGCGTCCGTGCTCACTTCAATCCAGGGCGCCGGCCGTGGCACCCACCTCCGGCCTGATCATCGGCACGCGGCGGCCTCGGCCTCAAGCCGAGATCGGTCCGTCCTGCGTCAGTCCTGGGTCTTGGGCGCAAGCCGCGCGCGCAGTGCCGGCTGCGGCGTGCCGAACACGTCCGGCTCTTCCTTCGGGGCGGCGCCCGACCGCATGGTGTCGAACCGCTCGAACTGCGTCCGAGGCGCGTTCTCTGGGAAGAGCGGCTTCTGGCACCCGGCTGCGGCGCAGGCCACGGCCCCCACCGCAGCCAGCAGCAAGGCTGCGCGGGCGGCCGGTAGACGCCGCGACGCGCGGCAGGCGGTGGGACTCGAACCCGACATGCGGCCATGGTAGCCCGGCTCAGTGCGGTGAAGCAGCGGGCGGCGCCACGGTGCCCGCCCACCGCACGA
This sequence comes from Phycisphaeraceae bacterium, assembly GCA_040382255.1. GTDB lineage: Bacteria > Planctomycetota > Phycisphaerae > Phycisphaerales > SM1A02 > UBA966. The sequence goes on from JBEIFT010000235.1 coordinate 613, forward strand.
CGCGCCCGGTCCAGCCGTCGGTGACCGACACCGACACGCTCCACGGCCCGCGTGCCATGCCTGCCGGCACCTGTACCGGCACCTCGAGCGCGTAGTGCGTGCCCATGAACCCCGACCGCCACGCGGCACGGAGCTCCTTCGGCCGGTAGGCACGCCGCCCGAGCGATCGCACCTCGCCCGCGGGGTCCACGAACGCCACGTTCACCTCGCACGCGCCCGACACCTGGATCACCCGCGACATCCCGTCGCGGGGCTCCACCGCCACGTGCACCACCGCGGGACGCGCGTCGCCCGCGGCATCGCCGCTCCATTCGCTCGACGCCCCGCCGCCCGAGAGCGAGACCAGCCGCGGCGTGGCCTCGAGCACCTCGGCATCGGGCCCCGCAGCACCGGGCGGCGCGGCCTCCACGTCGCGCGCGGCGGCAAGCTGCGCGGCCAGCTCGGCGTTGCGCGCCTCCAGCGCTGCCACGCGGCGCTCGAGTTCCATGGCGCGGCTCCGCGCATCGCTCAGCCCGTCGGGGGGAACCACGGTCGCCGTGCAGGCGGCCGGGGCCGCAAGCAGCAGCAGCACGGACCACCGTCGCCATCCGCAGACCGTCGTCATGCCGACCTCCCCCGGCGACGCGCGGGCGCCGGACCTTCGTCGCGCTGCGAGACCTCCAGCACCAGACGCTCCAGCGCCGCACGGAAGTCGACGCCGATGGCGGGCACGCGGTCGGGCACCTGCACCCGGCGCGGCGCGAAGTTGAGGATGCCCTGCACTCCCGCGGCCACCAGGCGGTCCGCCACCTCTTGCGCGGACTCGGGCGGCACCGCGATGATCCCGATGCCGATCCCCTGCCTGCGCACGCACTCGGCGAGCGCATCCATCGGCTGTACCTCGATGCCCGAGACGCGCCGGCCGACCACCGAGGGATCGGCATCGAACACGGCAGCGATCTCGAAGCCCTCCTCGCGGAAGCTCCGGTACGCGGCCAGCGCCCGGCCGATGTTGCCGGCTCCCACCAGCACCGCCCGCCAGTTGCGGTGCACGCCGATGGCGGCGCGGATGGCATCGCCAAGCGACTCCACCACGTATCCCACGCCCGGCTGCCCGGTGGTGCCGATCACGCCCAGGTCCTTGCGCACCTGCGCCTCCGCGGCGCCCGCGGCGACCCCCAGCTGCCGGCTCGACACCGTGGCACGCCCCGCGGCGGCAAGCCGCTCCACCTCGCGCAGGTAGAGGCTGAGCCGGTGGGCCGTGGGTGAGGGGACGCGCGCGCGCGCAGGCACGGGACGAGTGTAGCCCCGCATCGGACGCCGCCTAGACTGCGCGACATGCACATCGCCAACGTCCTCGCGCGGGACGGCATGACCGCCAGCTTCGAGTTCTTCCCCCCGAAGACGGAACCCGCGTGGGCGGACTTCACGGCGTCGCTCCACGAGTTCGAGGCGCTCAAGCCCTCGTTCGTCAGCGTGACCTACGGCGCCGGCGGCAGCACGCGCGACCGCACCGACGCGCTGGTGGCGCGCCTGGCGGAAGCGGGGACGCTCGACCCCATCCCGCACCTCACGTGCGTGGGCCACACCGTCGCCGAGATCGAGGGCATCCTCGAGCGCTACGCGGGGCGCGGCGTCTCGAACATCCTCGCGCTCCGCGGCGACGCGCCGCGCGGCCAGGCGTCATCGGAGCCCGGCCACTTCCGCCACGCGGCCGACCTGGTGCGCACCGTCCGGGCCTTCGGCTCGGGCGGCCGCCACCGTGACGCGCGCGGGTTCGGGATCGGCGTCGCCGGGTTCCCGGAAGGCCACCCCGAGACGCCCAACACGCTGGTGCAGATGGACCACCTGCGCGCCAAGGTGGACGCGGGCGCTGACTTCGTCATCACGCAGCTCTTCTTCGACAACAGGGCGTTCTTCGACTGGCGCGACCGCTGCCGTCTCGCGGGCATCAAGGTGCCGATCATCGCGGGCATCATGCCGATCACCTCGCTCGCGGGCATGAGGCGCATGGCCGACCTCGCCGCCGGCACGCGCTTCCCCGCCGCGCTGCTGCGCCACCTCAAGCGCTGCGAGGACAGCGCCGATGCCGTGGCGCGCGCCGGGGTCCACTGGGCCGCCGAGCAGGCGCGCGACCTCATGGACAGCGGCGTGGAGGGAATCCACTTCTACACGCTCAACAAGAGCGACGCGACGCGGCAGATCTACCGGTCGCTCGGGCTCGAAGGCCGCGTCGGGTCGGTGGCCTCCGGCAGCCAGACGCGCTGAAGGAGCTGGACGAGCGCATCGTCGGGGCGCACCGCGCGCATGGCGGCCAGTCCCTCCCGGATGACGTCGGGGCGATCCGTCTGGTAGCCGATGTAGCCGACCACCAGGCCGAAGTCGTAGCGGTCCGCGCTCACCTGCCCCGGCGCGCCGGGGGCGGCACCGGCGGCGATGCGCTCGCGCGACAGGCCGAGCGCCGCGTCGAGCCGCGCGGGGGGCGGCAGCACCTCCGCGCCCAGGTGCGTGTCGATCATCTCGGGATGCGATGCGAACAGCTTGTGCAGCGAGAGCGCCGCGCTGACGGGGAGCCCAGCGCCGATCTGCGCGTTGGCGACGCCCGCGAGCGCCGCGGCGCTGCCGGGCACCACCGCGAGCACGGACGCATAGCGCTCCTCGGCGCGGAAGAAGTCGCCGCGGCCCATCGCCACGGCGCCGAGCTCCATCATGTCCTTGATGGCCGAGGAATCCTCCGGCACCAGCGACTGGAGCTTGCGCCCGTGGCGAAGGACGTAGGCGAGGTCATCGATGCTCGGTGCCTTGGGCTCGTCCTTGCCGTCCTTGCCCGCGCCGCCTTCCTTCGCCTCGCCGGCGCCCTTCGTGTCCGTCCCGCCCTGCTGGCCGGGGGCCGTGCCCGGGAGCTCCGCGCCGGCACCGGGCCGCTCGGCACCGGCGTCGCGACGCGGGCCGGTGCCGCCGCGCGGGCCCTGCTCCACGCCGCTTCGGATCAGCTGGCCGCGCAGCCAGTCCATGTCGGTCCCGAGCGTCCGGTTGATGGACTCGGCGCGCGCCTTGCGCTGCTCGTCGGTGGTGGGCTCCGGCACCTTGTCGGCCGCGCGCGCGCGCAGGGCGTCGTAGATCGACGTGTACTCCGGAACCAGGATCGGCTGGACGCGGGCGGCGTCGGCGAGGTTCGAGCCGGGAAGGAGCGCCGTCTCCGAGAGCGGCTGCCCCACCACCATGTCGCGCTGCGTGCGCCCCTGCAGGATGTCCTGCTTCAGGCGCTGCCGGTCGTACGTGGAGAGGCCCAGGCCCGCGAGCGTGTCGTCGAGCTCGACCTCGTTGCGGCGCGAGCGGCCCGAGGCCTCGGAGATGGCCTGGGTCACGCGCCAGTTCAGGCGCTCGCTGACGTCGCGCACGTTCGCGGGATCGATGATGTCGGCCTGGCGCTTCATCTTCTTGGCGCCGTCGGCGCTGAAGCGGTCGAACGCGATGCGCGCGTCGAGCGGCTGCTGGTTGGTCAGGATGTCGCGCGCCGAGGCGTTGGCATACGTGCGCGTGTACATGATGGCCCCGAACTGCTGGCTTGCCTTCAGCGGGTCGTAGTTGGCCTGCGCCATGTACGGGCTGGAGTAGACGCTGTACGCGCGCCAGAAGTGGTTGTCGTCGGAGCCGGTCTGGCCCGTGAACTCCGACTGCTCGCGGTAGCCCACGCTGCCGCGGAACTCGCGGCCGCCGCC
>JBEIFT010000236.1:0-4275 GCA_040382255.1 Phycisphaeraceae bacterium
CCCCGCCCCCCCCCCCGCCCCCGAGTGTCCTGCGCCGGCGCCCCCGGCGCTCTACACCTCCGCCTACACTCTTTCCCGCCACGCCGCTCTGCCGCTCGGCGGCGGCGGCGGCGGCGGCGGCGGCGCGGGTGACGACAGCTGCTTCTTCGCGCTCGACGGCTTCTGTGACGAGCCTGTGGTGTGCCTGCCCGGCACGGACGCGTCCGACTGCGGCGGCGGCGGCGGCGGCGGCGGCGGCGGCGGCGGCGAGTGCATCCTTGATGCCGACTGTGGTCCCGGCGGCCTCTGCCTGCAGGGCTTCTGCTTTGGCGGCGGCGGTGGCGGCGAGTGCCTGGCCGACTTCGACTGCCCCTTCGGCGAGTCGTGCATCGAAGGCGTGTGCAGCGGCGGTGGCGGCGGCGGCAACGAGCCCTGCCGCCCTGCGTGGCTCGGTGACGGCGAGTGCGACGAGCCCGAAGGCACTGACCTGTGCCCCGAGGGCACCGACGTGCAGGACTGCGCGGGCGGCGGCGGCGGCGGCGGCGGCGGCGGCGGCGGCATGTGCGACGCCGATTTTGACTGCAACTTCAACGAGTTATGCCGCGCGGGCCAATGTGCCGCCGTCGGGGATGGCAGCGCGGGCACGCTCTGCCGCGTTAACCAGTTCGGCTGCGACGCGGGGCTCATCTGCGCGGCGGCCGCGGGCGGTGGCGGCCTCTGTCGCCGCGCGTGCGACGTGTTCGCAGCGAACGCGGGCTGCGGCGCGAACGAGGGCTGCATGCCGACCGAGCAGTGCATCGCCGGCTTCCAGAGCTGCGACGGCGCCTGCATGCCCAGCGATGGCTGCAACGGCCTGAATAACGCGGACGCCTGCGGCGGGCCTGCGGGGTGCGCAGTGTTCGGTGCGGCGACGGTCTGCACGGCGGTCGGCAACGTGGGCTTCGGGCAGGCGTGCAGCCCGGGCACAGGCACGAACTGCGCCGCAGGGCTCATCTGCCAGTACGGCGCGTGCCTGCCGCCCTGTGACGCCGCGACCCCCTGCCCCGGCCAGCCCGCGAGCCTGCGCTGTGTCGATTACTCTGACCGGGTGCCGGGCCTGAGCTTCTGCCTTGAGGTCTGCGACCCGATCGCGCAGACGGGCTGCCTGCCGGGCCAGCTCTGCAGCGTGATCGAGCAGGTCGGCGCGGGCGCCGGTGCGCGCCTCATCTCAGGCTGCATCGACGGCCTGTCGCAGGGCGCCGGCACGCAGGGCGACAACTGCTTCGGCGCCGACCGCGTGGAGTACTGGGGCAACTGTCGCGCGAACCACCTGTGCGGCCCGCTCGAGCAGTTCGGCAACGACGTGTGCAGCGCGCTGTGCACGGCGGACGACACGAGCGGCTGCGCGCCCGGCGGCGAGTGCGTCTTCGGCGTAACGAACCTCGACGCCCTCGGCGTGTGCGTGGGTCAGTGCGACCCCTTCACGAACGTCGGCTGCAGCGCGGGCGAGGTCTGTCGCGTCGACCAGCCGAACATCGACGCCGCGCCGGGCTTGGTCGTCGGCGCGTGCGTCAACGAGCAGGCGCGCTTCGCGGATGGGCAGGGCTGCGTGCCGAGCTTCGAGGACGGCCGCAGCAACTGCTCCGGGACGCTCGCGTGCGTCCGCTCGCCGAACGGCGCGGACTCGGTCTGCCGCCCCCTGTGCGACGACGCGCACCCCTGCGGCGGCGGCGTCGTGTGCCGGCGCGGCCTGTTCGGGGCCCCCTCGCTCGGCTACTGCGACGGCTGAGGCGCAACCGCGGCGCGCGCTCCCGCGTCCCTTTCGACCTCAGGAGGACACATGGACATCGCGCAGTGGCTGTTCGAGAACGTGACGCAGAGCGGTGAGGCGCTGGCTTGGTTCGGCCGCGGGGCCGACGGCCAGGTCGTCGACGCCGACGAAGCCGCGACCTGCGAGCGCAGAATCGCCAAGGGTTACAGGGAGTTGCTGTCGGGGTACTCGGTCGACCCCGCCACCGTGCTCAAGACGACCCGTATGCTTGAGCCAGGCGAGCGCCCCGCGCTCGTGACCGTCGAGCACATCAACTTCTTCTCGATCTGCGCGCACCACTTCTTGCCCTTCTTCGGGCAGGTCGCGATCACCTATCGGCCGGGCGACCGCATCCTCGGGCTCGGCAAGTTCCCTCGGCTCGTGCAGGCCTACAGCCGCCGCTTCCAAATCCAAGAGGATCTGGTGCGGGACCTCGCGCTCGAGGTCATGGGCTCTGGACACGCCCAAGGCGTCCGCGTGGTGAGTGACGCGCGCCACCTGTGCATGTGCAGCCGCGGGCCGTCCGACCACACCGTGTCGACCCGCACCGAGTACACGGCGGGGCACCTCGAGTGAGTCACGCTTCGCGCTGGGTCGTCGCGGCGCTCATCTGCCTAGTCACGTTTCAGAGCGCAGGCGCCGCGCCCGCGCCCGAACCCACGGTGACCTTCGCGCGACCGGGCCAAGCGCCCCGCACGCTCACGCGCACCACGCTGCGCAGCCTTGGGCTCACGCCCGAGCGCCTCGCCGTCTTCGACCCCTACGAGCAGCGCGTCATCGAGTTCGAGGGCTTCAGCGCGCGAGACGTCCTCGACCAAGCCTACGGGGCCGCGTGGCAGTCCGGCGAAGAGCTGCTCATGACCTGCAGCGATGGCTACAAGCCGAGCGTGCCGGTCCGGCGCTTTCTGGAGCACCGCGCGCTCCTCGCCTACGCCCGCACCGACCAGCCGTCTGACTTCACGCTGCTCAAGGGCGACGTGCAGCCCGCGAAGCGCGTCGCGCTCGGGCCCTGGTACCTAGTCTGGGAGAACCAGCGTGACGCGACGGTGCGCGCCGAGGGCGACTTCGGCTGGCCGTTTCAGCTCGTGTCATTCGAGCCGGTCAAGTTCGCTGACCGATTTCCGCGCTTGGCGCCGCCCGCAGGTGCGAGCGCGGCGGCGCAGCGTGGCTTCGGGGCGTGGCGGGTCCACTGCCAGAAGTGCCATATGCTCAACGGCGATGGCGGCGAGATCGGGCCCGAGCTCAACCACCCGATGAGCGTGACCGAGTACTGGCAGCCGAACATGCTCAAGCGGTGGGTGCTCGACCCCGCCTCGATGCGCTTGCCGGCGAAGATGCCGCCCATCAACCCCGCGCTGCCGAATCGAGAGGCCGTGGTCGACGACCTCATCGCGTACCTCTCGGCGATGCGAGAGAACAAGCGCCGATGACCGACCCACTCACGACCGGCCCGTTCGAGGCCTTCTACGCCAGCGCGTGGCAACACCCCGGCTTGCTGTGGCTCGCGAACCTCGTCGGCCTCGCGCTTGTCCTCACGCACCGCGGGACAGCCGCGCCCTCAGCCGTGCGCTGGGCGCTCCTGTGGGTCGGCGTCTCGGTCGTCGACGCGTGGCTCTCGGCCAACCACGTCTTCGGGCTGGGCAAGCTGCCCGGGGCGGCGGCGAGCGTGGTGCCGTTCTTCCTGGTGCTCTTTGGCGACGTCCGCGTGCTCTGGGCGGCGGACCACGCGGCGCGACCCGGGGCGCACACCGCGCAGGCGCCCGGGCTCGCGCGGCTCCCTTGGGCGTTGGCCGTAGGCTTTATCGCGCCCGTCGTTTCCTGGCTCGCGACCAACCCGTTCAAGGACGTCTGGCCGTCGAGCTGGGACCCCATGCGGACGCTGTTCGTGACCTATGAGCTTACGTTCTTCGGGCTGATGCTCGCCCTCCGGGCGTCTCGATGGGCGGGTTCGCCCGCCGCGCGCCGCATGGCAGGGTTCGCGATGCTCTACTACGCCCTGTGGATCTCCGCCGACCTCGTGATCCTGAACTCGACGGGCGCGGTGCGCGACGCCGGCTTCGCGCTGCGCGTCGTGCCGAACGTGCTCTACTACGGCTTCTGCGTGCCGGTCCTCTTCGCGGGGCTGCGCCGCGCCTGAGGGTGACCGCCCGCGGGATGTTGGCCCGGTTCCTGCTAGCTCAGGGTCGCGGTGAAACATCAGACCCCGGGGAGTTCAGCGATGGTCATTCAGCACTTCTACGACCCCGCAACCTACACGCTCACGTACGTCGTCTTCGATCCTGCGACCCGTGACGCCGTCGTCATCGACCCCGTGCTCGACTTCGACCCCGCATCGGGCCGCACCTCGACGGCGAGCATCGAGCAGGTCGAGGCGTTCGTGCGCCGCGAGGGACTGCGCGTGCACGCCGTGTTCGAGACGCACGCCCACGCCGACCACCTGTCGGGCTCTCAGTATCTGCGCACGCGCTTTGGGTCGCGCGTCGCCATCGGGCGGCGCATCACCGAGG
>JBEIFT010000237.1:0-4247 GCA_040382255.1 Phycisphaeraceae bacterium
ACCTGGCCCGGGGCGGGCGCGAGCGGCGGCGTGGCGCCGCCGGACCGGTCGCCCGGTGCCGGGGCGCCGATCAGCATGTCCAGGAACCGCCGCGTGCGGTCCTCGAACGTGCGCGTCGCGGCGTCCACCTGCGCGCGCAGCAGCGCAGCGAGCGCGGGCGAGCGTTCCAGCACGGCGGCATCGCGGACGAGCGATTCGCGCACGGCCGCCATCGCGCGGTCGAAGTCGACGGCTGCCTCGGCGTAGATGCGCGCCTCGTCGAGCCGCGCCTCGCGGGTGCGCTGCGCCTCGTCCGGCGACGCGAGCAGTCGCCACGGCGACGTGATCGCCTCGCGCTCGGTGGCGGCCAGCTCCTGCGAGGCGATCGAGAAGTCGGCCATGCCCTTCTGCAGTCCGTGCTCCGCGTGGTCGAGCGCCGCGGCGAATTCCTTGCCGTGCGTGCGCAGGACGTCGACGGTGGCGAGCGCGGACTTCAGCGTCTCGGCGGTGAACTCGGCGCGCTTGCGCTCGGACTGCCCGGCGGCAGGCAGGTCGTCGCGCACGGAGCGGAGCTGCGGCATGACGCTGTCCGGCGCGGGGTTCGCGCCGGCGCCCAGCTTGGCGATCGCGGATTCCGCCGCGTCGCGTGCCAGGCCGAAGTCCCGGCTCCAGTCGTCCCAGTCCGCGGTGACGGCGTCCTTGAGTGCCTGGAAGGCGGCGTTCAGGGCCTTGGTCCGCGTGGGCAGGTCATCGCCGATCTGCGTGTACTGGTCCTTGAGCTCCGGGATCCGGTCGATCAGCGTGCGCAGGTGCCGCGAGCCCTTGGTGCCGACGAACGTCCGGTACGCGGGCGCGGGCACCGACTTGATCCGCGTGCCCTCGGGAAGCGGCTCCGGGGTCGCGCGCTCGCCGAACCCGCGGCTGCTGCCGGCCATCGGGAAATCGCCCAGTGCCACGATCTCGATGGCGCCGTCGCCCGAGACGGGGTCCGCCGCGGCCTCGATCTTCACGCCCTGGTACAGGCGGACGTTCGAGCGGAGCGAGATGCGCACGTCGTATGCGTCGATCTCGCCGTTCGAGAAGTGCGCCTCGACCCCCCGCACGCGGCCCATGGCCAGGCCGCCCACGCGCACGATGCTGCCGTCCTTGATGCCGTAGACGCCCTCCTCGGGCGTGAACCACACGACGTATTCGAGCGTCCGCGACGCGTTCCACGCCATGGCGCCCCACAGCAGCGCGCCGCCCGCGGCGATCGCCCCGATGACGGCGATGCCGGCCCGCACGTTCGCCTCGTTGCTTCGTGCGTCGGGCAACGCGGGCTCCTGTTCAGTTGGGCTTCTTGTCGCCGCCGGCGGCCTGCGGCTGCGCGACCGGGGCGGGCGGCGCGACGAACGGCGGGGCCGTGATCGCGGCGCCCGGCGGCAGCGGCTTGCCGTCGAGCAGGACCTCGAACAGCTTGCGCTGCGCGTTCTCGTAGCGGCCCAGCGAATCGACCACCTGCGAGCGGATCGCCTCGCGCAGCTTCGGGTCCTGCTCGAAGCGCTCGGGCGCGTCGCGCAGCGCGGCCTGCAGCGTCTCGCCGGCCACGCGCAGGTCGCTCGAGGCGACCGCGAACGCGCGCGCGCTCTCGTAGAGGTTCTCGCGCGCCAGTTCGTCGCCGGTCGGGCGGTACAGCAGCTTCCACGGGCTGCGGCGGACCTCCATGGTCGCCAGCTTGACCTGCGTGGCGGACTGGCGCAGGTCCCACAGCATCGCGCGGATGTCCGGCAGGCGCGTGGCCAGCTCGGTGTCCAGCGTCTGCATGCTGTCGGCGAAGGCCTTGGTGCCGGCCTCGGCCTCGGTCAGCAGCTGGTCCACCTGCTTCAGGTTGACCTCGCGGATGTGGGCCACGGCGGCGCGCGCGTCGGCGGCCATCGCCTTGGCGTCGTCCATCGTGGTGTCCAGCTTCTTCGCGGCGCTGGAAGCCGAGGTCAGCGTCGAACCGACGTCGGTGCGCCAGGTGCCGTAGTCGGTGCGCATGTCGCGGACCACGGAGTTGGCGTCGTCCAGCATCGGGACGACCTTCTTCGGATACTGGACCGTGGCGAAGTCCGACAGCGACCCGGTGAACGTCGTCAGGTCGCTGAACATCTGCGTCGCGCGGCCGGCGTTCTGCGGGCCGACGATGGTCGCCAGCAGGCCGCCGCTGGGCGTGGCGTCCAGCCACTGGGCGTCCGCCTGCTGGTCGCGCAGCGGTTCGCCGGTGCCGAGCGTCTGGAAGTTCAGCCACGAGTAGTTGCCGAGCAGCGACTGCGAGCGCAGCACCACCGCGTCCTTGCAGACGGGGATCGACGCCTCCATCTCGACGCCGACGTCGATCCGGCCCTGGGTGAAGTACTCGGCGATGGTCGTCACGCGGCCGACCTTCATGCCGGCCACGCGGACCTCGCTGCCGATGTCGATGCCCGCGACGCCCTCCGCCATGGGAAAGCGCACCGCGAAGCGCTGCTTGGCGGCGAACGACGTCTTGGAGAGGATGATCGCGACGATCAGACCCGCGACCAGCATGGTCACGAGGAAGACGCCGGCGCGGACGGTGTTCGAATGGACCTGGCCATCAGCCATGCCCAAAAGGTAGCAGGAACGGGGGGGCGCCGCCCGCCCCGGCGCGGGGCGGTTCAGCCCTTCAGCATGTCCTCGTTGGTCGGATAGCGCTTCAGGGCGCCCAGGAGCTGCTCCATCTGCACGTGCGGCGGCGCGTTCATCAGCCGGCGGCGCAGCGCGGTGATCGTCTTCAGCTCGCGCTCGGGCATCAGCAGGTGCTCCTTGCGCGTGCCGCTGGCACCCAGGTTGATCGCAGGGAAGACCCGGCGCTCGGCGATCGAGCGGTCCAGGATCAGCTCCATGTTGCCGGTGCCCTTGAACTCCTCGAAGATCACCTGGTCCGCGCGGCTGCCCGTGTCGACCAGGCAGGTCGCGATGATGGTCAGGCTGCCGCCCTCCTCGGCCTTTCGCGCGGCGCCGAAGAGCTGCTTGGGCACCTCGAGCGCGCGGCTGTCGACGCCGCCCGACATGGTGCGGCCGCTGCTGCCGTAGCGGCGCGAGTTGTTGAACGCGCGGCCCAGGCGGGTCAGGCTGTCCAGCAGCACGACGACGTCCTTGCCGGCCTCGACCATCCGCTTGGCGCGCTCGATGGCGAACTGGCCCAGCGAGAGGTGCTTGTCCAGGTCCTGGTCGTTGCTCGACGCCAGCACGTGCGCGGGCACGTTGCGCTTGAAGTCCGTGACCTCCTCGGGGCGCTCGTCGATGAGCAGCGCGATCAGCTCGATGTCCGGGTGGTTGTGCTTGATGCCGAACGCGATGTTCTGCAGCAGGATGGTCTTGCCGGCCTTGGGCGGCGCGACGATCAGGCCGCGCGTGCCGTAGCCGATCGGGCAGAACATGTCGATCAGGCGGCAGGCGGGCGGGCAGTTCTTGTGCTCGAGCGTGATCCGCGGCTGCGGGTCCAGCGCGGTGAGCTCCGCGAACGGCTTGCGGCGCTTGTACTCGTCGGGCGTCATTCCCTCGATGGCCAGCAGCTTGGCGGCCACCATGCGCATCTGGTTGCCCCGCCGCGAACGGCGCGGCTCGACCTCCACCGTCAGGTGGACGCCAGGCGCGACGCCGTTCTGGTGCATGAACTCGGGGAAGACGAACGGGTCATCGTCGCGTGCGACGATGCCGTCGTTGAACTGCCTGATCCGAGCCTCGGGGGAGCCCTTGGGGGCCTCGAGGATCCCGCTGACGGTTTCCATGGAATGTGCCTGCAAACCAGACGCGCGCGGCGCAGCGGCGCCACGAACCGTGTTCGGTCTTTCGAACGCGTCCGGAAGTGTGGGTGCCGCGCCGGAAGGCGCGACCGTTGGATCCTAGTACGGATCCCCGGGGTCAGGTCAAGCGAAGGCGGAAATCCGGGAAATCAGGCCGTTTCGGCGGCTTCCGACAGGCATGCGGCCAGGCGCGCCCCCAGCGCCGCGTTCGACTGCAGCACCGCGACGTTGGCCTCGACGGTGCGCCCGCCGGTGGCGCGCTGGACGCGGTCCAGCAGGTACGGCGTGACCGCGGGGCCGTCGATGCCCTCGCGCGCGGCGTCGGCCACGGCGGCGGCGATGACGGATTCGACCTCCTCGCGCGCGATGGCGTGCGCGTCCGGCGGCGGGTTGGCCACCAGCACGCCGCCGTGCGGCACGAAGGCGCGGTGCGCGCGGATCGCGCGCGCGGCGGCGGCCGCGTTGGCGACCGTGGCGCTG
>JBEIFT010000238.1:0-4242 GCA_040382255.1 Phycisphaeraceae bacterium
AGGTTGCCCGCGAAGACGAAGACGATCTCGTCCTTGCCGATGTCGGGGTACCGCAGCATGGCGGCATCCGGGATGTTCGAGGTGGGATCGGCGGCAAGCGCGAGCGACGCGACGGCGTGGAGAAGTGACGTGAGCATGGTGGAATCGGGGTTGTACCGGGATTCAAGCGAATGGATCCCTGTTGTCGCGTTGCAGGCCAGGCGATTCGCCGAGTTATCCGGCCAGCAGCGTGAGGTGGAAACAACCGAGGCGCCCCGCGGCGGGGCGCCTCGTGTGGGTCGAAGCGTGTCTCGGACGGTTCCCGCGCCGCGGTCAGCGGCGCTGGCCCTCGCCGCCCCAGCGGTCGTAACTGCCGTTGCCGCCGTGGCCTTGCGGCGTCGAGTACGGGCCGGCATTCGGACCCGTGCGGTTGCCCTGCGCAGTGCCCGAGCCCCAGTAGGCGCCCGGCGCCGCGAACTGCTGCGACGGCGCGAAGCCGTTCGGGCGGGCCAGGGGCGAGTAGCCCCAGTTTCCACCCTGCGCCGTGCCGGTGCCGGTCCACGGGCGATACGCGTCGCGCGAGTAGCCGCCGTATTCGTCGCCGGGACCGCGGAACGAGGCAGGCGCATCGCCCGCCGCGCCCTGGTACTGGCGACGCAGCGCGTCCTGGTTCTCGGCAGCGGCCTGCGTGGCGGCATCGGTGCGGCGCGCCTGCGAAGCGTCGTTGCCCGACGACGCGCGCACCGTCGCACGCGCACCATCGGCCCCCGCACCGCGCGCGGCCGGCCAGTTGCGCTGGTCCGCGGGCAGGTTGCGCTGCGCGGTGCGCGCCGCGGCGTCGGCCGCGTTCTGGCGCTGCCACGGGTGGTGCTGGTCGGCCCAGCGGTTGTTGTACGGGTTCCAGTGGTTCGACCAGCGCGACCAGTTGTCCCAGCCGTACCAGTTGCCCCAGCCGGCGGCCCAGGCGTTGTTCCAGCCCGGGCACCAGCCCCAGCCGGTCCAGCCCCAGTCGTTCATCCACATCGGGTTGACGTCGACGGCGCCGTAGTACGCACCGTCGTCGTTCGGGTCGTCCGGCGGCATGAAGGTGCCGGACTGCGCGTCGTACGCGGCGTCGCTGCCGTAGGTCTGCGGGTACGCGACGTAGGACGAGCCCGCTCCGTAGCCGGTCATGCCGATGCCCGTGCCGTAGACGGGCGTGCCGTCGTTCACGTACGTGCCGTAGTAGCCGGCGGTGGCGCCGAACGTCACGCTGTCGGCGGTGGCGGCGTAGACCTCGACGTAGGTCGCCGGGTACGCGGGGCACGACGGCGGGATCTGGTAGATCGCGGCCGGAACCTTGTCGCAGACCGACCACTGCGGCTGCGCGATCGGCGAGACGAACCACACGCCCGAGTCGCAGCAGTACACCATGCCGTCGCCCACCGTCAGGACGGGCTGCGTCGCGTTGGTGCAGTACGACACCGTCGAGGCGCCGACCTTCTGCCACGCCATGCGGTTGTCCAGGAAGCGGACCGAGCACTGCGGGCCGTTGCGGTTGATGGTCACGGTGCGGACCTCGCGCGCGGCCAGCGTGGCCTCGTTCGCCTCGGGCGTGCCGGGCACCGAGGCGCGCACGCCGTCCCAGCGCTTCTTGCTGGGCAGGGCGGCGAACGACTTCGGCACGTCGAACGGCGTGACGTAGTCCCACGAACCGTTCATCAGGTCGCCGGTGCGGAACCAGCGGCCGCTGGCGTAGAGGAACCACGTCATGCCGTCATCGGGCGAGAGCACGGTGGCGCTGGTGTTGGTGACCGCGGTGACGCCGGGGGCCACGATGGAGGTCTTGGCCGCGCCATTCGTCGAGACGAGCACCGTGGGAACGGTGCGCACGCACAGCGCGGGCGGGGTCGCCGGCGCAGCGGGCGTGGCCACGCTGGGCGGATTGGTCGCGGCGTCGATCGGCGGCGGCGGCGCGGTGCCCAGCGCGGCGATGACGTCGGCCGGCGGGGTCGAGCCTGCGGGCAGGTAGTCGCCGCGCAGCTTCGGCGAGGTCAGCCACTGGCCGCCCACGCGCACCCAGAACGAACGGTCCGGCGCCTGCAGCATCACGAACGGCGTGTTGCGCACGACGTTCCAGCTGCCGCTGCCGATCAGCACCAGCACGGGCTCGCCGGTCAACTGCACCAGCAGCGTGGGGACGTCGGTGACGACGATGTTCGGGGCGGCCGTTCCCAGGCCGGGCGTGCTGCTGCTGCGCGCGTTCTGGATCTGCAGGTGCTCGACCACCGACGCGCGGTCCAGCGTGAACGCCAGGCTGCCGAGCAGCGAGCCCAGCGCGCCGACGTCCGCATCCGGCGCGGCCTTGCCGTTCACCGTGAACGACTGCACGCGGAAGCCGTTGAACTCGACCTCGCCGGCGACGTCGGAGGGATACATGGCGGCGGAGAGCGTCACCTTGCCCGTGACGCCGCTGCCGCCGGAACCCGGCATCGAAACCTGCGTCACCAGCTGCGCGACCGAGCCCTGGATGGCGACCACGACGGGTTCGAAGACCTGGCAGCTCTTGCCCTCGAGCTCGATGGTCTGCGGCCAGGTCCAACCGGCCGCCACTGGGGGCGGCGGCGGCGCGCTGCCGTCACCGGCGGGCGCGGACTGGAAGGCGAAGGTCAGTGCGACGATCGGGAGCAGCGTGGTCAGCATGGTGTTCGTCCGGGGCCGGGCACGGGGGCCAGGCGAAGGAGCGAACAGTCTAACCCGGCGCGCGGGGTCCTCCGTCAGACCGTCAGGAACCCGAAGTGCAGCTGGCAGTGGTTGGCGTTCAGGGCGACCCACTCCTGGTGCGTCATCGCCCCCAGCCACGGGCTGGGCTTGGTCATGCGCTCGCCGGCGTCGATCCGCGCCAGCGCGCGACGGATGCGGGCCATGCCCTGCTCGAACGTGACGCCGGGGCGCGGCTCCAGCGCCGACATGCGCTTCGGCAGCTTGAAGCCGGGACGCATCGAGCCGGGCTTCAGGAGCATCTTCTTGAAGAGGCGGCCCATGATGCGCCCGAAGAAGCCGGCATCGATGGCCGAGCCGTCCAGGCCGGTCTCGAGCGTCATCGCGCAGTGGTCCAGGATCTGGCCCGGCGTCCAGTTGCCGGTGTGCCCCAGCGTGCCGGCGCGGTGCGCGGCCTCGATGCGGTCCAGGTCGCCGCGCACGCAGCCGAGGCAGGTGAACTTCAGGGCGCGCCGCGCGGACTTCTTGGTGTCGACCGGGGTGGCGGCGTTCGTCGTGACGGTGCTCATGGTGGCGTCCTCGGGTTGATCAGGGGTTGGTGCCCGGCTGGATGCGCTCGGCAAGCTTCAGGCCGGACGGCGTGACCTCGATCATCCAGACGTCCTTTGCGGGAACCGGGCCGCGCGAGTAGTCGATCGTGCCGGACGCACCCACGAACCCGCGCGTCGCGGCGATCGCGTCGCGCAGCTTCACGGGGTCGCCGGGCGCACCCGAACGCGCGGCGGCGTCGTAGGCCAGGTTGGCGGCGTCGTAGCCCAGCGCGGCGAAGCCGTTCGGCGGCGGCGCGGCGAACTGCTTCTCGTACGCGCGCGCGAAGGCCAGCGCCTGCGGCGTCGCGCCCTCGCCGAACCACGCGTGCGTGGTGAAGAAGACGCGGTCGGTCGGCACGTTGCCGACGGTGCGCACGGCGGCGCAGTCCAGTCCGTCGCCGCCCACGATCGCCACGCCGGGCAGCGCGGCGCGGATGGTGGCCAGCATCTCGCCCAGGCCGTCCGGCTCGGCGGCCAGGTAGACGAAGTCGACACTCCCCTGCTTGCCGGCCAGCATGGCACCGACGGTCGCGCGGTCGGCGCGGGCAAGGTCGGCGTCGATCACCACGGTGCCGCCGGCCAGGCCGTACGCGGCGCGGAAGTACCCGGCCAGCGCGCGCGGGTAGTCCCGCGACGAATCCTGCACGACCGCCGCGCGCATGCCGAAGCGCTTGGCGCCGAAGCGCGCGCCGGCCGCGCCCTGCGCGTCGTCGCCGAAGCACGCCAGGAAGACGCCCGGCCCGCAGCGCGCGGGGAGCGTGGGGTCGGTGGCGCCGATCACGATGAACGGCTTGCCCGCGCGCACGAAGCGCGGAACGGCAAGCAGCGCGGGGTCGCTGTCGGTGAAGCCCACGCCCAGCGCGGCGCCGCCGACGGCCTCGCCGGCCACGCGCGCGGCGTTCGTCGGGGCGGTCTGCGTGTCCAGCACGCGCAGCGCCAGCGGTGCGTCGGCGCGCTGCATCGCGGCGACGCG
>JBEIFT010000239.1:0-4204 GCA_040382255.1 Phycisphaeraceae bacterium
CGTGATGCTGGCCTCGCTGGCCGCGACGATGCCGCACTTCCTGCAGCAGGGCGCACTGGGCATGCTGGCCGCCGACGGCGCCGCGCCGGGCAGCCGCCCTGGCGTGCCGGACGAGCGCATCCTGGTGGTCGTGCAGCTTTCGGGCGGGAACGACGGCCTGAACACCGTGGTCCCCTACGGCGAGCAGGCGTACCACGACAACCGTCCGGGCATCGGCCTGGGCGAGCCGGGCAAGCCGAAGAACGGCGGCGCGGCGCTGGCGATCGACACGGACGCGGGACTGGGCCTGCACCCGAACCTCACCGGCCTGATGGAGCTGCACGATGCGGGCAAGCTGTGCACCGTCGTCGGCGTGGGCTACCCGAACCCCAACCGCTCGCACTTCGCGAGCATGGACATCTGGCAGACCGGCCGCCGCGAGGGCAAGGGCACGGGCTGGATCGGCCGCTACGTCGACGCCGCGTGCAACGGCAACCCCGCCGCGGACCTCGCGGTCAGCGTGGGCCGCAACGCGCCGCTCGCGATGATCGGCGCGAAGAGCCGCCCGATCGCGTTCGAGAGCCCGGACCTCTTCCGCTGGCTGGGCGCGGGCATGGACCGCGAGGTCAACAAGGAGTACCAGGCGATGGTGCGCGCGGGCGCCCTGCCCGACGTGCAGCCCGGCTCGCAGGAGAGCTTCCTGATGCGCACCGCGCTGGACGCGCAGGTGACCAGCGACCGCATCCGCGCCGCGGTGGCCAAGCAGCCGCTGGCGCGCTACCCCGGCAACCAGCTGGCGAAGCAGCTGCAGACCGTCGCCGCGATGATCCGCGACGGCATGCCGACGCGCGTCTACTACGTCAGCATGGGCGGCTTCGACACGCACGCCAACCAGCCAGGCAGCCACGGAAACCTGATGCGCCAGCTGGGCGATTCGCTGCTCGCGTTCCAGAAGGACCTGCAGGCCCAGGGTAACGAGGGCCGCGTGATGACGATGTGCTTCAGCGAGTTCGGCCGCCGCGTGCGCCAGAACGCGAGCAACGGCACCGACCACGGCACCGCGGGCCCGATGTTCGTGATCGGCCCCGGCGTGAAGCCCGGCGTCGCGGGCACGTATCCGAGCCTGACCGACCTGGACGGCGGCGACCTGAAGCACACGACGGACTTCCGCAGCGTGTACCAGGACGTGCTGGGCGGCTGGATGAAGGCTCCGACGGAGGGCGTGCTGGGCGGCAGTTACGCGGGCGCCGGCGTAGTGAGGGCCTGAACACAGGCAGCGCGCACGTACGCGCGCCTACCCGTCACCACTGCGCCCCGCCCGGCTGCTCGACGATCGAGTAGAAGCCGTCGCCGTCGCGGCGGAGCTTGCCCAGGCGGGCGAGCGCGTCCCAGACGGCCATCGGGTGCTCGCGAGGGGGGACCATCGACTGGATTCGGTGCTGGCCGGTGCCGCTCATCGGGCCGTGGCCGATCTTGCTGTCGGCGTCGAGCTGCATCAGCTTGAGGCGCTTGCGGAAAAGGCGGAGCGCGTCCTGCAGCAGTGCCTGGTCGAACTCGGGGTGCTCGGAGGGAAGGCCCTCGGCGGCGGCGGGCGCGTCGGGCACCTCCTCGCCGCGGGCGCGGGCGACCATGCGCTTCAGTTCGGCGACGTCGCGCGTGCCGACGATGCGCATCAGCGACTGCGGGTCGGCCTTCGCCTTCAGGAGCAGCTTGTGCATCGCGCCCCAGTGCGGGCCGGCGGCGGCGGGGTCGGCGGACTCCAGCGCGGCGAGCGCGGTGGCCAGTTCCTTGAGCAATGCGGGCGGGAGCGGTTGGCTCATGCGATGGTGACCTCGATGGGCTTGCCGGCGCGGTACGCCTCGGTTCCGGCCAGAACCAATTCGGTCAACCGGCCGGAGTAACTGAAGTTGCAGAGCGGCGCGGCGGACGTTCCACCGCCCTTCCCGGCGCGGATCGCGTTCAGCCACTCGGCGTGGTGGCCGGGGGACGGTGGCAGTTGGACGACCTTGCTCGCCGGGCTGCCGGGCGCGGGCGTGAGCACGGGGCGCGCCTGGGCGGGGTCGCCGCCGGGCGTGGTGACGCCGAGCGCCTCGAACGCGTTGCGGCCGTACCAGACGCACGATTCGGCGGCGGGCCAGACCAGCATCTCGTCGTAGTTGGCGAAGATCGCCCCGCTGCTGCCGATGAAGCAGACGCTGAAACGGCCGTGGTAGTCCTGTCGGTCCTTCGCGCCGACCTCCTGCACGAAGGGCGGCTTGCGTCCGCCGTCGAACCACCGCAGGACGAGCGGGTCGCCGCCCTCGGGGCGCTTGATCGCCCAGGAGACCTCGAGCCACTCGGGGCAGCCGACCGCGTCGACCGGCGGGCCCTCGGCCTGCACCACCATCTGCAACGGTCCCCAGGGGCGGCCCACGTAGTCGGCCGACGGCGCCAGGCCGAGCGCCCACACGGGCAGGTCCATCACGTGGCAGCCCATGTCGCCGAGCGTGCCCGTGCCGTAGGCCCAGTAGCGCCGCCAGTTCGCGGGGTGGATCTTCTCGATGTACGGCACGCGCGGCGTCTCGCCGAGCCACAGGTCCCAGTCGAGGTTCGGCGGGCAGACCGCGCCGGGCGTGAGCTTCCCGCCGCCCCAGCTCTTGTGCTGCCAGACGTCGACCGCGGTCACGGTGCCGATGGCGCCGGCGCGGATCGCCTCGACGACGCGGCGGTAGTTCGGCGTGGCGTGGATCTGCGTGCCCATCTGCGTCGGGACGCCAGCCGATTCCGCCAGGCGGCGGAGCTCGATGGCCTCCGCACGCGTGTGCGTGAGCGGCTTCTCGCAGTAGACGGGCAGGCCCGCGCGCAGCGCCGCGGCGGACACGGGGGAGTGCATGTGGTCGGGCGTGGCGACGACGACGCCGTCCAGGTCCAGCTCGCGGCGCCAGTCGAGCAGCTCGCGCCAGTCGGCGGCGCGGACGGCGTCGGGAAACTCCTTGCCGGCACGCGCCAGGGAGTCGCGGTCGACGTCGCAGAGCGCGACGATGTGCTCGCCGCGCACCTCCTGGATGTTGTCCCAGGCGCGGTTCGCGGTGCCGATGCAGGCGAGGCGGAGCTTGTCCGGCTTCCGCGGCGAGACCTGCGTCAGGAACGCGGGCGCCTTGCGGGACGCCACGCACCGGGCGAGGGCAGGCGTGATCGCAAGCCCCGCGGCGGCCAGGATGAACGTGCGGCGGGTGGTTGGCATGCGTGCAGAATCGATCAGCGCTTCGACCGGCCCGCTCGACCGCGACCCGTGGCAGGTGCGCTCGCCACGCGCAATCGGCCACCAGGCCCGGCGCCAACGGCCCCCCGGCCTCCCGGCAGCGGGATGCCGAGCACGGCGCGCAGCAGCAGGTCGCTCGATCGGTTCTGGAACGTACGCCCCATCTCCCAACGGAACAGTGACGCGCTGCCGAGACCGGTCTTCTCGGCCAGCTCACGGCGGCTCCATCCGAGGCGCTCGCGCGCGGCACGGAGTTCGCCTGGCGTCAGGAGCCCAAGCTCGCGGCGAATGGCGTCATCGCGGATCGCAGCCGATTCGGGGGACTCTGACGCGCAGCCGCAGCGTTCGCAGGTCAGGGTCGTGACGACGGCGGATGCGACCCCCGACCGACCTGCCGGCGTGATGAACCGGATCGAGACGCGCGCCCGTGCCGATCGGACGGCATCATGGCCGCACGCAGGGCATCGCGCACGGGTTCCCGTGGATGCCCGTGGAGACTTGCCGGTACGGCTGGCGCGCTTCGGGTCGCGCGTGCGGGTCGAAGGTGTCTTCGCATTCGTCATCGCAGGGGTCTCGTGGTGGAGTGGAAGCTGATAAGGATCAGTGTGGGTGCGGCGGGGTCATGAGTCGCCAGCGCCCACTTGACGTAGACGGGCGGATGGCCGTGCGATCCGCCCACGACCAGGACCAACGCCGTGAGCGCAGGGTGCTGGCGCAGCCGTTCCACACGATGCCGAACGCGCGGCTCCGGGCGTCCGTCGACGATCCGACGCACACGCGCACAAGGAAGTCGACCGCCGATGCGTGTGAGAGGAACGGAGATCCCTCCCGGCGTGTCGGATCCCTGGTTGCTGCTGGCTCCCAGTGGAGGCGGAGGACACCCGCGCCGATCCGGCAGCGCGGCGGACGCGCGACCAGGGCGTCCAGCGAGAGCCGCCACGGATCCGGGGAGGGCATGGGGAGCCGAGTTTCGCATGCCGATGC
>JBEIFT010000240.1:0-4186 GCA_040382255.1 Phycisphaeraceae bacterium
CGCTCGAGCGCGCCAGCGCCCGCGAGACCGCCGCGCGCGTCGCCGCCGGCGCGCTGGCCCGCTGCCTGCTGCGCGAGTTCGGCATCGAGGTCTTCGGCTTCGTGCGCGGCGCGATCGACGCGCGCTGCACCACGCAGGTCGCCGCCGCCGACCTTCCCGCGCTGCGCGCCGCGCGCGACGCCAGCGAGGTCTATTGCCCCTGCGCCGAGACCTCCGCGCGCATCGTCGAGCGCATCCACCAGGCGAAGGTCGAACAGGACACCGTGGGCGGCTGGGTCGAGGCCCACGTCTTCGGCGTGCCGCCGGGCCTGGGCACCTGCGTGCAGTGGGACGAACGGCTCGATTCGCGCCTGGCCGGCGCGGTCATGGGCATCCAGGCCTTCAAGGCCGTCGAGATCGGCCTGGGCACCGAGTGCGGCGCACGCTTCGGCAGCCAGGTGCACGACCCGATCGCGTTCGACGCCGCGCGCGCGGCCGATGCGTCGCTCGGCTTCGTGCGCCCCACGAACAACGCCGGCGGCCTGGAGGGCGGCATGACCAACGGCATGCCGGTCGTCGTGCGCGGCACCATGAAGCCGATCTCGACGCTCCTGCGCGGCATGCCCAGCGTCGACCTGGCCACGCACGAAGCCGTGCAGAGCCAGTACGAGCGCAGCGACGTCAGCGCGGTCGCGGCGGCCAGCGTCGTGATGGAGAACGTCGTCGCCTTCGAGGTCGCGCGTGCGTTCCTGGCGAAGTTCGGCGGCGACTCGATGGACGAGCTGCGCGCGCACTTCGATGCCACCATGCGCCTGGCGCGCGCCCTGCACGGGAAGCACTGACATGTCCACCGCCGTCCCGCACGAGGTCCTGCACGCCCACACCGCCGACGCAGCGCTGGCCGCGGTCGTCCGCGCCGTCGCCGCGCACAGCGGCACCGTCCACTTCCTGCGCGAGGACGGCTGCCTGCACCTGGCCGGGCTCGACGGCCCGCTGCCGCCGCCCCTCATCGAGAAGGTCCGCGTGATCCCGATGGGCAAGGGCATGGCCGGCGCCTGCGCGCAGATGGACCAGCCCGTGACCTGGTGCAACCTGAAGCAGGACGACCGCGGCATCGTGCAGCCCGGGGCGCTCGCCTCCGGCATGGAGGGCGCGATCGTCGTCCCCATCCGCCGCGACGGCCGCCTGGTGGGCACCCTGGGCGTGGCGAACCACGGTGAACGCACCTTCACCCCAGGCGAAACGGCCTTCCTGGAGGCGTGCGCCTCGGCGATCGCCCGCTTCGCCTGACGGCGCGGGCGGACCCTCCACGCCCCGGAAGACGCGCAGTCCGTGCCGGCTTCCCCCGGGAATTCCCCCCGGATTCTCACGATCGCCCCCCGAGACTGCATCGGCCCCGTCCCGGCCGCCGAATCCCCGTGACCATGAAGCGCATCCTCGCATCCGCCCTCGGCGTCGTCTCGCTCCTCACCGGCTTCGGTGCCGGGCAGTCCGTCGGCGACGGCAAGCCCGCCGCCGACCAGAAGCCTGCGTCGTTCTACACCCTCAAGACCACGTCGCTGGACGGCAAGCCCGTCGACCTCTCCCAGTACAAGGGCAAGGTCACGCTGGTGGTCAACGTCGCCAGCCGCTGCGGCTACACGCCGCAGTACGCGGACCTCGAGAAGCTCTACGAGGCGTACAAGGACAAGGACCTCGTCATCCTGGGCTTCCCGTGCAACGACTTCGGCGGCCAGGAGCCTGGCAGCGAATCCGAGATCAAGGAGTTCTGCACCAAGAACTACGGCGTCACGTTCCCGATGATGGCCAAGGTCCAGACCAAGGCCGGCGCGGGCCAGAGCGAGCTGTACGCGTTCCTCGGCGCGCGCACCGGCAAGCTGCCCAGCTGGAACTTCGGCAAGTACCTGATCGGGCGCGACGGCATGCCGGTCGCGTTCTACGGATCCGGCGTCAAGCCGATGGGCGACGAGCTGAAGCAGGCCATCGACAAGGCCCTGGCGGCGAAGCCCGTATCCTGACCGGATGCGCGCAGCGACCCGCAGCATCACCGCCATCCTCGCAACTTTCCTCGTGCCCGCGGCGCTCGCCGCGGGCGCGTTCGCTCCCGGTGCCGATGCCTTCGACGCCGCGGCGAAGCTGGTCCCCGCCGACGCCGTGGCGCTGGTGCTGGTGCCCAGCCCCAAGGCCGCCAGCGACGACCTGCAGCAGGCGCTCGACCGCATGGGCCGCGCCGAGAGCGCACTGGGCGGGCGGCCGATCGACCTGCTGAAGGCGCAGCTCCGCATCGGCCCCGGCTTCGACGACCGCGGACCGCTCGCACTCTGGGTCGAGCGCCGCAACGGCGCGGCAACGGCCGTGGGCGCGTTTCCCGTGACCGACGCGAAGGCGTTCATCGCCGGCACGTTCACGCCGGCGCCGGAGCTGGGCCCCGACGCGTACCGCATGTCCGGCAACCCCGGCCAGCCGCTCTTCGTCCGCGAGGCGGGTTCGCACGTCATCGTCGCGCAGGACGCGCGCTCGGCCCAGGGCTACGACCCGAAGGGCGGCGTCGCCGCGGCCCTGGCCGCGCACGCCGGCGAGCGCGGCATGGCGATCATGCGCGCCGCCGACGCCTGCAGCTGGGCCGGTGAATCGGTCTTCGCCGATGCCGCCGCCGGCATCCGCGCCGCAGCTGACCCGAACACCACGCCCGCCGACCGCGAGCGCGGCGCCGACGTCGTGTCGCAGGTGACGGACGGCATCGTCGCGTTCGACTTCGACGCGCTGGGCGTCGGCATCCGCGCGCACGCGCGCTTCCGCGACGGTTCCGAAGTCGCGAATGCCATCCAGCCCTCCAAGGGCGATCGCCGCGCGCTCGGCACGCTGCTCGCGCGGCTTCCCGCGGCGCCGTACTACGGCGCGTTCGGCATCGACCTGGCGGCGCTTGGCGGTTCGTCGCACCTGCGCGGCTTCCTGCGCACCATCCCGCGTGCGCAGCAGGTGGAGCTGCCGCCCTGGCTCGACGCGGTGCAGGACAAGGTGCGCTCGCTCCAAGTGGCCGCCTATCCCAGCAAGCTCGGCATCCTCTCCGGCGGCGTGCTGAACGACGCGGCATTCGTCGTGGTCACCGACGACCCCGCCGCGGTCAAGCAGGCGCTGCGCGCGTGGATCGAGGGCCAGGCCGGCGAGGCCGACGGCATCCGCCGCGTGCCCGCGTGGGAGGACGCGCGCGCGCTGAAGGACGGCAGCACGGTCAGCGCGTTCGAGGTGAAGGAAGTGGTCACCGGTCCGGGCGGCGACGCGATGCAGCGCATCATCAAGCAGGTGTTCGTGGGCGCGCGCGGGCTGCATGGCTTCGCGAAGGAGGTGCCGGGTGCCCTGGTCGTCACGTACTGCCAGCGCACCGACGTGCTCGGCCGTGCGCTGAAGGCCGCTTCGGGTGCCGAAGGCGCGCGCACGCTCGGCACCGACCCGACCATCAAGGCCATGGAGCCGTGGCTGGTGCCGGACCCCGACGTTGCGGTCTTCCTGGGCGTCGGCGAGCTGCTCGGCGCCGCGCAGCAGGTGGCCGACATGGTGCCCGGCGCCGATGGCGCGATGCTGCCGGCGCCCACCGAGCGCCTGGAACCTGTCGGCGTGGCCGTTCGCTGCAAGGACGCCTCGTGGGAAGTGGCCGTCGTGGTGCCCAGCGGCGTGCTCGCGCTGGCATGGGACGCGGCGAAGGCGCAGCTGATGCCGCCCGCCCCGAAGGCGCTCCCCGCCGCGGCGCCGCCGCAGTCCGCCCCGCCCGCGGCGGCACCGAAGGTCCCGTGACCGCACGCCCGCCGAGCGACGCCCCCCGCACCTGGCATGCCGGTCGCCACGCGATCGCCTGGGGCCCCGGCACGCCCCCCGCGCTCATGGCGGTGCTCAACGCCACGCCCGACAGCTTCAGCGATGGCGGCCTGCACCTGGACCCGGCCGCTGCCGCCGCGCATGCCGCGCAGTGCATCGCCGAGGGTGCGTCGATCCTGGACATCGGCGGCGAGTCCACGCGTCCCGGCGCCGTGCGCGTGCCCGCCGCCGAGCAGGTCGCGCGCACGATCCCCGTGCTGCGCGCGCTGCCCGCGGGCGCGGTCGCCTCGATCGACACGACGCTGGCCGAGGTCGCCGCCCCCGCGCTCGCGGCGGGCGCGTCCATTGTCAACGACGTCAGCGCCTGCACCCAGGATCCGCGCATGCTGGAGAC
>JBEIFT010000241.1:0-4159 GCA_040382255.1 Phycisphaeraceae bacterium
GCCGCTACGTGGAGATCGGCGCGTCCGAGGGCAAGCTGGAACTGCAGCTCGAGATCCCCGCGGGCTTGGCCGGCAAGGTCGGCAAGCCGTACGTCGGCCCGGCGATCGTCAGCGGCGTCAAGCCGGGCGCCCGCGTGGCGAACGACGAGATCTTCGGTCCGGTGCTCGCGGTGATCAAGGCGCGCGACCTGGACGAGGCGCTGGCGATCGCCAACGCGACCGCGTACAAGCTGACGGGCGGCATCTTCAGCCGGAAGCCGTCCAGCCTGGAGCGCGCCAAGCGCGAGTTCCGCGTCGGCAACCTCTACGTGAACCGCGGCATCACCGGCGCGCTGGTCGGCCGGCAGCCGTTCGGCGGATTCGGCATGTCGGGCGTCGGCAGCAAGGCAGGCGGCCGCGACTACCTGCTGCAGTTCGTCGAGCCGCGTGCCTGCTGCGAGAACACCATGCGCCGCGGGTTCGCGCCGGGGCTGTGAAATGCAGGGCAGGCCCGGCGCGTTCGGCCAGCGCATGAACCGCCTTGCAGCCCTCTTCCTGGCCGCGCTCGTGGCCGCCTGGCCCACGGCGGCGGCGCGGGCCGACGCCGCCGATCGCACCTGGGACATCGCCGGCACGCCGCGCACCGCCATCGTCCACCTGCCGGCCACCGCCGGGGGCCGTCCCCAGCCGCGGCCCGTCGTGTTCGCCTTCCATGGGCACGGCGGCCGGGCACAGAACGTGCAGCGCACGATGGCCATCCATGCGCAGTGGCCCGACGCGGTCGTCGTGTATCCGCAGGGGCTGCCGACCGCGACGTCCCGCGACCCGCAGGGCGCGCGACCCGGCTGGCAGATGCTGCGCGGCGGTGCGGAGAACCGTGACCTGCGGTTCTTCGACGCGATGCTCGCCTCGCTGCGCGCCGAGGGCTGGGTGGACGACACGCGCGTGTACGTGACGGGGCACTCGAACGGCGCAGGCTTCACCTACCTCCTGTGGCAGGAGCGGCACGCGGACCTCGCCGCCGTCGCGCCGGTCGCCGGGAACTGGCCGCTCGCGGCGCGACTGCAGCCGCTGCCCTGCATGCACGTCGCGGGCCGCGGCGACACGATCGTCGCCTTCAGCGCCCAGGAGCGCACGATGGCCGCCGTCCGGCGCGTGGACGGCTGCACGGGTGACGGCGCGCCCTGGGCGGACGGCTGCGCCCGCTGGGAATCGCCGCTCGGCACGCCGTTCGTCGCGATGATCCTGCCCGGCGGGCACGAGTACCCGCGGCAGGCGCCGCCCCAGATCGTGCGGTTCCTGCGCGAACAGTGCGCGCCGATCGGCTTCGGCCCGCCGGCGCCGGGCGCGGCGTGGCCGCGTGGCACGCCCATCACGCCGCCCGGTCCAGCACGCGGTACTGAATAGCCTCGGCGACGTGCTCCGGCGCGACCCGCGCCGCGCCCGCGACGTCCGCGATCGTCCGCGCCACGCGGCGCACCTTGTCGTACGCCCGTGCGCTCAGGCCCAGCTGCTCCACCGCGTCCTCCAGCAGCCGCCGACCGGCCGTATCCAGCGCCGCGTGCGCATCGAGCGCCCCGCCGCGCAGGCAGGCGTTGAGCACCTCGCCCTGGCGCGCGCGCTGCACCGCTCGCGCCGCCGCCACGCGCCCGCGCATCGCGGCAGACGACTCCCCCGCCGGCGCCGCCGCAAGCAGCCGGATGGGCACCGCCGCCACCTCCACATGCAGGTCGATCCGGTCGACGATCGGGCCGCTCACGCGGTCCATGTACGCGGACTCCTCGCGCGCGCCACGGTCGCCGCCGCGCCGATTGCCGCGCGCGGTGGGGTTCATCGCCGCCACCACGATCGACCGCGCCGGGAAGCGCGCGCTGCCATGCGCCCGGGCGATCGTGACGAATCCATCCTCGAGCGGCTCGCGCAGCGATTCCAGCGCGCTGCGCCCGAACTCCGGAAGCTCGTCCAGGAAGAGCACGCCGTGGTGCGCCAGCGTCACCTCGCCGGGCCGCGGCAGGCCCGCGGCGCCGCCGCCCACCAGCGAGACGGTGCTGGCCGTGTGGTGCGGCGCGCGGAACGGACGCTCGGTCGCCAGGGCGCGCCCACCGTGCAGCGCGCCCGCGGCGCTCAGGATGCGCGTGACCTCGAGCGCCTCGTCGGGCTCCAGCGGCGGCAGGATTCCGGGAAGTGCACGCGCCATCATCGTCTTGCCGCAGCCGGCCGGGCCCAGGAGCAGCGCGTTGTGCCCCCCCGCCGCCGCCACCAGCAGCGCGCGCTTCGCGGCCGCCTGGCCACGCACGTCACGGAAGTCGATCCCAGCCTCCGTAGCCGCCACCGCCGCACGCACGTCCACCGCCGGCGCCGCGCGCAGGCTGAGCGCCCCGCGGAAGTGCGCCACCACCTCGTCCAGCGCACCGGCGACGCGGACATCGAGCCCTTCCACCACCGCGGCCTCGGGTCCGTTCTCGCACGGGACCACGATCCCCCGCGCCCCCCGCGCACGCGCGAGCATCGCCATGCTCACGGCCCCGCGCACCGGGCGCAGCGTGCCGTCGAGCGCCAGTTCGCCCGCCACCATCCACTCGCCGGGGTGCGGGGCGCCGGGCTGTGCGGCGCCCGCCCCGGCCGCGCCACCCCCGGCCGCGCCACCGCCACCCACCGCCGGCGTCGCCAACAGCAGCCCCAGCGCGATCGGCAGGTCGAACCCCGGCCCCTGCTTCCGCAGGTCCGCCGGCGCCAGGCTCACCGTGACCCGGTGCCGCGGCGGGTCGAAGCCGCGCGCCTCGAGCGCGCTGCGGATGCGTTCGATGCTCTCGCGGATCGCCGCGTCGGGCAGGCCGACGAGGGCGATGCGCGGCAGGCCGCGCGACTGCACCGCGACCTCGACGTCGCACGGGACGGCATCGATCCCGTGGAGCGCGAAACTGGGGATGGTGACGAGCATGCGCGCGATCATCGCGCACCGCGGGCACATCTCCGCGATGCGCGGCCTTTTTTCCGGCGGGCGCCCCACGGCCCCTGCCCCGGCTACCCTCCGCCCCGTGGAACCCCTGCACGCCATCGCGTTCGTCGCCTTCGGCCTGGTCGGCGGCATCACGGGCGGGCTGCTCGGCGTCGGCGGCGCGGTGATGATCATCCCGCTGGCCACCATCTTCCTGGCGCCCTACAAGCAGCAGCTGCAGGGTGCGGCGATGATCTCGAACATCGCGGTCGCGATCACCGCCTACCACCGCTACGCGAAGGCGGGGCGCACCGAGTGGACCTACGCGGGCCGCATCTGGCCGTCGGCGGTCGCATGCGTGCTGGCAGGCGTCGCCGTCAGCATGTTCGTGGACGCGTCCGCGTTCCGCCTGCTGTTCGCGGCGTTCCTGCTGGTGATCGCCATGCGCGAGTTCCGGCTGCTTGCCAGCCCGGGCGACCACTCCGAGGACGACGCGCGCGAGCTCTCCACCGCGCGCGGCGCGGGCATCGGCGCGGTGATGGGCTTCCTGAGCGGCCTGCTGGGGATCGGCGGCGGCGTCGTGGGCATCCCCCTGATGCGCGCGTGGGCGCGGCTGCCGATGAAGCGCGCCGTCGTCACCAGCGTCTGCACGATGGTGCCGCTCACGATCGTGGGGGCCGCGATGAAGGCCATCACCCTGGCCCGCACGCCCGTCGAGGGCGGCGGCAGCGCGCTCGTGCCGGCCCTGATGATCGCCGCGTGCCTGCTGCCCACGGCGATGATCGGCAGCTGGCTGGGCGCCAGCCTGAACGTGCGCATCACCGGCCGTGCCGTGCGCTGGGTGCTCGCGACCTTCCTGCCGGTCTCCGCCATCTGGATGGCGTGGCCGATCGTCTCGCAGTGGTTCGCCGCGGCGCAGCGGTAGCATCCTCCACCCATGCCACGCGTCCTCCTTGTCGAGCACGACCCCGCCGCGCGCGACCGCCTGGCGCTGGCCATGCGGCACGCGCGCTTCGAGGTGCGCTCGGCCGGCGACGCCGAGGGCGCGCGCCGCATCCTGGCCGAGGTCCACCCGCAGGTGGTGGCCGTCCGCGCCGACCTCCCGGAGTGCGGGCTCCCCGCGTTCCTCGACCTGCTGCGGGCGACGCCCGGCGCCGCGGACGCCGCGGTCATCGCGCTGCTGCCCCCCGGCACCGACGGCATCCCCGCCATCCGGGCCGCGCTCCTGGCCGGCGCCGACGA
>JBEIFT010000242.1:0-4159 GCA_040382255.1 Phycisphaeraceae bacterium
GCGTAGGCCAGGCCCGCCGCGAGCAGGGGCAGGGTCAGCCAGTTCGGGATGCGCATCGACCGCATGTCGGTGACGCAGGCCACCCCGGCGGCGGCGATCAGCATCAGCCAGACCCAGGTGGGCACGGGCGGCACCTTGGTGGCGGGTTCGGCGGCGAGGATGGACGCAAGCGTCACGGGCATTTACGGGATTTGTCCCCAAGGGCCCACGCGGGCCGAGGTTACGATGAGTCCGCGCAGGATACGCCGTGGAGATATCGATGCGCACACCTTGCCGTCACACAACCTGCCCCATGGCAACGACATGTGCAACTTGCCCGTCCCGCTTCCAGCGCGGCATGTCCACCATCCTCCTGGTGCTGGCGCTGCCGTTGCTCATCGTTTTCACCTGGTTTGCGCTTGAGTTCGCCCTTGTGGCGCGCCACGCCGGCAGCGCCAAGGCGGCGGCGGACGCGATCGCCGCGGCGGCGGCCGCGCGTTACCCGGACGGTGTGGATATCGCGCGGACCGACGCGATCAGCGCCGCAGGTGCGAATAACGGTCCGAATGGCCCGCTCGTGTTACTGGCCACTGAAGGTCCCGGCGGTGGAGGCGACCTGGAGTTCGGCACCTGGGATCCGCAGGCGCGCGTGTTCACGCCGGACGCGACCGAAGGTGGGCCGGCGGTGCGCGCGACGGTTCGCCTGTCGTCCAGTCACCCCAACGGCGCGGTGTCGCTGTTGCTGGCGGGCCTCTTCAACGTGCCCCCGGTGGAGATGGAGCACGCGAGCATCGCGGTCTATCACCCACCGACGCACACGACGTCGCTGCTGCTGGCCGACGCGGACGATTCGTCGCTGGCGCTCGCGGGCACGTCGATCCTGCGGTCGCGCGGCGGCGTCTCGGTCGCGGCCGACGACGCGGGCGCGGTGCTGGCCGGGAGCGGCGCGTACCTGGATGTCCCGGTGCTGCGTGCGGCCGGGACGGTCGATGCGTCGGTCGAGGCGCGCGTCTCCGGCGCGGTCCAGGCGCAGGCGACGATCCCCGCAGACCCATTCGCAAGCGTGTCGGTCCCCGCGATCGACGACAGCATCGTCGGCGAGATCGCGCAGGACGGGTCGGACGTCGTCCACGTGGCGCCGGGCGTGCATGCGGCGCTTGCGTTCAGCAGCGGCACGATCGTGCTTGACCAAGGCCTGCACCAGTTCAACGGATCGATCGCGCTCTCGGGCACGGCGGTGCTGGAGCTCGCCGACGCGACGCTCGAGCTGCTGGCCGGCGCGGAGCTGCAGGTGACGGGCGCGGCGGTGCTGCGCGGCACCTGCGATTCGGGCGCGGGCGACTGGGACGGCTACTCCATCATCCAGTCATCCGCCGCCGCGCAGTGGACCGTCGATGGCGGCGGCTCCGTGCAGCTGGCCGGCCGCTGCTACGCGCCGGGCGCGAACCTGGCGGTCGCGGGCTCCGCGGCCGTGCGGCTGCCTTCGGCCGTCATTCACTCGCTGACGCTCACCGACGGCGCCGACGTGCGGTTCACCTCGGACATTCCCGAGATCGCGCTGCCCGTGGTCCCGGGGCGCGCGCGCCTGGTGCGCTGAGCGGGCCCTGCGCCGTCCGCGGCTCCTATCCTGCGCGGTTCGCATGCATTCCTTCGACGTCATCGTCATCGGCGGCGGCCACGCCGGCACCGAGGCCGCGTGGGCCGCGGCGTCGGCGCTGGGGCCGGGCGGCCGCGTGGCGCTGGTGACGATGGACCCCACCAAGGTGGGCGCCATGAGCTGCAACCCCGCGATCGGCGGGCTGGCGAAGGGGCAGATGGTGCGCGAGATCGACGCGCTGGGCGGGCTGATGGGCCGCGCCACCGACCATGCGGGCATCCTCTTCAAGATGCTGAACACGTCGAAGGGCGCGGCCGTGCGCGGGCCGCGCGCGCAGTGCGACAAGTACCACTACGCGGCCGAGGTGCAGCGCCTGCTGGCGACGCAGCCGCGCATCACGGTGTTCGCGGGCACGGTCGACGACCTGCTGGTGGAGCAGGGCGCCTGCGCCGGCGTGCGGCTGCCGGCCGGCTGGCGGCACGTGCGCGTGGACGCGGCGGCGATCGAATCGAACCTGCGCGCCGACGCGATGGCGCAGCCCGTGCTGGTGCCGGAGGGCGAACCGCAGCCGGTGTGCGAACTGCGCGCGGGTGCCGTCGTGCTGACGACCGGCACGTTCATGCGCGCGCTCATGCACACCGGTGAGGAACGCACGCCGGGCGGGCGCGTGGGCGAGGGCAGCGCCGTCGGCATCAGCGCGATGCTGCGCGGGCTGGGCTTCGAGCTCGGCCGCCTGAAGACCGGCACGCCGCCGCGGCTGCGGCGCGGGAGCATCGCGTGGGAGACGCTGCCGCCGCAGGTGGGCGACGACCCGCCGGTGCCGTTCAGCGACCTGCCCGCCACCAGCCTGGCGCGCGGCGTGTTCCCCGGCCTGCCGCAGGTCGACTGCCGGCTGACCGAGACCACCGCCGCCATCCACGACCTGATCCGCGCGAACCTGCACCGCGCGCCCATGTACAGCGGGCAGATCGAGGCCTCGAGCGGCCCGCGCTACTGCCCCAGCCTGGAGGACAAGGTGGTGCGCTTCGCCGACCGCGAGAGCCACCACGTCTTCCTGGAGCCGGAGAGCCTGTTCACCGACGAGGTCTACTGCAACGGCATCAGCACCAGCCTGCCGGCCGAGGTGCAGGAACACATCGTGCGCGGCATGAAGGGCTGCGAACGCGCCGAGGTGCTGCGCTGGGGCTACGCGGTGGAGTACGACATGGTCTGGCCGCACCAGATCGACGCGACCGGCGAGACGAAGCCGGTGCCGGGGCTGTTCCTGGCGGGCCAGATCAACGGCACCAGCGGCTACGAGGAAGCCGGCGCGCAGGGCCTGGTGGCGGGCCTGAACGCCGCGCGGCGCGTGCGCGCGCTGCCGCCCGTGCGCCTGGGCCGCGAGCAGGCGTACATCGGTGTGATGATGGACGACCTGGTGACGCGCACGCCGCGCGAGCCGTACCGCATGTTCACGAGCCGCGCCGAGCACCGCCTGCTGCTGCGCGCCGACAACGCCGACGAACGTCTCACGCCCTTCGGCCGCGAGCTGGGCCTGGTGGACGACGTGCGCTGGCACGCGCATTCCGCGCGCATGCAGGCGATCGGCACCATTCGCGAGGGGCTTGCCGCCACGCGCGCGCCCGCCGAGCTGGCGCCCGCCGGCACGCGCCTGTGGGACGCCGCGCGCCGCCCGGACGTGGCGGTGGACGCGATCGCCGCCGCGCTGCACGCCGCGCACGTGCCTGCGCCGGCCGCGCTCGTCGACCGCGTGGTGACCGACCTGCGCTACGAGGGCTACGTCGCGCGCCAGCGCGCCGAGGTCAAGCGCCACGCCGAGAGCGAGCGCTCGCCGATCCCCGCGGACCTGGACCCGGACGCGATCGTGGGCCTGCGCGCCGAGGCGCGCGAGACGCTGCGGAAGTTCCGCCCCGCGACGCTGGGGCAGGCGGGGCGGCTCGCGGGGATTTCCCCCGCGGACATCAGCCTGATCGCGATTGCGATGAAGCGGGCGCGGCGGGGCTGAGCGCGGTGCGCCGCCCCGCGCGGCACGTCCCACGCCCGGCCTATCGTTCCGCGCCGGCATCCACGCACCCCCGGCCGGCGAAGCCCCACCCATGACCCCGCAGCCAGAAATCCGCGACCTTGCCGCCCTCCGTGCCTCCGGTTGGCGCAGCCGCCCCGTCAAGGAAGAGCTGCGCGCCAACTTCCAGCGCGCGCTGGCCGAGGCCGCCGCGCGCGGCGAGCGCGGTGCGGGCACGCTCTTCCCGGGCATCCTGGGCTACGACGACACCGTGCTGCCGGAGCTGGCCACCGCGATCATCGCGGGCCACGACATCCTGTTCCTGGGCGAGAAGGGCCAGGGCAAGAGCCGCCTGATGCGCATGCTGCCGCGGTTCCTGGACGAGTGGGTGCCGTACCTGGACATCCCCGGCTGCCCGGTGCACGAGGACCCCGAGCACCCGATCACGCGCGCGGGGCGCGAGCTGCTGGCGAACACGCCCGCGGCCGGCGTGCCCATCGCGTGGTGGCACCGCGACGCGCGCTACGCCGAGCGCCTGGCGCCCGGCACCAAGTTCGCCGACCTGATCGGCGAGATCGACC
>JBEIFT010000243.1:0-4093 GCA_040382255.1 Phycisphaeraceae bacterium
CCCGCGCCCGCCGCGGGCGCTCCCGCCGCCCCCGCGCAACCCGCGCCCTCGGGCTTCGCCGCACCGCCCGTGGCAACCGATGCGCCCGCGCCCGCGCCGGAGCATGACAACGGCGAGACGCTCTGGCCGCAGGAGGCCACCCTCGACGGCACCGCCTACGTGATCTACACGCCGCAGTTCGCGTCCATCACCGGCACGCGCGCCACCGGCCGCATGGCCTTCAGCACGCACACGGGCGCCGACACCGCGCAGCCGGTCTTCGGTGCCGCGTTCTTCGAGTCGGACCTCGACAACGACACCGCCGCGGGGCTGATCGAGCTCTCCGGGATGCAGGTCACGCGCGTGCAGCTTGCCGACGGCGGCGACGGCACGGCCACCGCGGCCGCGCTGCAGAAGATGCTCGCCGGCGTCCGCTTCACCGTCGACCGCGCGGTGGCCCTCGCCAACCTGCAGGCGGCGAAGGACCAGGCGGCCTCGCGCGCCTCGCTCAGCAACGCGCCGCCCAGGATCAAGGTGGTGAGCCGCCCCGCGGTGCTCCTCCTGCTTGACGGCAAGCCGGTCCTGCGCGACATCGGCGGCAACGTCGGCATGGCGCAGAACACGGCCTCGCTGCTTGCCTTCGAGAAGGCCACGCGCACCTGGTTCACGCGCGTCGGCACCGACACGTGGCTCCACTCGTCCCGCTGGCAGGGACCGTTCATCGCAGGCAAGTCGCCCAACGCCGACTCGCTGCAGGCGATCGACCGCGCGCTGCCCAAGCGCCACCCCGACGCGCCCGCCTCGCCCGCGGTACCGGCGGGCATGGTGCCGGAGGTGTTCGTCAGCACCACGCCGATGTGCCTGGTGAGCACCGACGGCGATCCCGCGCTCACCGGCGTCGCCACCGGCCTCTCCGCCGTCACCAACGCCAACTGCGATCTCTTCCAGTCCGCCGACGGCGCGTGGTGGCTGCTGGCCTCGGGACGCTGGTTCACCACCACCAACCTCTCGCTCGGCCCGTGGACCTACGCCACGCCGGGCACCCTGCCCGCCGGCTTCGCGCAGATCGACCCGCACGGCACGTGGGGCAACGTGCTCGCAAGCGTGCCCGGCACGCCGCAGGCCAACGACGCGCTCTACCAGCAGTCCGTGCCGCACGTGGCCACGCTCGACCGCGCGCTCGCGCAGCCGAAGCTCACGACCTTCGGCGGCCCCGCGCGCTTCAAGGCGATCGACGGCACCGACATGCAGTACGCGACGAACGCAAGCAGCCCGCTCATCCTGTGCAAGGGCTCGTACTACCTCTGCGAGAACGCGGCCTGGTTCAAGGGCGCCGCGGCGAACGGCCCCTGGGCGCTCTGCGACGGCGTGCCGGAGGAGATCTACACCATCCCGCCGAGCTGCCCCGTCTACGGCGCCACGTACGTGCAGGTCTACAACTCGACCGCCGACACCGTGACCACCGGCTACACGGCCGGCTACATGAACAGCTACGAGAACGACGGCACCGTGGCCTACGGCACCGGCTACGCGTACCCGGGCTCGACCGGCCAGGGCGACGTGGTGCTCGGCGACAACAGCGACATCACCGACGACGACACCTGGGACAGCTACGGCGGCTGGCCGAACACCTACGGCTACTGGCCCACGTACGGCGGTTACTACGGCGGATGGGGCCTCTACGGCTACCCGGGCTGGGCGGGCTACGGGCTGTGGTGCGGCCCGGCCTGGGGCGGCGAGGGCTGGTGGGGCTGCGGTCGCGGCTTCGGCACGGGCTTCGCGCTGGGGATGGGCTACGCCAACAGCTGGAACTGGGGCTACCACCCATGGGGCTGGCGCGATGGCAACGGATGGTGGAACAACCACTGGGGCGGCGCCTATCGCCGCGGCTGGGACAACGCGGCGCGCGGCTACAACCGCGCGGGCGCCGCGGCCGACATGAACGCCTATGCGCGCGGCGCTGGCGGCGGCATGGCTGCCGCGCAGACGGCCTCCGGCCACGTGCCGGGGCTCACTGCCGGCACCGGCGAGACGCGGACCTCTGGGCTGACCGCCGGCACGGGCGAGACGCGCGTGCCCGGCGAGACGGCGGGCGTCGGCGGTGGCGTGCCCGGCTGGCGGTCCGGCAGCGGGCAGTGGCGCCACGCGGCAGCACTCTCAAACGACGTCGCCGCCACGCGGTCGGGCCAGGTGGTGCAGCAGCGCAACGGGCAGACGTACACGCGCACCAACGGATCGTGGCAGCGCGCCCAGGCGGACACTGCCGCCGCGCCGGGTGCGGCAGGCGCGGCCGCGGCCCGCGCCAACGACGGTTCGTGGCGCGACGGCGCCGCCGCAGCGCACGCACGCGCGGGCGGTTCCAGCTTCCAGGAGCGCGACGGTTCCGGCGATGCCGCCCTCGCCGCGCGCGGCGCCACGGCGGACGGCTTCCGCCCTGACCCGAACCACAACTTCGACGGCAGCCCGCGCGGCGCGTTCGCACGCGGCGAGACCAACTACGCCGACCGCGGCCAGCAGGCCTGGGGCCCCCAAGACGGCGGCCGCACGCCGTCGGCGTACCAGCGCGGCGGCAGCTGGAACGGCGGAAGCTGGAACGGCGGCGGCTGGGGCGTGGGCGACCAGCACGGCACCTACGCGCAGCGCTGGGGCAATGACTACGACCGCGGCACGCGCGGCTTCAACCAGGACACCGGCTGGTACGACCGCACGGCGTCTCGGCCGGCAAACCCGTACGGCTACGGCTACAGCGGCTGGTCGAGCGGCTACCGCGGTTACAGCGCCGGGAGCAACTGGGGCGGCGCCCGCATGGGCGGCGTGCGGTCGATGGGCGGCGGCACGCGCGGTGGCGGCGGCCGGCGCTAGGCGTCGACGTCGCTCACGCGTCCGTCACGGCCGCAGCAGGTCCGCCGTGGCGTCGGCCACGCCGCCGCACCCGGCGAGCGCCAGCGTGACGTCGAACTCGTGCTGCAGCACGGCAAGCACCTTGGCAACGCCCGGCTCGCCCGCGGTCGCCAGGCCCCAGAGGATCGGGCGCCCCACGCACACGGCCTGCGCCCCGAGCGCAAGCGCGCGCAGCACGTCGGTGCCGCGGCGCACGCCGCCATCGACGAGCACGGGCACGCGGCCGGCGACGGCGTCCACGCAGTGGGGGAGCGCATCCACCGTTGCGGGCGCGCCGTCGAGCTGCCGGCCGCCGTGGTTTGACACCAGGATGCCCTGCGCGCCGAGTTCCACCCCGCGCGCGGCATCCTCGGCGCGGCACACGCCCTTCAGGAGGACCGGCAGCGGCGTCGAGTCGCGCAGCCATTCGAAGTCCTTCCAGGTGAGGCTGGCGTCGATGGTCCACGCAAGCGCCTCGTGGATCCCGCTCCCGGCATGGCCGGTCGGCCCGCCCGGGCGCTCCAGGTGCACGATGCGCATGCCCTCGGGCACGCGGAAGTGGTTGCGGATGTCGCGCTCGCGGATGCCCCAGGTGGGCGTGTCCACGGTCAGGACCAGCGCATCGCAGCCAGCCGCGTGCGCGCGCTGCGCAAGGGCGCGCACCATGCCGCGGTCGCGGCCGATGTACATCTGCATCCAGGTGCGCGCGGCCGGATCGACCGCCGTGGCCGCGGCGCGCACGTCCTCCACCGAGGTGCTCGAGAGGCTCGAGAGGATCATCGGGACGCCGGCGGCCGCGGAGGCGCGCGCGGTGGCCAGCTCGCCGTCCGGGTGCGCCATCCGCTGCAGCGCGGTGGGCGCCACGCACACGGGCATGGCGGCCGAGCGACCCATCACCTCGGCGCGCGTCGAGCGGTCGGACACGTCGCGCATCACGCGGTACCAGATGCGCAGGCGCTCCCACGCGGCACGGTTCTCGCGCAGCGTCACCTCGCCCCACGCGCCGCTGCGGTAGTAGTCGCGCGGCATGGCGGGCAGCACCTCAAGCGCATGGCGCTCGAACTCGTCGAAGCTCGTGAAGGGCGACAGGTCGACGGACATGGGCGACTGATCCTACCCTTCACCGCATGGGCAACGCTCGCATCGCGCTCCTCGCAGGCATCGTCGCCGCCGGCTGCGCGCTGGCCGTCGCGCTGCATGCGCTTCGCTCGCCGGCCGCCGGACCGACGGAACC
>JBEIFT010000244.1:0-4087 GCA_040382255.1 Phycisphaeraceae bacterium
CCGCCATCCAGGGGCGGCTGCTGGAATGCGGCTTCGAACCTCTCCAAGGACAGGCGCATCAGCCACGTCGGGGTCAGGCGCACGTTGCCGGACTTCGTCGGCGGCGCGCACACCAGGTGCAGTGCGTCCTTCGCGCGCGTGACGGCGACGTACAGCACCGACACGTCGTCGCGTGCCTGCTCCACCTCGGCCTCGCGCCGGAACGCGCGCAGCAGCGCCGAGTGCTCGAGCAGGCCCTGCGAGAGCACCGGCGCCACGGCGACCGGCGGCTTCGCGGGGTCCGGCGACAGCACGGCCCACTCCCCCTGCCCGCCGGACACGCTTCCCATCGCGGCGTCCAGGGTGCCCAGCACGACCTCGTCGAACTCGAGCCCCTTGCTCGCGTGCACGGTCATGACGCGGATCCGCTCGCCCGTCGGCGCACGCGCACCGCGCGATTCGACCGACCGCACGAAGCGGATCGGGCGCGCCACCTCGTCCGGCCCGGCCGCATGCGCCATCGCCGAAAGCTGCCGCAGCCGCTCCACGTCGCGCTGCGAGCATGCGCCGCGCAGCGCGTCGATCGCGCGGTCGACCCACGCCGCAAGGCCGAGCGCATGCAATTCGCCGCGCACCTGCGCCGAGACGCGGTCCGCCTCGGCACACAGCGCGTGGCCGCCGCCGAATGCCTCCATCGGGCGCAGCCCGAACGCGGCCGCACAGGGCTCCCGCGTCGCCAGCCAATGCGCGATGCCGTCCGCCGGCTGGTCCGCCAGCCGCAGGAGCGCGACGATCCCCGTCACCGCCGGCGAATCGAGCAGTTCGGAACGCCCTTCGTCGCTCACGGGCAGGCCGCGCGCGCGGATCGCCGCGGCACAGGCCGCGATCTCGTCGTTGGAACGCACGAGCACGGCGATCGTGGCATCCGGCCGCAGCGCGGCGCGGTCCGCGACGATGCCCGCCACTGCCTGCGCGATTCCCTCGGCACCGCCCTGCGCGGCGCGATACGCACAGACCGCACCGGGCATCCCCTTCAGGTGCGGCGCGGAACGGTGCTCCACGAAGGTCCAGCCGTCCAGCGCGCGCAGCACGGGCGCACGATCGCACCCCGGCGGCACCGGCAGGCCCGCGGCGGCGAACGCGGCCGGACCCTCGGAGACGGCCGTGCCGAGTGCCGGCGTGCCGGCGATGGTCGACGCCAGGCCGCCGAACAGCGCGTTCACGAAGTCCATGACCACGGGGCTCGAACGGTAGCTGACGGCCAGCGGCTCCTCGGCGTCGAGCCCGGGCAGCCGCTCGACCGCCGCGAGCAACGCCGGCGTCCCGCCGCGCCATGCGTAGATCGACTGCTTCGGGTCGCCGACGACCAGGAACCGCCGACCACCGGTCGCGAGCACCTCGTCGACCAGCGGCTCGATCGCCGTCCACTGCGCCGGCGACGTGTCCTGGAATTCGTCCAGCGCGATGTCGCGCACCTCGCGGTCCAGGCGCTCGCGCATCGCGGCCGCACCGGATCCTGCCAGCGCATGCGCGCGCGCCACCAGGAGCGTCACGTCGGAGAAGCCGAACAGGCCATCCTCGCCGCGGCGCGCCCACAGCGCGGCGTCCACCAGCTGCGCAAGCTCGGCCGTCGCCTCGATCCGCGCGCGGACGACCTGCTCGATGCAGGCCAGTGCATGCGGCACCAGCACCGCGGCGGCATCCACGACGGCCGGTTCCGCCGCCACGCCCGAGTAGCTGCCCGTGGAATGCACGGCCTGCAGCATCGTCGACTCGAGCACGCCGAACCAGTCGCCCGACTCCGCCGCGCGCACGGCCGGCGGCAGCGCGCCCGCCCAGTTCCTGTTCGGCTTGCCGGCCTTGGTCGCCGGCACGGCCGCTCGGCGCAGCGCGTCCACCGCGCCCGCGACCACGTCACGGTCGGCGCGCCGCGCGCCGTCGAAGATCCGCACGCCGTCGGCCAGCAACGCGCGCCAGGGCGCCTGCGGGTCCGCGCCCATCGACGCGCTGGCGGCGATCGCGAGCGGCGTCTTCAGCACGCCCGTGATGCCGGCCTGCACGTCGACCTGCGGCTCGCCGGATGCGATCCGCCGCGCCAGGTCGCCCGCGCGCGCCGGGTCCGCGGTCACCACGGCACCCACCGCGGCGTCCAGCTGCTCGGCCGCGTGGTCGTCCTCGGCGATGCCCCAGCCCTCGGGCAGCCCCAGCTCGGGCGCGAACGCCGCGGCGAGCTGCATGAAGAAGCCGTCGATCGTGGAGATCGAGAGCCGGTGCATCGCGTCGATCGTCTCGCGCAGGATCGCGGCGTACTCGTCGGCCGTCGCGTCCGCGCACTGCGTCGTGCCGGCGAACTCGCGCCGGCGCGCGTCGTCCAGCGCGCCCTGCGCCAGATGCCGCAGCACGCGCTCCAGGATCTCGCCCGCCGCCTTGCGCGTGAACGTCACGGCCAGGATGCGCTCGGGGTGCGCGTGACCGGTGGCGCGCCGCTCCGCCAGCATCCAGCCGATCAGCCGGTTCGCCAGCAGGTACGTCTTGCCGCTGCCCGCGTTGGCGACCACGACGGAACGCGTCCTCACGATCCACCCCCCACGGCAAGGCCGCGCATGCCGACGCCCCACACGGGCGCGAACTCGTCACCCGCGCGCGGCTTCCAGTCGGGATCGCGCCCAAACCTCCCGGCCGCGATCTCGGCCGCGATCCGCTCGGCCTCGGCCTCTGCCTCGGCCTGGAATGCTTCGTCCCAGCGCGTGGCCAGCAGCACCGCCGTGCCGTCCGGGTTGGACGGCAGCGCGAAGTACCCCAACCGGTCAGGCTGCACCTCGACGCCCATCGATCGCAGCAGCACCGCGTAGAGCGGCAGCTGCAGGTCCTGCCACGTGCCGTCCGGCGTGCGGTGGTGCTCCTCCGGCGGCTCGGCCTCGGCGCCCGTCTTGTAGTCCAGCGCCACGCGCTCGCCCGCGGCATTCACGTCCACGCGGTCGATGCGGCCCACGAGCGCGATGCCCGTGCCGCCGAGCCGTGGCGACCGGCGCGCGTCGCGGTTCCGATCGCCGACCTCCGGATCGAAGGCGAGCTCCACGTGCTCGACGCGCCAGCCCTGCATGGCCCACGCGGCCTGCACCCGCGCGAAGGCGCGCAGGCGCTCGCGCGCAAGGCCGAACGCCACCTCGTACGCACCGTGCACGGACGGCGGATGGGACTCGTGCCGCACCGCGTCCAGCTCGGCAAGCACCTCCGCCTCGATCGCCGCCGTATCGACCGTCGCCGCCTGGCCGGCAGCCGTGCGCGACGCCTCGGCGCGTCCCCAGCGCTTGAGTGCCAGGTGCACCAGCGTGCCGAATCCCATCGCATCCAGGCCCGTCGAGCCCTCGGGCGCCGATTGCAGCGCGAGCGCAGGGTCGTGCTTCAGCCGGAACAGCGCGGGGCACCGGAACCAGTCGCGGAACGACGTGACGCCCACCGCATCGATGCGGGCCGGCACGGTCGGCGCCAGGTCGATGCGGAACGAGCCCTCCGCGGCGGCCTGCACCGTCCACGACGCCGCCGACGCGCGGGGCGACTTCGGATCCGCGAGCCACGCCACCCGCCGCGCCAGTGCCGCGCCGTCGAGCCCCAGCAGCAGCCGCGAGGGCTGCAGCGGTTCGCCGTCCGCCTGCGTCCGGCCCGTCACCAGCCGCACGCTGCGCTTGCGGGCCAGCAGCGAATGCAGGATCCACGCGTCGCGTGCCTGCCGGCGCCGCGCGCACGGCATGCCCAGCCGCGCACGCGCTGAATCGGGAAGCCATGGATCGACGACCAGGCCCTCGGGCACGGTCCCCTCGTTCATGCAGGTGATGATCAGGTGCGGCGCATCGTCGATGCCCGCCTCCAGCCAGCCCACCAGCTCGATGCCGGCCTCGTCGCCCTCGCCGGGCAGCGCGGTCGCGTCCATGGCGTCGTGCAGCAGCCGTGCGGCGCCGGCGGCACCAAGCCCCTGCAGGAACGGCGCCGGCACCCCGCAGAGTTCATCGGCCGCATCGCGGAACGCCCGCGCCGCGTCGTGCCCCGCGGGCGATGCGTCGCGATGCACCGCGCCAAGCGCCGTGCGCAGCGCGACCACCGCGGCGGC
>JBEIFT010000245.1:0-4085 GCA_040382255.1 Phycisphaeraceae bacterium
GAGGCCGCGAAGAAGCGCTTCGGGGTCGAGGCGATGCCGCGGCCGACGAAGCGGTGGTGGCTGTTCGAGCGGTGAGGCGAGGACGTGCGGCAGGCGGCCGTCGCCGGTGCCATCAACCCTCGCCCAGCGCGTGCAGCCGCACCGCCAGCTGCGCGCGGCGCGTGATGCCGAGCTTCCGGTAGATGCGCTCGCAGAGCGTCGAGACGGTGGACCGGCTGACGCCGAGCGCCGTGGCGATCTCGGGTCCGGTCTCGCCGCGCACCAGGCGTTGGGCGACCTCGCGCTCGCGGGGGCTGAGGAGGCGCGATGGAGCGTTCGCGACCTGCGCCGCCTGCTTGGCCACGACGGTGCGGTTCGCCATCGTCACGCGGGCAGGCGGCAGGCGCTCGACGCTGATCGGCGCCACGTGGAACGCCAGGTGGTAGTTGCACCGGCGCGGCGTGCCGCCCGGGTTGCGGTCGTACTTCTCGGCGATGCGCGCGACCAGCGCGTCGATCGGCGCGAAGAGCGCCAGCAGCTCCTTCGCCTCGCGCTCGTCCATCGTGATGTGCGTGAAGGCGTGCTTCAACCCGAAGCCGTTGATCCCGCGCGCGGCGTCGGCCAGCGACTGGTCGATGCAGGCGCGGCTCTCCGCCAGGTGGCGCGCGAAGCTCTCGCGCATCAGGCGCGCGTCCGCAGGCGCGGCAGGGTCGACCTCGACCAGGATCTGCTCGCCCGTGGCGCGGAAGCGCGGCTTGCGCTCGCGCCCGGCCGCGCGCGAGCGGGTGCGTTCGGCCAGGCCGATCTCGACCGCGCGCTGCACCGCGTCCTGCACGATCCCGGCCGGCAGCGCGCACGCGGCAGCCAGCTCCGCCACGGCCGTCGCGCGGCCGAACCGGCGGAGCATCTCCCAGACCGAGAGCGCCCGCGCATCGGCAAGGAAGGCGGCGACGGCGGGACGGCGGGGGTCGAGGCGGACGAGGGGCTGCGACATCGAGCCGGCAAGGATAGGAGTCGGCCGGCGCGGCACTCGCACCGTCCGTCGGTCATTCACCCGACAACGCGGCATGCGCAGGCGCGGTCCGACCGCCTGCGTTGTCGGCGGAGCACCCGACAGGCGGTCACGATCTGCCGTAAATGCCAGCAACGACGCTGGTATCGATGCGCGACCCGGGCATCATGTCGGCAACTTCATCCCGCCGACCAAGATCCCCTTTTCCATCCGTCGGCGCCCCTTTCGCACACCAATTCCCCCAGAGGTGTCCCGCATGCGTCGTTTCGTTCCCGCCGCCGTCG
Organism: Phycisphaeraceae bacterium; assembly: GCA_040382255.1. Taxonomy (GTDB): domain Bacteria; phylum Planctomycetota; class Phycisphaerae; order Phycisphaerales; family SM1A02; genus UBA966. Next base: position 1,276 of record JBEIFT010000245.1, read on the forward strand.
TGGCCGTTGCCACGTGTGCATCCGCTTCGTTCGGCCAAGCCCTGTCTGAAGGCTTCGACTGGCTCCCGACGACCCAGAACAACGGAAGCTTCACGCAGTCGATCACGCTCGAGTCCGGAACCTGGATCGGCACTTCGACAAGTGGACAGATCTATCGACCGGCATCCGGCGCATGGAATTCGACCACGCCACAGGCCGGGACAGGCGTCGCGTACTTCGACGTGAGCCCGGGCGCGGTGACCTCCTTGATGTCCCCGGTGCTCAGCCTGCAGAACGGATGGACGATCTCGTTCTGGTCGAAGATGAACTATTCCGGATCGCCCGAGCGCCTCCGCCTGCTCATGAGCACGGCCGGAGCCAGCACGAGTTCAGCGAGCTTTGCGACGGTCCTCCTCGACGTCGGATGGTCCTCTTCGAATCCCGCGCCGTTCGACAACACCTGGCGCCAGTTCACCGCGACCATCAGCGGCCTGAGCGGCCCGGTGAGCGGCCGGTTCGCGTTCGAGTACACGTCGCCGCAGGGCAACGGCATCTACCTGGATACCGTCTCGTACTCCGTCGCTCCCACCCCCGGCGCCCTCGCCCTGCTCGGCGTCGCCGGCCTCGCCGGCTCGCGCCGCCGGCGCGCCTGACGCTTGCATCCCGCCACCAACGCACAGGGCCCGCGGACTGCTCCGCGGGCCCTGCTTCGTATCCATGTGGATCGGGCGGGCCGGATCGGCTCCCGGCCCGGCGTCAGTTCGCCGCGATCTCGACCTCGATCTCGGCGCCGGCGGCGGAGAGCAGCTCGATCTTCCAGACCGCGTTGCCGCCCTCGTCCTCGAGCTCGGCCTCGTGGAACGTGGCGCCGGGGTTGTCGGCCAGCGCCTGCGCGACGGCGTCACCGAGCGTGACCGTCGCGACGGCGAGCGCGTCGATCGACTCCTGGTACTCGGCCAGCTGGTGTGCCGTGGGCACCCAGGTCGTCGAGCCGACCACGGTCGCGTCGGAGAGGCGCACGGTGACCAGTACGAACTCGCCGTCCGCGGCATCCCACTTCAGCGTGCGCAGCACGGCGACGTTCGCCACGTCGTCCACCTCAGCCTCGAACGTCGGCAGCGCGCTCTCCGCATCGGCCGCGGCCAGCGCGGCGGCGAACGCCGCGGCATCGGCCGATTCCTCGGCCTCGTCGTCGCCGTCCTCGTCCGCGTCGTCGGCACCGTCGTCGTCGTCGTAGCCGGCATCGTCCGCGTCGTCGAAGTCGTCGCCCGAGAAGGTGACGTTGTCGAAGCTCGCGTCGAACTTGAAGTTGCCCGTCGAGGTGCCGAAGAGCGAGATGCCCATGCCGTCGGCCTCGTGGCCGGCGAAGCGCTCCTCAAGGCCGGAGACGGTCAGCACCGGGGCGGCGCGTTCATCCGCAAAGACCGACATCGAGACCTCGCCGCCGAAGCTGGTCCACACCAGCCGCAGGTCGTGCGCCCCCGTGCCGATCGACCCCGTCACGGTCTGCACGACGGCGCCGCCGACGCGCACCGTGGCCTGCAGCTGGCGCGTCGTCTTCGTGCGGACGACGGCGACGTTGATGCCGTCCGTCCAACCCGAGGCCGCGTTGAACGTGCCGAACCCGAGCGCAATGCCGCTGGTGGCGGATTGCGTCGACTTGCCGGGCTGCGAACTGGCGAGCAGGTGCTCGAACTCGAAGACGAAGCTGTCGGTCCAGTCGGCGGTCCACTCCGAGACGTAGGCCGCGGAGCCGCCCTTGCCGTTGCTCTTGATGCGGATCTTGCCGCTCTTCTGCTCGATGCCGCACTTGTTGCGGCCCGTGCGCGACGAATCGCGCGACTCGGTCTCGGACCACAGCGAGTCGTCGCGGGAGTTCGACGACGAGTCGTCCCGGCGGCGCTCGGCCAACGCATCGGGCGAGAAGGCGGCGATGGCGAGCACGGCAACGACGAGCGATCGGATCAGCATCGGTGGCTCCTGAAAGGCTGCTGGGCGGCGAGGCGACGCCTCGCACCTCTGGAGAAGGTACGAACCGGGACGCCCATGTGCGGGTTGCCGGGGGGGGCGTTTCCGGTAAACCGCGGGTCCACCACAAGCAAAGCGGCCCCCGGATCGCTCCGGGGGCCGCCTGATGGGCTCTTCGAGGACTCACGGGCGCCGGGCCCGCGGGCTCAATACCGATAGTGGTCCGGCTTGTACGGCCCGTTGACCGGCACGCCGATGTACTCGGCCTGGTCCTTGCGGAGCTCGGTGAGCTTGGCGCCCAGCTGCGTCAGGTGCAGGCGGGCGACCTTCTCGTCCAGGTGCTTCGGAAGGGTGTAGACCTTCTTCTCGTACTTCTTGCCGTTGGTGAAGATCTCGAGCTGCGCCATCACCTGGTTGGTGAAGCTGCTGCTCATCACGAAGCTGGGGTGGCCGGTGGCGCAGCCCAGGTTCAGCAGGCGGCCTTCCGCCAGCATGATGATGCTCTTGCCGTTGGGCAGCTTCCACTCGTCGACCTGCGGCTTGATGGTGACGCACTTCGCGCCGGCGACCTTCTTCAGGCCGGCCATGTCGATCTCGTTGTCGAAGTGGCCGATGTTGCCGACGATCGCGTTGTGCTTCATCTTCAGCATGTCCTCGGCGCGGATGATGTCCTTGTTGCCGGTGGCGGTGATGAAGATGTCGGCGGTGCCGATGACGTCCTCGAGCCTGACGACCTCGTAGCCCTCCATGCACGCCTGCAGCGCGCAGATCGGGTCGATCTCGGTGACCTTCACGCGGCAGCCCTGGCCGCGCAGGCTCTGGCAGCTGCCCTTGCCCACGTCGCCGTAGCCGAACACCACGGC
>JBEIFT010000246.1:0-3942 GCA_040382255.1 Phycisphaeraceae bacterium
ATCGACCCGAACAACATGCGCGGGTGGCTTCCGAGCCACCCGCGCTGTTCGTTTTCCGCTGTTCGGTTTCGGCGCCGCGTGGCGGCCGCGGCGCGCGGCCCTACGCCCGGTTGCGGTGGAGCGTGGGGTCGATGGCGGCGGTCATCGCGGGTTCGTCCATCGCGCCGCCCAGGAAGGCCGCCATGGCCTTCGCGGCACCGGCCGGGTCGCGGACCATCTCGGCGTGCCGGACGGCCAGCACGGCGAATTGCGGCCGCGCCGCGAGCCAGCCGCGAACCTGGGCCAGCTGCTGTTCATAGATGGCCATCAGGCGCTCGGGGGGCAGGGCGCCGCCCGGCTTGCCGGCACGGGCCAGCATCGTGGCCTGGCTCGTGACCACCTCGCGCAGGTCGCGCTCCATGAACACCACGCGGTCGGGGCGGTCGGCGGGCAGGTCGGTCAGCAGCAGGTGGATGACCTTCACCACCTTGCCCTGCGCCTGGTCCAGCCACGCCTTGTCGGCGCGCAGCGCCTTCACGCGCTCGAACTCGTAGTAGCCGCGCGGGTTGTCGTCGTCGGCGGTGCGCCGGCCGTCGGTCAGGGCGGGGATGCCGCCCGCGACGATCATCTGCATGGCGGCGCTGGTGCCCGAACGCGGCAGGCCCGAGACGATGGTCGTGAAGTCGCGCTGCATCGCGGGTGACTTTACTGTGGGGCGGCGGGCGCCTTGGCGGCCAGGAACCCGTCGAACCACGGCTTCTGGTGCCGCACCGCGAACAGGAACGTGCCGCGGTGGTCGGCCTCGGCGCCGGCGGGGATCGCCTCGGTGGGCGCGCCGGCGACGATCCGCTGGAAGCCCTCGGGGAGCGTGGCGATGTACGGTGGCGTGACCTCGTCCTTGGCGCCCCAGTAGACGTGGAGCGGCGTGCGGCTGCGCCAGCTGTAGCCCTGCGCGGCGCGCAGCCGCTGCCAGTAGTCGCCCTCGCCCGCCGCGCTGGTGGCGACGAACTCGGGGCGCAGCATGTCGCGCACCAGCTTCGGCACGCGCGCGCTGAAGTCGGGCCAGCCGATGCGGTTCGCGTACAGGTCGCGGCACGCCTGCACGTACTCGGGCCTGATGGCGACGTCCACCAGCCCCGGCTGCAGGTAGCGCTCCTGCGCGTTCAGCTGCAGCGCGCAGACGCCGGTCAGCCACGGCGTGTCGATCGGCTGCGGGTTGTTGATCCAGCGGCTGACGGTGGTGTAGACGTCGCACGGCGCGCTGGCGGTGGCGGTGGCCGCGACCGGCGCGCCCAGACCCTCCAGGTGCTGCAGCAGCACCAGCGTGGCCCAGCCGCCCTGCGACCAGCCGCTCAGGAAGAGCGGGCCCGGCGTCATGCCCATCGCCGCGAGCAGCGCCTTCGCGGTGAACAGCATGTCGACGCACGCCTGCTGCGTGCTGGCCTTCACCAGGTAGCTGTCGCCCTCGGGCGATCCGCCCTTGCCGAAGTAGTCGGCCGCGACCACCACGTAGCCGTGGCCCGCGAACTGCGCGACCATCAGGCGCGTCTCGGTGGACTTCTCGGGGTTCGACGGCACCTCGTCCTTGCTGAAGACGGTGCCGTGCTGGTAGCAGACGATGGGCGTGCCGGGCAGGACGTTGTCGGGGATCGCCACCAGGCCGGTCGCCACGGTGGGTCGGTTGTGCTGCTCGGGGATGACCGAGGGGTAGGTCATCCGGTAGAGCTTCACGCCGGTGGTCGCGGCCTCGTGCGGGAAGCAGCCGGGCGCACCGAAGCCGTTCTCGACCAGCTCGGTGGTCATGATGCGCTCGAGCCGCGCCGTGTCGTAGGTGCCGATCGGCTCGACGGTGACGCCGGAGGGGATGGCGACGGCCTGCACGGGACCCGATTGCCGGACGGCTGGCACCGCGGGATCGCGTGCGTGGGTCGCGAGGAACAGGGTGGTGGCGGCGAGCGCGGCGGCGATGGGGCTCATGCCGGCGAGGCTACCGCGCGATCAGGTGGACGCGCCCGGCGTGACGCCTGCATGCGCGTGCGCGGCGTCCAGGTCCGGCGCCAGCACGAGCAGCATGTCCAGCTTGGCCGTGCGGAGCGCACCCTCGACCTGCGGCGTCGGCGCCAGCAGCACCAGCTTGGCGCGGTTCGCGGCCAGCGCGCGCGCCACCTGCAGCAGCATGCCCATGCCCAGCGACGCGATGATCGCGACCTGCGAGATGTCGACGATCGCATGCTTCCGGCGGCTTGCGGTGTGCGCGGTGAACTTCAGTTCGATCGCCTGCACGCCGGCCAGGTCCAGCGGACCGATGACCTGGACGTGGGTGTGCGCATCGTCGGCGGTGACCAGGGTGATGGTCGTGGGCATGGTGGCAATCTAGCATCAATTCACGCCATGATCGGCCGCACCACCTCGCCGGCCACGTCGGTCAGGCGGTGGTCGCGGCCGGCGTGGCGGTAGGTCAGGCGCTCGTGGTCGATGCCCAGCAGCGCCAGGATCGTGGCGTGCATGTCGTGGATGTGCACCTTGTCCTGCTCGGCGTACCAGCCGTAGTCGTCGGTCGCGCCGAAGCTGAAGCCGGGCTTCACGCCGCCGCCCGCCATGAACCACGTGAAGCCGTGCGGGTTGTGGTCGCGGCCGTCGGTGCCGCCCTGCGAGGCCGGCGTGCGGCCGAACTCGCCGCCCCAGACGACCAGCGTCTCCTCCAGCATGCCGCGCTGCTTCAGGTCGCGGATCAGGCCTGCGATGGGCTTGTCGACCTCCAGCGCGTTCTGGGTGTGCCCCTTGCGCAGGTCGCCGTGCTGGTCCCACTTGTAGCTGTGCGTAGCCTGCACGAAGCGCACGCCCGACTCGCTGAAGCGGCGCGCCAGCAGGCACTGGCGGCCGAAGTCCTCGGTGGCCTTCTCGTCGATGCCGTAGAGCGCGAGCGTCGCGGGGCTCTCGGTGGCCGTGTCGACGACCCACGGCGCCTCGGCCTGCATGCGGAAGGCGAGCTCGAACGCCTCGATGCGTCCCTCGAGCGCCGCGTCGCCGCCGGTGGCGGCGAGGTGCTCGCGGTTCAGGTCACGCAGGAGGTCCAGCTGCGCGCGCTGCTCGTCGGCGGGCAGGCCCGCCGTCATGTGCGCGAACTGCGCCTTGCTGGCCGGCTGCCCGGTGACGCCGTAGGGCGTGCCGTGGTACGCGGCCGGCAGGAACGCGCTGGAGTAGTTGTTCACGCCGCCGTGGCCCAGCGTCGGGCTGATGGTCACGAATCCGGGCAGGTCGCGGTTCTCGCTGCCCAGGCCGTAGGTGACCCAGCTTCCGAGGCTGGGGCGGACGAAGTTCTCGCTGCCGGTGTGGATCTTCAGCAGCGCGGCGCCGTGCGCGGGGTTCGAGCCGTGCAGGCTCTTCACGAAGCACAGGTCGTCGACCAGCTGCGCGACGTTGGGGAACAGGTCGCTGACCCACGCACCCGAGTCGCCGTACTGGCGGAACTTCCACGGGCTGCCCAGCAGGTTGCCGGTCTCGGCGAACTGCACGCGCGGCTTGGCGCCGGGGAAGGGCTTGCCGTGGTCGCGCTGCAGCAGCGGCTTGTAGTCGAAGGTGTCGACCTGCGACGGGCCGCCGTGCATGAAGAGGAAGATCACGCGCTTGGCGCGCGGCGTGAAGTGCGGCGTCCGCGGCGTCAGCGGGCCGTCGCCGTGCGCGCCCACCTGCGCAGGTCGCTCGTCGGCGCGCGCGCTGCGCGCCAGCAGCTCCTGCGCGATCATCGCCAGCAGCGCCGTCTGCCCGATGCCGGCGCAGCAGCTCCGCAGCATGTCGCGGCGCGTGTGCAGGCGCTCTCGGTTGCCGCAGAAGGGGTGGCGTGGGTCGGGGGCGCTCATCGGGTCACTCGATCGTGATGAACTCGCTGCTGGCCAGCAGCACCTGCGCGTACAGCCCCCACGCGGCGTCCTCGCCGAGCGTGGCCTGGCTCGCGACGAAGGC
>JBEIFT010000247.1:0-3932 GCA_040382255.1 Phycisphaeraceae bacterium
GCGCGCCGGCGCGGCATGGGGCTTGCGGCCGCGGGCTGGGTGGCGGCGGCGCCGTTCCTGGCGCTGGCGTGCGCGTGGGCGCTGGGGCGGATGGCGGGCGACCGCACATGGCCGTGGCAGGCGCTGTTCTGGATCCCCGCGCTGGCGGCGGTCATCGCATGCGCCACGGCGTGGACGGTGCTGCGGCTCACGGGGCGCGGGGCGCGCGGCGCGCGCGCGGGGCGCGTGGTGGCCGTGGTGCTGGGCGCGTGGGCCGCGGTGGTGGTCGCGCTGCAGGACGTCGGTTGGGGCGGATGGGGCGCGGCGCGACGCATGGAACTGACGCTCACGCATTGGAACGCGCGCTGGCCCGGGCGGCAGGCGCTCGAGTGCGGCCGCGCGCTGGCGCCGGCATTGGGCGACGTGACGGTGATCTCGAACCCCGGCGCGATCGTGAACCGCGTGGTGTCGGACGAGTGGCTGCCGGCGGACGTGCGCGGCGGCGATGCGGTCGTGCGCGACCTTGGCCCGGTGGCGGTCGTCGCGCGCATCCCGGTGCGCGAGTTCCGGCTGCTCGAGTACCTGGACGTGCCCGACGTGGGCATCGTGTGGGCGGCGCTGCTCGTCGTCGCGCCCACCGCGGGCAGCGACGACGTGCGCATCCTGGTGATCGACCTGCCGTCCGACCCGAAGGAGCCGCGCGGCCGCGTGGCCGACGCGCTGGAGGCGATGCTTGCGCGTCACCCGGAGTCAGCGGGCCCCGACCTGGTGGTGGGCGACACCAACTGCACGCCCGGGAGCGTGGTGTTCGAGCGGTGCTTCGCGTGGCTGGCGCGCTGCGAGCCGTGGCGTGCGTCGGGCTGGCTGCCGACCTACCCGCGCGAGCGGCCGTTCTGGCGCATCGACGCGATGCTGGCGAACCCCGCGCGCCTGCACTGGGCGCGGTACCGGACGATCGATCTTGGCGTGGGCGCGCACAAGGCGCAGCAGGGGGCGTTCGAGCGGACGGGGCCGTGAGGTGGGCGCGTGGTGCGCGCGGTGCGCGCCGCGTGCGTCACTGCTCGCCGGTCTGCTCGACGGTCGCCCAGAAGTCCTCGTACAGCGCGGCCGAGGGCAGCGCGCCGTCCGAGGTCGTCCCCGGCAGCTGCTTCGCCAACGAGTCCATGTAGTCGTACCACCAGTCGGTGTGCAGGTCGGCGAACAGCCGGTTGGCACCGCAGCGGTGGTTGAAGTCGGCGCGGCTGCGCAGGGCGTCGACCATCAGCATCCGATCCGAGCCGTCGTTCATCGAGATGCGCGTGCCCGCGCGATCGATGTGGCCCGAGTACTGGTAGTTCGCCAGGATCGGCTCGTCTCCGGGCTGGTTGAAGGCTTCGCGGTAGCGCTCGACCGGGTGCTCGCCGTGGTGGCTGGGGCAGTACAGGCACTCGCACGCGTCGTGCAGGTAGCCGTTCTTGACCAGGATGCCGATGCCGTCCCAGCGCTTGGTGACGGCGGCGGTCGGCGCCGAACCGAGCCACGCGGTGTTCATCGACGCGGGATCGCGCTGCCCCGGCATCGCGAAGACGCTGGGCGGCAGGCGTTCGTCGTTGACGTTGGCGTAGGCGGCCAGCGCGCAGCCGATCGTGTGCAGGTTCGCCTGGCACTTCAGGCGCATGGACGTCTCGCGGGTCGTGCGCAGGGCCGGAAGCAGGATGCTGCACAGGATGGCGACGACCCCGATGCACACCAGGAGCTCGACCACCGTGAAACCGCGGGCCGCGGTCGTCCAGTGATTGCGCGGCCGGCGGGCGGCGGCGGGGCCTGGGGTTGGGCGGCTCTGGTTCCGCATGGCGCATCTCGGGAGGAAAGTCCCGGGACGGGGTTCAGTTTGTCACGGTCCTTGGGAACCTCAAGGGTTTTTTGGGCGAATCTGAATGGTTCGGCGATCCTGGAACCCCCTTCGGGCCGAAGGAACGGGTGCGAGGGTCCCGATATGGACACCCAGGAACAACAGGATTGGATGCTCATGCAGCGGGTCGGCCACGGCGAGGAAGCCGCGATGGCCGAGCTGTACGACCGCTTCGGCGGGCTGGTCTTCAAGACGGCCCGGCAGACCATGCCGTCCCGGGCCGAGGCCGAGGACGCCGTGCAGGAGACCTTCATCCGGCTCTGGCAGACGGCGGATCGGTTCGATCCTGCGCGCGCCAAGCTGGTGACCTGGGTGATGCTGATCGCGCGGCGGCACCTGATCGACCGCCTGCGGCGCAAGGGGGCCCGGCCCGAGCAGCTGGGCCTGGATCCGGCGATCGACATGTTGGGCCCGGTCACGGATCCCCGCGAACCGGCGGCCCACGCCGACCTGGAGATCCTGCGGCGCCGGGTGGCGGAACTGCCCGAGCTGCAGCGCGTGGTGATCGAACGCACGTACCTGCAGGGGTTTACGCTGCGCGAGGTCAGCGAACAGCTGGGCGCGCCGCTCGGAACGGTCAAGAGTGCCCTCAGCCGCGGGCTCGCGCGCCTGCGCGACCGATTGGGGGCCGAGAACTTGCGCGAGGGCGGATGAATTCGACCCTTTGTCGCAGCCCTGCGGCATGTCGCCGCGAATAGGGCGTTGGAGTGAAGGACACGATGCAGTTCAACGATTCGAACAATTCCGGCGACCGCCCCGTCGACCCCACGCGGGCCGGCGCCGACCTTCGGCACACGGCCGTCCTGGACGCGCTTGGGCTTCTCGACGAGTTCGAGACGGCCCAGTTCGAGCGCGCATTCCGCGCCGCTTCGCCTGCACTGCAGGCCGAGCTGCGCGAGATCCAGTCCGCGGCCGTGGCGGACCCTGCCTTCCTGTCCGGCGAGGAGCCGGCGGCGGACCTCAAGGTGCGCACGCTCGCCGCGGTGATGACCGCGGTCGACATGCAGGAGACGGCGTTCGCGCCCATCGCGCACATCGGCCGCATGGCCGCGCGCGGCGGCCGCACGCCGGTGCGCTCGATCGACGCGAGCGACCTGGTCGAGCAGGCGATGGCGCTGGCCACCGCGAACGCCGACCGCGACCGCTTCGCGCGTGCGTCGTACTACTGGCGCGCGGCGGCGATCGCCGTGATCGCGGCGCTGGTGGTGGTGCTGTGGTTCGAGCGGCAGACGGCCAAGAGCGCGATCCGCGTCAGCGAGATCGCGCTGTCGAAGAGCGCCGCCGACGAGCTGACCAACGAGCTGCAGGTCCCCGGCCTGGCGGTCCAGATCGAGCAGTCGGACATCGTGCGCGGCCTGCGCGCGGTTGCCTCGGACGGCACTGGTTCGGCCACGCTGCTGGGCGACACCAAGGCCGGCACCGCGATGCTGCTGGCCGTGGGCCTGAAGGTGGGCGAGACCTACCAGCTGCGCGTGACCCGCGAGGACGGCCGCAAGGAGACGATCGGCACGTTCACGCCGGAGCAGCGCGTGGCGTATGCCGAGATCCGCTCGCCGGACCTGGCCGCCCTGGGCGCCGGCGCGCTGGAGATCGTCGACTCCCGCGGCGTCGTCGTGCTGGGGACGTAACACCAACCCGGTTGACCGGGTTCACCCGCCCGATTCCCGCGTTGTCGCGTGCCTTGGGCAGGTGAACCCGGTCAACCGGGTTGCGTCCTACCGGCGGCTCCACTCGAACTCGAGGGGCTCCAGTTCAGCCTGCAGGCGCTCGCGCTCCTGGGTGAGCTGTTTCGCCTTCGCGGCGTCGGCGCAGACCTTGGGGTCCATCAGCTGGGCGTCGATCGCGCGCGTGCGCGTCTCGATCTGCTCGATGCGCTTCTCGATCTCGTCGGTGCCCATGCGCTCGACCTTCGAGTTGCCGCCGCCGCCGCCCTTCGCGGGCTTCGGCGCAGCGGGCTTCTTCGCCAACTCCGCCGCACGCGCGGCGCGGTCGCGCTCGCGCTCGGCCGCCGCGCGCGCGTCCGCGTCCTTGCGCGACTTCTCCTCGGCTTCCTTCTCTTCCC
>JBEIFT010000248.1:0-3918 GCA_040382255.1 Phycisphaeraceae bacterium
CGCGCACCGCGGTGCCGTCGGCCTCGGTGACGATGCCGCGCAGCGTGCCGAGCGCGTGCTCCAGCGAGCGCCCGATCTCGCCCGCCTCGCCGGGGGCGTTGGGGTCGGGACGCACCGAGAGGTCGCCCGTGCCCATCTGCTCGGCGCAGGCCTTCAGGCGGTCCAGCGGTGTCGCGCCGCGGTGCGCCATCCACCACGCCAGCAGGACCGCGGCGAGCGCCGCGCCCAGCGCCGGCAGCGTGCCGCCGATCACGACGTCGCGCACGGACGCCTCCGCGTCGGCCGCGTCCAGGTCCAGCCCGACCACCAGCTCGACCTGCCCGTCCGCCGCCAGCACCGGCGCAAAGCCCGCGAAGAACGTGCCGTAGGCATCCGTGTAGCCGAACGCCTGCATGCGCCGCCAATCCGGCGGGCCGGCGTCGTTCGCGAAGATCCGCATCTGCTCGCCGGGCTTCGACTTGTCCGGGCCCTTCTCCTCGGCGTCGACCACGTAGACCATGCCGCTCGGGCTGGCTGGGTCGGGCAGCAGGGTGTAGACGAAGCGCACCGGCACGCCGGCGGCGCGCCAGCGGTCGCGCAGCGCGCGCAGCATGCCCTCGACCTTCGCGTACTCGGGGCCGGCGATGTCGTGCTTGGCCAGCGCGGCGCGGTTCAGCGCCACGTCTACCTCCGCGGCCGCGGTCGCCACCAGCGACTTGGCCTGCGTCTCGAGCGATGCGCGCATCTCGCGCCGGATCGAGCGCGAGGCGGACCACGTGGACGCGATTCCCACCAAGGCGGCGACGAGGACGGCCAGGACGATCAGGGCGTTGCGGTAGCGCACGGACGCTGCATGGTAGGGGACGCCCGGCCGTGGGCGGGCGTCAGTGGGTGCCGTTCGGGGCCGCGGGAGCTGGTGCCGCCGGAGCCCGAGCCGGAGCCGGAGCCGCCGCCGGAGCCGCGGGCGCGGTCAGGCGCGCCAGCGTGATGCGGCGGTAGCCGTCGCGCTCGAACAGCACGCCCACGCTGCCGTCGGGCAGCAGCGCCGGCTGGCTGTACGCGAACGCGCCCCCGTAGACGGCCTGCGCCGCGGGCCACGTCCTGCCGCCGTCGAAGCTGAACCATGCGGTGCCGTCCTTGCGCTCGCGCCGGCTGTTGGGGCCGGTGAACACCAGGCGCTCGGGCGTGATCGCGGCGACGCCGCCCATGCAGCTGGGGCAGGGCAGCGCGGGGTCGTCGGCCAGGTTCGACCAGTGCTCGCCGCCGTCGGTCGAGCGCGTGACCTTGCGTGCGCCGCCGCCGTTCTCCTGGCGCGCCACCATCAGCAGCTCGCCGCCGGTGGTCTCGACCAGCTGGACCTCGTTCGCGCGCCCCTTGCCGCCGTCCGGCGCCAGGTCGCCGATGCGCCACGTGTCGCCGCCGTCGTCGCTCAGCACCGCGTAGACGCGCCACGCGCCCTTCGGGCCTTGGTTGAACGGCACCACCAGCCGGCCGGCGTTCCTGCCCTGCCGCAGCTGGATGCCGACGCCGGGTCCGCTCGCGATGCTCGTCACGCCCTTCGGCCGCTTCACCTGCGCGGTCACGTCGCGCGGCGCGCTCCACGTCACGCCGTCGTCGTCGCTGTGGATCACCGCGCTGCGGCAGCTGCGCGCGCCGAAGATGCCCTCGCCCACGTCGCCCTCGCCGATCCCCAGCGGGTAGCGCTGGAACATCAGGATGATGCGCCCCGCGTGCGGCCCGGTGGCCACCACCGTCGCGCACGGGTTGTTCGGCGAGATGCCGTTCTCCACGTACAGCGTCTGCTCCTTGCCCCAGGTGCGCCCGCCGTCGGTGGAGCGCTTCAGCGCGATCTCGTTCTGGCCGTTGTCGCGCATCGTCGGGCGCGCCTCGGCGAACGCAAGCAGCGTTCCCTTGGTGCTGACCGCCAGGGCCGGGATGCGGTACACGGGCACGTGCGACTCGCCGCCCACGTAGACGTCGACCAGCGCGTCCATCGCGGGCGCGGCGCCGACCGCCAGCGCCGGCACGGGTTCGGTCACGGGCTTCTCGGGCGGCTTGCTGCAGGACGCCGCCTGCGCGGCGGCCACGAGTGCGACGAGGAACGCGGGGCGGCGGATGCTGGCCTTCATGGGGCGCCGAGGTTACGCTGCCCGCCCGACCCGCGCCGCGGGCGAACCAGGAGGAACACCATGGGCTTCATCAAGGAATTCACCGACTTCGCCGTCAAGGGCAACGCACTCGACCTGGCGGTCGGCGTGATCATCGGCGCCGCGTTCGGCAAGGTCGTCAACTCGATCGTCACCGACATCTTCATGCCGCCCCTCGGCTGGGCCATCGGCGGCGTGAACTTCACCGAGCTGCAGTGGATCATCAAGCCCGCCGTCGAGGCGAAGGACGGCGTCGCCGCGCAGGCCGCGGTCGCCATCCGCTACGGCGCCTTCATCGACACCGTCGTCCAGTTCGTGATCATCGCGTTCAGCGTCTTCGTCGCGATCAAGTTCATGAACAAGATCGCCAACCTCCGCGACCTGGAGGAGATCAGGAAGCTGGCGAACCTGGCCGAGCGCACCACCGACCGCGTGGCCGGCGCCACGGGGCTGGCCGGCGAGAAGAAGGCCTGACGCCGCGCGCCCGGCGGGCGCGGCTCAGTCGATGCGCCAGCTCACGTAGCGCAGGTCCAGGTATTCCTCGATGCCGTGGTGCCCGCCCTCGCGGCCCAGGCCGGACTGCTTCACGCCGCCGAACGGCGCCTGCGCGGTGGCGGGCAGCGCGTCGTTGACGCCCACGATGCCGTACTGCAGGCCCTCGGCCATGCGCATGATGCGCGCGCCGTCGCGGGTGAAGACGTAGGCGGCCAGCCCGTATTCCGTGTCGTTCGCGGCGGCCAGCGCCTCGGCCTCGGTGCCGAACGCGCAGACCGGCGCCACGGGGCCGAAGGTCTCCTCGCGGAAGCACAGCATGTCCTGCGTCACGCCGTCCAGCAGCGTCGGCGCCAGGAAGCGGTCGGCGCAGCCCGCGGGGCGCGCGCGCACGCCGCCGGTCACGACCCTCGCGCCCTTCGCCACCGCGTCCGCGACGTGGCGCTCGGCCTTCGCCAGCCCGCCGTCGTCGATGAGCGGCCCGACCTGCGTGCCGGCCGCCGCGCCGTCGCCGACCTTCAGCGCCGCGATCGCCGCGCCCAGCTTCGCGACGAATGCGTCGTGGACGCCGCGCTGCACGTAGAAGCGGTTGGCGCACACGCAGGTCTGGCCCGCGTTGCGGAACTTGCTGGCGATCGCGCCCGCCACGGCCTTGTCCAGGTCGGCGTCGTCGAACACGATGAACGGCGCGTGGCCGCCCAGCTCCAGCGAGACGCGCATCACGGTGCGCGCGCTCTGCGCCAGCAGCAGCTTGCCGACCTCGGTGCTGCCCGTGAAGCTCAGGTGACGGACGTGCATCCCCTCGAAGAACGCGCCCGCGATCGCCGGCGCGTCCATGCCGGGAACGACGTTCACCACGCCTGCGGGGATGCCCGCCTCCGCCGCCAGCGCCGCGATCGCCAGCGCGCTCAGCGGCGTCTGCTCGGCGGGCTTGACCACCTGCGTGCAGCCCGCGGCCAGCGCCGGTCCCATCTTGCGCGTGACCATCGCCAGCGGGAAGTTCCACGGCGTGATCGCCGCCGCGACGCCGGCGGGGCGCCGCAGCACGAACAGGCGCTTCGCGGGGTCGCTCGCGGGCAGCGTCTCGCCGTACACGCGGCGGCCCTCGTCGGCGTACCACTCCAGGAAGCTGGCCGCGTAGGCGACCTCGGTGCGCGACTCGGCCAGCGGCTTGCCGCACTCGGCGGTGCACAGCGCGGCCAGGCGCTCCGTGTCGCGCAGCATCGCGGCCGCCAGCGCGCGCAGGTGCTTCGCGCGCTCGACCGCGGCCAGCGCGCTCCATGCGGGGAACGCCGCCGCG
>JBEIFT010000249.1:0-3904 GCA_040382255.1 Phycisphaeraceae bacterium
CACCGTGCCGCCCGTCACGCGCGCCGCCAGGTCGCGCGCGTCGCGGGCGTCGAACGCGATGCGCCGCCACGCGACGTCCGCCACGATCAGCACGGCCGCCAGGATCGCCGCCCAGTTCCACAGCGTGCGCGCGCTCTGCGACACGCCAAGCGAGGAGCGGTCGAAGAGCTCCCAGGTCTTGGCGTCGGCCAGGCGCAGCACGCGCCCGCCGGTGCGCTCGGCCACGGCGCGCAGCAGCGCCGCGTTGTCGGCCGTGGCGCGGTACTCGGCCGCGTACGGCACGCTCACGGCCGCCTGCACGCTGCCGGCGCGCGCGCTGCCGTCATCGCCCGCGCGCGCGAAGGCGATGTTCGCCAGGTACGCGCCCTGCTGCTTCGCGTCGAACTCGCCCGTGAAGCGACCCGGGCCCACCTGCCGCAGCGGCAGGTCGATCGTGCGGCCGTCCGGCGCCACCAGGCGCGCGTCGGCGCGCGTCGTGGCCGCGAAGCCGCCCTGCTGCTCGCGCGTCTCGACGTCGACGAACGCGCGGTCGCCGTCGACCCGCGTCGCGACGCTCACGTCCTGCGGCATCGCCGGGCGCAGGCTCCAGCGCAGGAACTGCTCGCAAAACGCCTGGAAACGCGTCCAGCGCGTCCACGCCGGCCCCCAGCGCGGCCCCACGTCCGAGGTGAACGCGATGCTCCGCCCCAGGCCGTAGTTCCAGTACGCCACGATCGGGTCGTTGCCCTCGCTCGTCTTCACCGCGACCGGCACCTGTGCCAGCCCCTCGCGCGGCACGGTCAGGATGTAGCCGCGCACCGGCGGAACCGCGTCGAAGCCCGCCATGGGGCCGCCCGCGGATGCGGCCACGCCCGGCTGGAAGTCGCCCTCCACGATCAGCGACCGGCTGACCAGCGTCGCCTCCTGGATGAAGATCTGCGGCAGCTTGCGCGGGTTCTCGACCTTGTAGAAGCGGCCGCCGGTCTTGGTGGCGATCGCCTGCATCTTGCGGTTGTCCTCGGCGCTGCCGTGGCCGGCCACCATGACCGTGGTCACCGTGATCTTCGCAGCCTTGTAGTCGTTCAGCAGCTCGGGGTCGGGTGCGCTCGGGTCGCCGTCCGTGATCACGATCACGTGCTTCAGGCCGGCGCGCACCTTGACCATCTCGTCGCGCACCATCTCCATCGGGATCTCGAAGCCGGGCATGTCGCCGACGATCATGCCCTTGGCCGCCGCGATCGCCGCGCTCTTGGAGCCCGCGATCTGCAGCGGGAAGCCCCATCCGTAGCCGTTGCGGTCGCTCGGCTTGGGGACGCCGCCCGCGAACCCGCCGCCGCCGTAGCTGACGAGCCCGATGTAGTCCTGGCTCGAGAGGGCCTCGATCGCGGACGTCGCCACCTGCTGCCCCCAGTAGTTGCCCTCGGCCATCTCGCAGCTGTGGAACACGATCGCGAGCGCGCCGCGCAGGATCTGCCGCGTCTGCGGCGGATCCATGCGGACGGGCAGCGCCTTCGCGGTCTCGGAGCCGAGCCACCCGCCCGCACCGAAGCTCTCCGGACCGCCCAGCATGAGCATGCCGCCGCCCAGGTCGTGCACGTAGGCGTGCAGCGCGCGGTCGTACTCGTTGTCGAACGCCCAGCGCGGGACGTTCGCCAGCACCACCGCGTCGAAGCCGGCCAGGAACGCCAGCCCGCGCGACATCGCGGTCTCGGGCGCGACGCGCTCGGACTCGATGCGCCCCTCGCGCATCGCGGTCTCCAGCGCCTGCGTGTCCGTGGCGCCCTCGGGGGCGATCACCAGCACGCGGCCGGTGCCGCCGACGAAGACCACGGCCGCGCCGGTGTTGTTCTGCTGGATCGTGTCGGCCGCCGGGTCCGCAGGCTCGAACACCGTGCGGAACCGCTGCGCGCCGGTGCCGTTCGCCACGACGGGCAGCGTGACCAGGTTCGCGCCGGGCTCCAAGCTGACCTCGTACCCACCGCCTGCGCCGCCCAGGTCCACCGGCTCATCGTTCTGCCAGAGCAGCAGGCGGCCCTTCGCGGGCTTCTGGCTGCGGATCGCCACGCGCAGGTCGATCGACTGGCCCTCGCGCGCGCGCGTCGGGGCCCGCAGCTGCTCCACCAGCACCTCGCTGGCGTGGCGGTACTCCTGCGGCACGACGTCGATGGGCACGCCGGCCGCGCGGGCCAGGTCGGCCGCCTCCAGGAGGCTGCCCGCGGTCTCGTTGCCGTCGCTCAGGAGCAGGATGCGTGCCGTCGTGTCCGCCGGCTGCGTCGCCAGCGCCATGCGCACGCCGGACGCCAGGTCCGTGGCCTGCAGGTCGCCGACGTGTCCGGTGAGCGTCACCTCGGGCAGCTGCCCGGGCATGGCGGCGATGATCGGGTCGCGCGCCACGGTGACGACGCCGACGCGGTCCTCCTCGCGCTGCTTGCGGCCCACGGCCTCGCGCACCGCGGCCTCGGACTGCTGCCGCAGCGCCAGCGGCACGCTGTCGCTCTCGTCGGCCAGCACCAGCACGCTCATCGCGTCGCTCTCGCGGACGAAGTTCGGCCGCCCCAGCGCGCAGGCCAGCAGCGCCAGCACCAGGAGCCGCAGCACCAGACCGCCCCATGTCTTGAACGGCCCCAGCACCGCACGGCTGCGCCAGGCCATCCATGCCAGCGGCAGCGCCAGCGCCAGGATCGCCAGGGCCAAGGGATGTTCGAAGCTCAGCTGCATGCCGTGGCCTTCACGCTACCGCACCGGGGGTGCCGCCGGACCCGCCGGGAGGGGAAGGGAATCCAGCGGGAAGACCAGCACGCGCGAGTGGCCCGAATCCAGCACGTACGCCTGGCCGTCGCGCACCCCTGCCGCCCACGGGAAGCGCAGCATGTTCGTCCCCGACGGCACCGAGCGCATCCGGTCGCCGTCGACCAGCTGCAGCAGGACCGGCACCGGCGCGCCGCGGACGGCCGAGCCCATGCCCAGGCATCGCCCGTCACGCGGGTCGATCCGCTGCACACGGTTGTTGCCGAACTCGGTGACCAGCAGCGTGCCGTCGGGCAGCGGTTCCAGTCCGTACGGGTAGACGAACTGACCGGCGCCCTCGCCGAGGCTGCCGACCACGCGCACCACGGCGCCGTCCGGACGCAGCACCTGCAGGCGGTGGTTGCACGCGTCGGTCACGTAGAGCTCCGAGCCGTCGCGCGCGAAGGCGATCGACTGCGGCCGGTCGAACTGCCCCGGTCCGCGGCCCTGCGCACCGATCGCGCGCACGAACGTTCCGTCCGGCCGGAAGACCTGAATGCGGTCGTTGCCGCCGAACTCGCAGACCCACAGGTTGCCGTCCGGGCCGACCTCCACGTCGCACGGGAAGATGAACTGCCCGGGGTCCGTCCCGTAGCCGCCGAAGCGCCGCACCTCCGTGCCCTCGGGCGTGTAGCCGATCACGCGGTGGTAGTGCGTGTCGGCCACCCACACCGTGCCGTCGGGCGCGATGCCCATGCCGGTGGGCTTGCCCATCTCCTTCTCCGGCATGCGCCACTCACGCTGCCAGCGGCCGTCGGCGTCGAAGCGCTGCACGCGCGCCTGCCGGTCGATGACGTACACGGCGCCGTCGCGGGGGTCGATCTCCAGGACGCGCGGGTACTCGAACTGCACCTTGCCGCGGCCCGGCCCGCCGAACCAGCGCGTCGCCTGGATCGCGGGGCCGTCGGCCGCGCCGGCGTCGCGGCAGCCGCCGATGGCCACGGGAAGCAGCGCGAGCGCCGCCAGCAGCAGCGCCGAACGCACCGCGGGCCGCCGCAGGAGCCGCGCGACGCCCGCGCCCGCGACCACGGCGATCGCGAGCAGCGCGACCAGCGCACCCAGCACCGTCGCCGGCTGCTGGTAGTGGATCGCGTTGAGGAGCGTCGCCGATGCCCACGACCAGCCGGGCGGCTCCAGG
>JBEIFT010000250.1:0-3903 GCA_040382255.1 Phycisphaeraceae bacterium
GCGTGGCGCGCGCCGCGCTCGCGGCCGATCCCTGGGAGTCGCGCGCGATGCAGGGGCTGGACCCGCACGCCGAGGTCGTCGTCCTGGGAAGCGGCCTGACCGCGATCGACATCGTCCTGGGCCTGCGCCGCGCGGGCCACCAGGGGCACATCCGGATGGTGTCGCGCAACGGACGCCTGCCGCTGCCGCACGCGGTGCCCGGCGAGTCGCCGCTGGCCATGCCGCTTGACGCGTTCCGCGGCGGGCCGCGCGCCGTGCTGCACGCGCTGCGCCTTGCCGCGCGCCAGCGCACCGCGGCCGGCCTGGGCTGGCAGGGCGCGCTGGACGCGATCCGGCCGCACGTGACGGCCATCTGGCGCGCGTGGACGCCCGCGGAGCGCCGGCAGTTCATGCGCCACGCGCGACCGATGTGGGAGATCCACCGCCACCGCGCGCCGCGCGCGGTGCTGGCCGAGATCGAGCGTGAGCTTGGCGCCGGCACGCTGGTGCTGGAGCGCGGCGAGGTGGTCGGCCTGGTGCCGGCCGCGGACGGGGCGATGGACGTATCGGTGCGGGCGCCCTCGGGCGCCGTGCGCACGCACCGCGCGGCCCGGATCTTCAACTGCGTCGGACCCGCGATGGGCGTGCGCGAGTCGATCGACCCCCTGGTCGGCTCGCTGCTGCGGTCGGGGCTGGCGTCCACGGACGAGCTGGGGATGGGACTCCGCACCGATGACGACGGTCTGCTGCTCGCCGGCACCGGCGCGCCGGTGTGGCTGGTCGGCGCGCTGCGCCGCGGCGACCTGTGGGAGTCGACCGCCGTGCCCGAGCTGCGCGTGCAGGCGGCGCGCGCCGCGGCCGCGATCGTGGAGCGGCTGGGTTCCGCGGCGCCGCTGCGCGCCACCGCGAACGGCGGCACCGCCGCGCACCTGCCGGTGGGCTGCGGCTGATGCTCGTCGGCAGCCACCTGAGCGTCGCGGGCGGGCTGCACCTGGCGGTGCCGGAAGCCGTGCGCCTGGGCCTGGACTGCGTGCAGGTCTTCACCAAGAACCAGCGGCAGTGGACCGCGAAGCCGCTCGCCCCCGAGGCGATCGCCGCATTCCGCGCTGCGGTGAAGGACGCCGGCTGGGACACGCATCCCGAACGCCGCCTGGTCAGCCACAACAGCTACCTGGTCAACCTGGCGTCGCCCGACGCCGAGTCGCGCCGCAAGAGCCAGGCCGCGCAGCTGGACGAGGTCGAGCGCTGCGAGGCGCTCGGCATCCCGTCGTGCGTCATGCATCCCGGCGCGCACCTGGGCACCGCGCGCGACGCGAAGGACGAGGCCGCCGGCATCGCGCGCCTGGCGAAGGGCCTGGACGCGATCCACGCCGCGACGCGCGGCTACCGCACCGTCACGTGCATCGAGAACACCGTCGGCAGCGGCACCAACCTGGGCGGGCCGTGGGACCACCTGGCGCGCATCCGTGACGCGGTCAAGGACCCCGAGCGCGTCGCGTTCTGCATCGACACGTGCCACGCCACCGCATGGGGCCACGACATGACGACGCCTGTGAAGGCGAAAGCGGCCTGGGACGCGCTTGACGCGGCGGTCGGCCTGGGAAGCGTGCGCGTGATCCACGTGAACGACTCGAAGGGCGCCGTCGGCAGCCACCTGGACCGCCATGAGCATCTGGGCGGCGGCACCTGCGGCGAGGCGTGCTTCCGCTCGGTGGCGCGCATGAAGGCGTTCGCGAACGTGCCGTGCATCCTGGAGACCGCGAAGGAAGGCACGCTGCGCGGGGCGCTGCCCGACCTGGCGAACGCCGCGTGGCTGCGCGCGCTGGCGTGCCTGGTGCTGTGCGCGGGCGTGACGCTGGCGACGGGCGGGTGCCGCTCGTGGGCGAAGCCCGAGAGCCAGGTCGCGAAGGCCGAGGCGTCGATCCCCGCCGACCCGACGCCCGAGGAGGCCGCGCGCATCGCACGCGCGCGCGAGATCGCGCAGCAGGGCGACTATCGCCAGGCGATGCAGGACCTGGGCGCGCTGGTCGAGCAGAACCCGCGCCTTGTGGAAGCGAAGGTTGCCGTGGCCGACGCTGCGCGCGTGCAGGGCGACCTGCGCGCGGCGCAGCGGTCCTACGAGGCGACGCTGGCCGTGGCCCCCGACAACCTGGACGCGCGCGTGGGGCTGGCCGAGGTCCACGAGGCCGCCGGCCGCGACCCCGACGCGATCCGCGCGTACCGCCAGGCGCTGCTGGCGCATCCGGCCGACGCGCGCGCGATGGCCGGCGTGGCGCGGTGCCTGGAGCGGACGGGCGACTTCGCTGGCGCGGTCCCGTTCCTGGAGCGGATCTGCGCGGACGCCGCCGCCGATGCCGACGCGTGGACGCGCCTGGGCCGCGCCTACCTGCGCACGGGCCGCGCCGCCGACGCCGTCACCGCCTGCGAGGAAGCGGTGGAGATGGGCGAGGTGCAGCGCGACACGATGGACGCGCTGGTCTCGGCCTATGCCGCGTCCGGCCGCTGGTCCGAGGCCGCGAGCTCGGCCGAGGAGCTGGCGCGCCGCTGGCCGGACGCCCGCGCGAGCGAACGCGCCGCGTACCTGTGCTTCCGCCAGGGCGACATGGCCCGCGCGGCTGCGGCGTACCGCACCGCCGCCCAGCAGGACCCCGCGAGCGTGCGCGCCTGGAACGGCGTCGGTGCCTGTGCCCTGAACGCGTGGCTGCTGAGCGACCGCCTGGACGGCACGGCCCGCGAGGAGGCGCGCCGCGCCTTCGCGCGCAGCCTGGAGCTGGATGCCGCGCAGGCGTCGGTCGAGAAGCTGGTGAAGCAGTACCGTCCGTGAGCGTGCCGCCCGTGCCCCGGCGTGCCCGCGCCGCGCATGGGTGCTACCCTTCCGCCATGCCCGACGTGAAGCTCCTCGAGTTCTTCCCCTCGCCGTCCCAGCAGCCGTTCGTGATCGAGCACGTGAACGAGGAGTTCACGTCCGTCTGCCCCAAGACCGGCCACCCGGACTTCGGCACCATCACGGTGCGCTACCAGCCTGGTGCGACGTGCGTGGAGCTGAAGAGCCTGAAGCTCTACTTCCAGAGCTTCCGCAACGAGGGAATCTTCTACGAGGCGGTCACCAACCGCATCCGCGACGACCTGGCGGCGGCGATGAAGCCCGTCTGGCTGCAGGTGATCACGGACTGGAAGGGCCGGGGCGGCATCCGCAGCCGGATCACCGCGACCAGCGGCGAAGTGCCTGCGGACTGGCATCGCTGAGGACGCGTGCGGTGCGCGCGGGCGCGGCAGCCGCTTCCGCGGTCACGCGCGGCGGCGGCGCGAGCCCATGGCGGCCAGCGCCAGCAGCGCGAAGCCGCCCGGCGCGGGAACAGCATTGCCGAAGAGCATGAACGAGCCGGTGCCCTGGATCGGTGAGTTGGCGGTCCACGTGCTGCCCCACGTGCCGGCGTTGCCGGTCGTGTAGCCGCCGCCCGCGGTCTGGCCCGCGGTCCACACGAACGCGTCGCCCTCGGGATCGGCCAGCACCGCGCCGATCGAGATGCGGTAGCTGCCCGCCGCCGCGAGCGTGATGCCGCTGAGGCTGCCCGCAAACTGGTATTCGTCGCCGCCTGCGGAGTTTGCGTTGCCGGTGGCGATGGTCGCCACCTGCGCCATGGTCCACGTGCGCTGCGCCACGACCTGGGTGAAGTTCGCGTTGTAGATCGTCGCCTGGAAGCCCGCGAAGTTCGCCAGGCCCGGGGAGTTGAACGCCTCGCTGGAACCCCAGAAGGTCAGCTGGCCGAGCGACCACGCCTGGCCGACGGTGATGCTGACCGCCGCGGCCTGGCCGTAGTAGTAGGTGCCGTTCGAGGAGATGGCGTCGCTGGTCAGGCCGTAGGCGAAGCCCGACGAGTTGGTGGCCGGCAGGTTCGACGCGACCAGCGCCGCCTGCGACGA
>JBEIFT010000251.1:0-3879 GCA_040382255.1 Phycisphaeraceae bacterium
GAGTTCCCGGCTCTCGCAACCGCCTGCCGAAGGCGCAGCGCACATCGGGCCCGAGACGGCCCGCCCCACGATGCGCCCGGCGCGTCCCCGGCAAGGTGCCGGCGCGCGACCGACGCGGGCGCTCATGAAAGGAGACGGCCAATGGTCGTCCTGCGTCTCAAGAAGATGGGCCGCGCCCATCACCCGTTCTTCCGCCTTGCCGCCATGGACAAGCGCGCCCCGCGCGACGGCGTGGTCATCGAGGAGCTCGGCTGGTACGAGCCCCAGGGCAAGGAAGGCAAGCAGATCCACCTGAAGCTGGACCGCATCCAGCACTGGCTGTCGAAGGGCGCCCAGCCCTCGCCGACGGCGGTCACCCTGATCAAGAAGGCCGGCGGCACGGTGAGCGACAAGGTCCTCGCCATCACGCACGCCAAGGGCCGCACCAAGGCCGACGCGATCCGCGCGAAGAAGGGCCTGAGCCCGCTGCGCGGCCCGAAGCCGGTCGCCGAGAAGAAGGCCTGACGGCCGTGACGGGTGAGGACGCGTGAGAATCGACGTCCTCACCCTGTTCCCCGCGATGTTCCAGCCCGTTCTGGGCACGAGCATCCCGGGGCGTGCGGCCGCCGCGGGGCTGGTCGAGTTTCACGCGCACGACATCCGTGCCTGGAGCGCCGACAAGCACCGCAAGACCGACGATCGCCCCTTCGGGGGCGGGCCCGGCATGGTCCTGATGTGCCAACCCCTCGTCGACGCGGTCGAGGCGGTCGAGAAGATGGATCCCCGAGCAGCCGTCCGCGTGCTGCTCACGCCGCAGGGCGAGCGCCTGGCTCAGCCCCGCGTCGAATGGTTGGCCAGGCAACCCCGCCTTCTCCTGATCGCGGGACATTACGAAGGTATCGACGAGCGGGCCATCGAGGAACTGGCCCCGCTCGAGGTGAGCGTCGGAGACTTCGTCGTGAGCGGTGGTGAGATCCCCGCCATGATGGTCATCGACGCCGTGACCCGGCTCCAGCACGGAGCGCTGGGTCACGAGCAGTCCGCGGCGGAGGACTCGTTCTCCCGCCGTGACAAGGAAGGCAAGGCCCTCCTGGACTGCCCTCACTACACGCGGCCGCGCGAATGGCGCGGGCGCGAGGTGCCCGAGGTGCTCCTGAGCGGCGACCACGCCGCGATCGAGCGCTGGAGGCACGGCCAGATGGTCGAGCGGACGCGCGTGCGTCG
This sequence comes from Phycisphaeraceae bacterium, assembly GCA_040382255.1. Classification (GTDB taxonomy): domain Bacteria; phylum Planctomycetota; class Phycisphaerae; order Phycisphaerales; family SM1A02; genus UBA966. The sequence continues at coordinate 1,204 of JBEIFT010000251.1, forward strand.
GCCCGACCTCCTGGAGCGACCCCTGGGCGGAATTCCCCGTCCCACGTCGCAGACCGCCGACGGTGGCCAGGCGCAGGACGCGCAGGGCTGAAGGCGGAACAGCGGGCGGAAGCCCGAAAGAAAGGAACGGCCCGCCAGGGCCGAGCACAACGATGAACCGCACCACGATCATGGAATCCGTCGTCGCCGACCAGCTGAAGAACGAGGCCGAGCTCCCGAAGTTCGGCGTCGGTGACACGGTCGATGTCCACTACAAGATCATCGAAGGCGACAAGGAGCGCATCCAGGTCTTCCAGGGCGTGCTGATCGCCGTCACCGGCCGCGGCATCCACAAGATGATCACGGTCCGCCGCATCGTCGCCAACGAGGGCGTCGAGCGCAGCTTCCCGCTGCACTCGCCCCGCATGGCGAAGCTGGACGTCGTCCGCCGCGGCGATGCCCGCCGCGCCAAGCTCTTCTACCTGCGCGAGCGCTTCGGCAAGGCCCGCCGCCTGCGCGACCAGCGCCGCGGCCTGAAGCACGTCGAGGGCGGCACGGCCCCCGCGGCGGAGTAAGCGCAGTCCTTGGCCCACGCAAAGCCCGCGGCCCCGCGCCGCGGGCTTTTGCGTGGGCCAGGCAACACGGAACCCGGTAAACCGGGTTGACCCTGTTGACCGGGTTCACCCGCCCGATCCACGCGCCCGCGCGTGCCCCTACACTCGCCCCCGATGCACGTCCGACTGGTCAAGAGCTTCACCTTCGAGGCCGCGCACTGGCTGCCCACGTTCCCCGAGGGCCACAAGTGCCGCCGCATGCACGGCCACAGCTTCCGCGTGGACGTCGTGGTCGCCGGCCCGCTGGACCCTGCGAAGGGCTACCTGATGGACTACGGCGACATCAAGGCGCTGACCGGCCCCATCGAGAAGCAGCTCGACCATTTCTGCCTGAACGACATCCCGGGCCTGGAGAACCCCACCAGCGAGATGATCGCGAAGTGGATCTGGGACCGCCTCAAGCCGCAGCTGCCGGCGCTCGCGCAGGTCGTCGTGCACGAGACGTGCACGTCGCGGTGCGAGTACGCGGGCTGAGCGCCGGACCGCGCGTCGCGCACGGCCGCGCGCCCCCGCTCACTTCAACGGCCGCACGAACACGTTCTCGAACTCCACCGGGCAGCCGTGGCTCTGCAGCGCGATCGGGCCGCTCGCGGGCACGCCTGGCAGCTGCGCATTGTCGATCACGCGCTTGCCGTTCAGGTCCACGGTCAGGCGGTCGCCCACCATGCGGATCACGAAGCGGTTCCACTGCCCCACCGGGTTGTCCGCCGGCACCTTGGGCGTGCACGCCGCGCGCACCTCGGCCGGCATCTTCGGGTCGGTGCGGTAGCCCCAGACCTCGCCGCTGCCCACCGGCCAGCACCAGATGTTCACCTGGCTCTTGCTGTTGCCGCGCAGGTAGATGCCGCTGTCGCGCTCCTCGATCTCGACCATCTTCACCGTGCCGTCGGGGTTCTTCACCTCGTTGCCGTCGGTGCCGATGAACGGACGCTGCATCTTGCCCTGGTGCTCCTTGGTCCAGCGCCAGTCGACCACCATCTCGAAGTCGCCGTAGCTCGCGTCGGTCCAGAGCGAATCGCCCTTGCCGTCGAACTTCGCCACGCCGCCCTCGAACTTCCAGTGGCCTTCCTTGCCCTTCTCCTCGTGCCAACCGGCCAGCGTCTTGCCGTCGAAGAGCGCGACCATCCCCGTGCCGTCCATCACGACGTCCTTCGCCTCCAGCGCGGGGCTCGCGGCGGGCAGCTCGCGCACGCACAGGTCCTTGAACCAGATCGGCGTGCCCTCGCTCTCCAGGCAGATGTAGCCCTTGCGCGGCGTCACGTCCTTCGCGCCGCTCACCTCGCGCCCGTTGATCTCGAGCGTCAGGTTGCCGCGGTCGCAGGTGACCTTGTAGTGGTTCCACTCGCCGGCGCCCTTGGTCACGCGCTCGCTTGGAAGCGTGCGCTCCCAGCCCGCGGGGTGCGGGCGGAGCGGCGTCATCTTCGCGCCCCAGATGCTGAACACGTCGCCCTGACCCGTGTAGAGCAGGCGGCCCTGCTTGTCCTTCACGTCGGGCGTCAGCATGACCTGCACCTCGACCGAGCGCGGGAACATGTTCTGCTCGACGCTGGGCACGGGGTCCGACCACACGAACAGGCCGGCGTTGCCCTGCTTCTCCACGTGCATCCAGTCGAATTCGAGCACGTAGTTCTCGTACATGCGGTCGGTGCGCAGGAAGCCGGTGGGCTTGCCCGTGCAGTAGATCTTGCCGTCCTTCGCCTGGAACGTGTCCTCGAAGCAGTTGACGCGCACCCAGCCGGCCAGATCCTTGCCGTTGAAGATGCGCCGGCAGCCGGGGCCGCATTCCTCGAATGCCGCTGCGCCGCCCTGCGATTCCGACTGCGGCGCCGCGCACACCGCGACCGCCGAGACCGATGCGAACAGGACCGCCGCCACGAGGGATGAAGTGCGCATGGCGCGGATGCTAGCGATCGCCGCGCGCACACCGCGCGCACCGCCCGGCCCGCCCCGGCCCGTACGATCCCTTCGATGCCCACGCACTCCATCGTCGCCATGCACGACGCCCGCGCCATGGCCGCGCTGCTCGGCGCCGCCGCGCCGCCGGCGTGCGAGTGGCTGGCCGCGCCGCTCGGCGCCCCCGGCC
>JBEIFT010000252.1:0-3865 GCA_040382255.1 Phycisphaeraceae bacterium
CGCACGCGCGCCCTCGCCAAGGACATGGAGCTCGCGGCGCTCGCCGTCGCGTGCCGCGAGGCGCAGGTCCCGCGCGCCGCGCTCAAGGGCGTGACCGACCTCGTCGACCACCACGAGCCCACGCACGAGGCCTTCCTGCGCAACCTCAAAACGACCAGCGACCGCGTTGCCGCGGCCGCCGGGGAGTTCATCGCGATGCTGTCGTCGTGATCGCCTGCCGACCTCGAAGGTCGACGCCAGCGCCGACCTCAGTTGCCGGCCTCAGTTGCCGGCCTCAGTTGTCGACCTTGCCGCCCTTCTCGACCCGCGTGATCGAGAGGTTGTAGAGCGCGTTGCCGCCGCCGCGCCCGGCGCCCACGATCAGGCGCAGCGGGTTCGACGAGGACTTGCCGCCGTTCACCGCCACGCGGTCCTGCGTGACCATCCAGCGCTCGGTCGCGTTGCCCGCGTAGAGCTGGAGGTCGACGGCGCCCCAGTTGCCGAAGAGGATCGTGGCGTTGCCGTCCTCGTCGGTGGTCGCCTTCGACGGCTGGTCGCCGCGCATGCGCCCGCCCGTGCCCGACGCGATGATCTCGACGCCCGGGACCGGCTTGCCGCTGTCGACGCCCTGCACGCTGATCAGGTAGGTGCCCTCGCCCTTGGGCACGCCGCTGCACGCGCCGAGCAGGCTGGCGCACGCGAACACGACCGGAAGGAGGACACGGGAAAACACGCTGGGAAGACGGAGGATCATGGATGCCATGGTGTGACCTGTGGGCGGAGCGTACCGCAAGTCGCGGATTCTATCCGTACCGCGCGGCGCGGATTCTACCCACGCGCGCGCCGCGTTCACTCCTCGTTGTAGTCCATGTCGAGCGCGTAGCTCTCGCGCAACCCGAGGGTGGCCAGCATCGCGAGCGGCATCACCACCAGCGCCACCGCCAGCGCCGCCTGCCACGCGCCCCACGGCCCGCTCAGCCAGAGCCAGAGTCCGCCCGTCCACGCGGCCGACCAGCGCACGACGTTCGGCGCCGTGGTCGCCGCCGTGCCGCGCAGGTTGGTGCCGAACTGCTCGGCCGCCACCGTCACGAACACCGCCCAGTAGCCGCTCGCGAAGCCGGCGAAGCAGATCACCGCGTAGAAGGCCGAGATCGAGTGCGCGCCCACCGTGAAGTACAGCGCCAGCGCCGCCAGCGTCAGCCCGTGGAACACCGCGATCGCCTGCCGGCGCGACCGCAGCCACTGGCTGAACAGCCCGCTGCCGAGGTCGCCGGCGGCGAGGCCGATGTAGCACCACATGATCGCGCGCGCCGGGTTCGGCTTCTCCTCGACCGGCAGGCCCAGGCTCGGCATGATCACATCGCAGTACTTGACCAGCGTGCCCACCACGAACCAGATCGGCACCGCGACCAGCACCGTCGACAGGTAGCGCCGCAGCCGCTCGCGCGGCCAGAACAGCAGCCAGACCGCGCCGCGATGCGGCACATGCGCGTGCTCGGCCCGCAGGAAGACGCCGCTCTCGACCACGCCCACGCGCAGCGCGAGCAGCGCCAGCCCGAGCACGCCGCCGATGGTGAACGCGGTCCGCCACTCGACCATCTGGGTCACGAAGTACCCCGCCACCGCGCCGAGGATGCCGACCGCCGCCACGAAGGTCGTCGCCAGGCCGCGCCGCTCGCGGCTCACCAGCTCGGAGACGAGCGTGATGCCCGCCCCCAGCTCGCCCGCCAGCCCGAACCCGGCCACGAAGCGCAGCACGCCGTACTGCTCGACGCTCGTCACATGCGCGTTCAGGAGGTTCGCGAGCGAGTAGGCGAGGATCGAGCCAAAGAGCACCTTGAGCCGACCGTAGCGGTCGGCGATCACGCCCCAGACCACGCCGCCCACGAGAAGACCCGAGGTCTGCAGGATGTTGTCGATCCAGATGCCCGCCTGCGCGAGCATCGCGTCGACCTCCTGCGGCGACCGGCCGGCGAGCTCCGCCTGCATCAGCTCCAGCAGCGACTTCTTGCGGACGAGCCCGAACAGCAGCAGGTCGAAGATGTCGACGAAGTACCCGAGCGCGGCGACCAGCACCACCAGCATGACGGCCCTCGGCGCGGGACGGTCGTCGTTGCCGGAGGGCTGCGTGGCGTCGTTCGTCATCGGCGCGCAGGTTATGAAGCCCGCGGCCGGTGGTGCAAGTGCGGCGTTTGGGCGGCGTTTGGACAGGCGGTCCGCGTGCCCGCCGCGCGGAAGCACTGCATCTCCCGTCGTTGCGGCCGGCGGGTGCATCGGGTGGCGCGCGGCTTCGTAGTACACTCCAGAGACCGCGTTCCGCGGCCCGCGCCCTTCCGGAGGTTCCATGCAGGTGTCCGATCGCGCCGCCCGGCGCACCCGACCGACCCATCCCGGCTCGCACCAGCCCGGCTCTCCCCATGCTGGGTCACCCCGTGCTGGATATCCCCGTGCTGGATATCCCCGTGCTGGATATCCCCGTGCTGGAAATCCCCGTGCTGGCTTCACGCTCGTGGAGCTGCTGCTCGTCGTCACGATCGTCGTGATCGTCCTCGCGCTGGTCCTGGTCTCGGCCCGCGCCCTGCAGACGCAGGCCCGCGCCACCGCGTGCCTCTCGAACCAGCGCCAGCTCGCGCTCGCGAACCAGTCGTACGCGACCGACAACAACGGCCGGCTGGTCAGCCCGCGCACCGACAACGCCGCCATCGTGGGCAGCGGCCTCCCCACGCTGCCGAACTGCTGGGTCAACACCAACGGCGCCCTCTGCTCCGGCGACCGCGAGACCGACAAGAGCCTCGAGCAGGGCGCGCTGTGGACCTACCTCGGCGCCACCTCGAAGGCGTATGTGTCGCCGCAGGATCCGACCGCGCGCCGCGACTTCTCCTACACCTCGCCCCCGACCAACTGCCCCGACGGCCGCGTGCGCTCGTACTCGTTCAACGCCTTCGTCGGCGTCGGCGCCTACAGCCCCACGCTGCGCTGCGACGACCTCTGGCAGTTCCCCGACCCGAACAGCACCGACTACCCCGAGATCTACCGCGGCTCGCAGTTCAAGACGGTCACGATGTCGCAGATCCCGCAGCCCTCCGGCACGATGGCGACCATCTCCGAGGAGGACGCGTACAACTTCAACCTGCAGGGCTGGTGCGTGCGCGTGCGCCCGCCGACCGGACTCGCCGGCGACTGGATCGACACGCCCGCGCTCTGGAACCCGGGTCGCGTGAACATCTCGTACATGGACGGCTCGATCGCGGCTCCGAACATCATCTACAAGGAGCTGGAGCAGATCATGCAGCCGAATCCCAACGCGCCGCCGATCCACTTCGCCGTCGAGGGCGGCGCGCGCCCCGCGCACCGCTTCATGTCGGGCATCCTGCTGCCGGGCATCGTGCGACCCGAGATTCAGTAGCGGATCCGGCACCAAGCTCAGCGCGGGATTCGGTGCCGTGTTCGGTGCCGTATTCGGTGCCGAATTGAGGGGCCGAATTGAGGGGCCGCGGCCGCCCCGTCGTACGCGGGCGTTACTTGAGCAGGCCCTTCAGCTGCTCGTCGCCAAGCGACACGATCACCTCGAAGACGCGCTTGTCGTCGCCCTCGAAGTTTGCCTCGCCCGCGAGGTCGGACACCTTCTGGCCGGCGTCGGCGACCTTCGCAAAGAGCTCCTGGTACTTCCTGCCCCCCGCCTCGTCCATGCCGCCGGAGCCGAATCCCGCGCGGAAATCGGCGAGCTCCTTCGACGCCTTCCGCTGCGCGAGGATCGCCTGCACCAGCGGGCGGAACTTCGGATCCTTCGCCGCCGACAAGTCCTGGGCCGGCGGCTCGTAGGCCGCGGGCGACGGGGCGTAGCCGCCGGTGCTGTCGCCGCAGGCCGCGAGGCCGGACAGGAGCA
>JBEIFT010000253.1:0-3863 GCA_040382255.1 Phycisphaeraceae bacterium
GGACGCGCGAGTCTACGCCGCGGTTCAGGATGGGCAGGTGCCCCAGGCGCCCAGCAGCAGGCCCATGTCCGCGCCGTCCACCACGCCGTCGCGATTGATGTCGGCGATGCCGTTGCCGGGGCCCCAGGCGCCCAGCAGCAGGCCCATGTCCGCGCCGTCGACCATGCCGTCGATGTTGAGGTCGGCGGGGCACGGCGTCGGCACGGTCACGCGCGAGATCCAGCGGAACCCGGAGGTCGGCGCGGTCTGGGTGACGATGTTCCGGGTCTGCGCCGTCACCGGATCGAACGCGTTGATCTGGGCACCGCCCGCGTACAGGTATTCCCCGTTGTCCAGCGGCCACACGCCGCGCGGCGAGGTCACGCCCTGGGACGCGCCCTCGATGCTGCCCTGGCCGTCGAAGTAGAAGAGCCCGAAGTACGGCGCACTGAACGCGGCGGCCACGACGCCACCCTCGGGACGGTTCGCCATCTGCTGCGGCAGCGTCACGCCCTGGGTGCTCCAGGCGCGCACTTCCGTGCGGTCGGACGAGACGAAGTTGATGCGGTCGTTCAGGCTGTCGCCGACGATGAATCCGCCCTGCACCGGCAGGATGTCGCGCACGGCACCGAGCGTGGCGCTGGCGAACCACGGGGCGCAGTTGGATCCGTCCATGTTCATCGACCAGATGGCGTTGGCACCCGGCGCGGTCTGGGCGGTGACGGACGGGTCGTTGCAGGTGAACCAGATCTTCCCTTGGTGCACGCAGACGCCCATCGGGTTGACGATGCCGTTCACCGGACCGCTCGCCAGCGTGCGGAGGTAGATGCCCGTCATCGAGTACTCGTAGATGACGTCCTTGTCGATGTCGTTCATCAGCAGCGTGTTCCGTCCGCTGGGAGTGGCGCGGTACACCTGCGAGAAGCGCGACTGGGCGTCGTTCAGGATGAAGGAGTCGGAGATGACCGACCCATCGACCGGGCTGAGCGTCCAGAACCGGTCCCGCAGCGAGTCCGCGACGATGAGGACGTCCTGGGCCCCGCGCGCGGGAGCCGCGGGCAGCGCGGCAACGGCACAGGCGGCGGCGAAGGTCACGAGGGCGGCACGGAGGTTCATCGGTCCCATAGTGTTGCCCCATGGTTCGCGGGGGACAAGCGCGATGCGTGGTGGGTGACGCCGATTCTGCGGAAAAAGGGCCGTGCTTCCGAGAACACTGCCCCGGGACCCCTACCGTGCGCGCGTCGCAAGGAAGCGCGGCGGAAAGCCGCAGGGAGACACGCACATGGCTGGACACGGGATTGGGCGGGCCGCGGTCGCGGCGCGCACGGGGATTGCGTCGGCACTGGCCGCCGGCGGGGTCGCGCTCGCGCTGGGCACGCGCGCCGGCGCAGGGATCGTGGCAGGGACGCCGGGCGTCGGCCTGGGCTGGTTCACGCTCACGGAAGTGCGCGTGGACCAGCAGGGCGCGGACACGGACGAATACGTGGAAGTCGCGGGCATGCCGCACGCCACGCTCACGGGGTGGTGGCTGCTGGCGGTCGGCGACGGCGGAACGGATCCGGCCGGCGTGGTCGAGATGGCGATCGACCTGTCGGCGTGGTCGACGGGTGCGAACGGGCGCTTCGTCGCGCACGAGGCGACGTTCGGCGGCGGCATGCTGGAGGGGCGATCGCTGGCGATCGATCCGCTGGCGGCGCACGCGGCGGTCGGCAGCGGCGACGCGATGAACCTGGAGAATGCGGACACGGTGACGTACCTGCTGGTGCGCGGGTTCAGCGGCAGCAGCGGGATGGATCTCGACGTCGGCAACGACGGCACGCTGGATCTCGCGCCGTGGCTCGAGCTGGGCGACGCGGTGGCGTTCGTGTGCGCGCCGGGGACGGACCCGTGCTACGCCGCGGCGCGCGTGGGGCCGGTCACGTCGACGGCCACCGGCGGCATGCCCGCGCACGCATGGAAGGACGCGGGCGGGGCGTGGCAGGCCGGTGCGTACGCGTCGTGGGCGTGGGACACGCCGGGCAGCGCGCCGGACGTGCCGGCTCCGGGTCCGGCGTCGCTCATCGGCGCGGCCGCGGCGCTTGCGCACGGCTACCATCGCCGCCGCCGCGAATGACCGCGGCGCAATCGCCATGACCACCGCCACCGCTTCCGCGCCGTCGTTCGTCCACCCCGCCCCGCCCGCGCTCGCCGCGTCCGTCGCGGCCGCGATGCCCGCGGTCAACGCCGGCACGCCGGCGGGAACGCCGTCCATCGACAGCGTCGCGATCAACACGATCCGCACGCTCTCGATGGACGCGGTGCAGGCCGCGAAGAGCGGCCACCCCGGCACGCCGATGGCGCTGGCGCCGGTGGGGTACGCGCTGTGGCAGCTGGCGATGACCTACGACCCGGCGGCGCCGCACTGGCTGAACCGCGACCGGTTCGTGCTCTCGAACGGCCACAGCAGCATGCTGCTCTACTCGCTGATCTGCCTGGCGGGGATCGACGAGTGGAAGGACGGGAAGCCGACCGGCCGCAAGGCCCTGGCCGTGGACGACCTGAAGGCGTTCCGGCAGCTGCACTCGCGCTGCCCCGGCCATCCGGAGTTCGGCGAGACGACGGGCGTCGAGACGACGACCGGACCGCTCGGCCAGGGCATCGCGAACGCGGTGGGCATGGCGGCGGCGCTCAAGTTCCTGGGCGGCCGCTACGACCGCCCGGGCTTCACGCTGTTCGACGCCCACGTGTGGGCGGTCTGCGGCGACGGCGACCTGGAGGAGGGCATCAGCCACGAGGCCGCGGGGCTGGCGGGCCACTGGCAGCTGGACAACCTCACCTGGATCTACGACGACAACAAGATCACGATCGAGGGCAGCACCGACCTGGCCTACACCGAGGACGTGGCCGCGCGGTTCCGCGCGCAGGGCTGGCACGTCGTGCAGGTGGCCGATGCGAACGACCTGGGCGCCCTGGGCCGCGCGTTCGCCGAGGCGCGCGCGACGAAGGGCAAGCCCACGATGATCGTCGTGCGCAGCCACATCGGCTGGGGCGCGCCGGGCGTGCAGGACAAGGCGCAGGCGCACGGCGAGCCTCTGGGCGACGAGGAGATCGCGAAGACCAAGGCGGTCTACGGCTGGCCCGTGGACCGGAAGTTCTGGGTGCCCGAGGGCGTCGAGGAACGCTTCGCGCAGCTCTTCGGCGCGCGCGGCAAGGCGGCGCACGCGGCGTGGGCCGGGCGGATGGCGGCGTACCGCGCGCAGCACGCGGACCTGGCTGCCGAGATCGACGTGATCGCGGCCGGCACGCTGCCCGCCGGCTGGGACGCCGGCCTGCCGACGTACGCGGCCGACGCGAAGGGCATGGCCACGCGCGCGTCGGGCGGCGAGGCGATCAACGCGCTCGTGCGCGCCATCCCCTGGATGATCGGCAGCAGCGCGGACCTGGCGCCCAGCACCAAGACCATCACCAAGGGCGCGGGCGACTTCAACCCGCCCCAGTGGGGCGGCACGTATGCGGGCCGCAACATGCACTTCGGCATCCGCGAGCACGCGATGGGCGCGATCGTGAACGGCATGGTGCAGACGGGCGTGCGCGCCTTCGGCGCAGGCTTCTTCATCTTCAGCGACTACATGCGTGCGCCGGTGCGCTTGAGCGCGCTGATGCACCTGCCCGCGCTGTGGGTGTTCACGCACGATTCGGTCGGCGTGGGCGAGGACGGTCCGACGCACCAGCCGGTCGAGCAGCTCTCGTCGCTGCGCGCGATGCCGAACCTCGCCGTGTGGCGCCCCTGCGATGCCAACGAGGTGGTCGAGGCGTACCGCTGCGCGATGCGGTCGGCGCGCACGCCCAGCTGCATGGTGCTGACGCGCCAGAACGTGCCGACGCTCGACCGCACGCCGGGCGCC
>JBEIFT010000254.1:0-3787 GCA_040382255.1 Phycisphaeraceae bacterium
GGCCATGCCGATCGCCATCAGCGCGATGAACACGCCGACGCCGATCGTGAACGCGGGCATCTGGAACAGCTGGTTCGACTGCTTGAAGCCCGTGACCGTGCTGAGCAGGATGCCCAGCACCAGCCAGAAGCCGATCACGCCCGCGGTCATCGCCGCGCCCAGCAGGAACGTGCGCCGGCGGTCGCCCGCGGCGGCCGAGGAGAGGCCGATGATCTTGATCGGGATCACCGGCAGCACGCACGGCGTGAAGTTCAGGATGATGCCGCCGAGGAACGCCAGCGCCAGCAGGATCGGGAAGAAGCCCGACGACCCCGGGTCCAGCGTGAAGTCCCAGCCGAAGAGGCCGAACTGGATCGGCTTCGCTGCCGTGCCGGGCATCGGCGCGGCGGCCATGCCGGGATTGTCCTTGATGCGGCCGAAGACCGACTGGTCGAAGCCCTTGAAGAGCGCGACGTCCGCCTCCGCGAGCCCGGCCTCGTGCACGGCGCCCACGGCGACCGTGACCTCGCGCTCGACCGTCGCGGGGGCGAGGCAGATGTTCTCGTTGCACGCCTGGAACCTCGTCGCGACGGTGAAGCGCACCTCGCCCGCGCTGCCGGCGTTCACCGAGACCGGTACGTAGGCGACCGCACGGCCCTCGAACACCGCGTAGGTCTGGGGGCCGTCCCCGACGTCGGCCTTCGCGCCGTGCGGCGCGGGCCACTGGATGTTCGGCACGGCCACCGTGACCGCTGCCGCGGGCGTCGCCTGCACCTCGATCGCGGTGAAGACGGCGCTGTCGAACGTCACCATCCCCGGCGGCAGCGCCTTGGCCTGCGCCTCGCTGGTCCACATGTGCCAGCGCGGCTTGATGGCGAACTCGACCGCGATCGCGAACGTGTCGCCCGGCATCGCCTTCTGCAGGGCCGGCACCACGCGCACCTTGACGCTCTCCTCGCTCGAGGCCTGGGCGGCGGCGTGCGGGGCCGCCAGGCCGACCACGGCCAGCAGCAGGGCGATCAGGGCGGCGGGGACGCGGCGCAGGCCCGTTCCGGCGGTGGCAGGGGCGTTCTTCATGGCGTTCGGGGGGAGGGTAACACGCCCCGGACGTGCTCCGGCTGCGGCGGCTCCTGCTACACTTCCCAGTCCTCCGAAGTTCGTTCCTCGGGGGAGTCCGTCTCGGTTCCGGACGTCCCGGATCCGGCGTTCCGCTTGCGCACGAGTTGCCCGTGACCATCGCCCCGTCGATCGTCCGTCCCGGCTCTTCCCGTACCGCGCCATGACGCCCTCACGCGTCATGGCCCGTACGTCCGTCGGCCGCGCCCAAGGCGCGTGCCCCGGAAGCGCGTCCCGCGGAACCCAGGTCCGCCCGGAGGTTGCCCGCATGGGTTGACCTCGGCGTCCGAATGGGGCCTCCCGGCCCCGCACCCCGAGACGGGCCATGCGCCGGACGGCGCGTGGCCCGCAGTCGTTTTCAGGTCCCGCACGCGTCGACATCCAGACAACCTCGCACTCCACAACCAGGCAGGCCCCACATGAACCCCGAAACGCTCCGCATCCTCGACTCCATCGCCCGCGACCGCAACATCGACCGTGAGCTCCTGCTGATGGACCTCGAGGCCGCCATGGTCAGCGCGGCGCGCAAGCACTTCAACTCGCTCGACACCGAGGAGTTCGGCTGCGAGGTGGACCGCCTCTCGGGCAAGATCACGCTGTGGCGCAACACGCCGGAGGGCGAGCGCGAGGAGATCCCGCTGGCGAAGCTGGGCCGCATCCCGGCGCAGACCGCCAAGCAGGTGATGATCCAGAAGTTCCGCGAGGACGAGCGCAACTCGCTGCTCGAGGAGTTCGGCCGGCGCCAGGGCGAGCTGGTCACCGGCGTCGGCCAGCGCTACGAGGGCGGAGCGCTGATCGTGCAGGTCGACCGCGCGGAGGGCTTCATGCCCCGCAGCGAGCAGATCCCCGGCGAGCAGTTCCAGCCCGGCGACCGCGTCCGCTGCCTGATCCTGGACGTCCGCGACGCGACGAACCAGGTGAAGATCGTGCTGAGCCGCAGCCACCCGGACTTCATCCGCAAGCTGTTCGAGGCCGAGGTCCCCGAGGTCGCCGAGCACGTCATCGAGATCAAGGCCATGAGCCGCGAGCCCGGCTTCCGCACCAAGCTGGCGGTCGCCAGCGTCGACACGAAGGTCGACCCCGTCGGCGCGTGCGTCGGCGTGCGCGGCAGCCGCATCCGCAACATCGTCGACGAGCTGGGCGGCGAGAAGATCGACATCGTGCGCTGGAACGAGTCCAGCCAGGTGCTCATCGCCAACGCGCTCAAGCCCGCCGAGGTCGAGGAGGTCAGCCTGTGCTTCGAGCTGGGCCGCGCCACGATCATCGTGCGCGAGGACCAGCTCTCGCTGGCCATCGGCCGCCGCGGCCAGAACGTGCGCCTGGCGGCGCGCCTGACCGGCTGGGACATCGACATCCTCACGCCCGCCGAGTTCGAGAAGGGCCTGGGCGCGCTCGAGGAGACCGTCCGCCCGATCGCCGGCATCACCGACGAGATGCTGGACAAGATGGGCGCGCTGGGACTCATCAGCGTGTTCGACATCCAGGACGTCGGCAGCCCGATCCTCACGCAGGAGATCGGCATGTCGGACGAACTGGCGAACGAGGTCGTCGAGGCGTGCGCCGCGAAGGCCGTCATCGTCGCCGAGGAACAGCGCATCGCCGCCGAGGCCGAGGCCGCCCGCAAGGCCGCCGAGGGCGCGGCCGCCGACGCATTGCTCGGTGGCGGCAGCGTCCGCGACACCGTGGTCGATACCGATGCCGACGCCGAGGGCGCGGCCGACTCGATCCTCGGCGGCGGTCAGTGAACTGATTCGATTCGGGCCGGAACCACTCTCAGGAGAAGCATTTGTCGAAGGCTGCAACCAAGATCCGCGTCTCTCAGCTTGCGAAGGACCTCGGTGTCGACTGGAAGGACATCAAGGCCAAGTGCGAGAGCGAGGGCATCGACGACCAGGCGAAGACCGCGTCGTCGACCGTTTCGATCGGCCTCGCCGAGACGATCCGTGAGTGGTTCCGCGACGGCGCAGGCAGTGGGTCGACCACCGCGGTCGAGACCGCGCCGAAGGTCGAGGCCAAGCGCAAGAAGGCCGACGCCGCCGAGGTCCCTGCCGAGGGCGAAGCCGCCACGGCGAAGAAGCCGGCCGCGCGCCGCACCAAGAAGGCCGGCGAGGCCGCCGAGCCCGGTGATGAGGCGCCCGTGGCGGAAGCCGTTGCCGCTCCGGCGCCCGCTCCTGCCCCGGTGGCAGCGGCTCCGGCGCCCGCACCGGCGGTGTCCGCGCCCGCGCCCGCGCCTGTCGCGGCTGCCGTGGCCGACGCCGTGCTCGACGTTCCCACGCACCTGCCCACCGAGGACGTCTCGGTCGTCATCTCGGCCGAGAGCGCCGCGCCGCACACGGTGGTCGACGCGCCCGTCAGCCCGACGGTGATCGGCAAGGCCCATCGCTCCGCGAAGGTCCCCGAGGTCGCGGCGCCTGCCCCCGTGAAGCCGCCGGTGCGCCACACCATCCAGCCCGCCACCGCGCCGCCGACGATGAACGTGCCGCGCCGCCCCGACGTGGTCAAGCCGATCGGCCAGATGGTGGCCCCGGTCAAGACCGCGCTCAGCGGCCCCAAGGTCATCCGCGTCGAGCAGCCCGAGGTGCTGCCCGCGCCGCGTCCGCGTCCCGCCTTCGGTTCCGGTCCCGGGGGCCCGATGGGCCGCTTCGGCGGCGGCGCCGGCGCCGGTGCGCGCCCGTCCGGCCGCCCCACGCCC
>JBEIFT010000255.1:0-3746 GCA_040382255.1 Phycisphaeraceae bacterium
ATTGACTGAATCCCAGAAACATTACGCCGCCGATGATGTCCGTTACATCCTGCCGATGCACGCGCAGCTGGCCGCCGCGCGCCAGGCGCGGGCGTGCGACTTCGCCGAACTGGAGGCCGCCGCCGCGGCCGATCGCGAGCGGGCGCGCGACACCGCCGTGCGGCTGGACCGCACGTGGGCCGTGGCGCTGCACCCCGCGGAGGGCGTCAGGCGCCTGCCTGCGGCTCTTCGCTCCCGGCATTGAAGCCCGCGAGCGGATCCGGCCGGAACAGCCGGGTGTCCAGGCTCCACACGCGGTCGGTGAACTCCTGGCCGGGCTCGATCGGCTTGTTGCGCGCGGCCGCATGCAGCGCGACCGCGGTCTTGGCATCTAGGTTGTCCAGCATCGCGACGAAGATCGCCTCGGGCGTGGACGGCACCTTGACCGCGCCGAACTCCAGCGAACCGTGGTGGCTGATCAGGATGTGCTGCAGCACCAGCAGCGCCTCGGGCGGCACGCGCTGGCCCGACTCGCGGGCGCTCTTCGCGGCGAGCGCGCTGAGCATGATCACGCCCTTCACGGTGTGGCCGATCAGGTTGCCCTCGGCCGTGTAGTGGAATCCGCGCTCCCACTCCAGCTCGGTCGTCTTGCCCAGGTCGTGCAGGAACAGGCCCATGAGCACGATGTCGCGGTTGAGCGCCGGGTAGAGCGGCAGCATCGAATCGGCCAGGCGCATCAGCTGCAGCGTGTGCTCGAGCAGGCCGCCGATCCATGCGTGGTGCACGGTGACGGCCGCGGGCGCACGGCGGAAGCGCTCCATCAGCGTCTCGTTGCCCAGGTACGACTCGGCCAGCGCGCGCATGCCGGGGTGCTGCATCGAGCGCAGCAGGCGCGCGACCTCGTCGTACATCGAGGCGATGTCGTGGTGGGTGCTGGGCACCAGCCGCAGCAGGTCGTCGGCGGTGGGCTCGACGGCCTTGATCGTGTCGACCACGATCTGGACCTGGCCGTTGTACTCCTGGGCCTGGCCGCCGATCCACACGAAGCCCGTGCGCACGATCTCGCCCAGCATCCCCTCGTCGAAGGTCCACTGCCGGATCGGGACTTCCATGCTGGCGTCGCGGACGAGCGCCTTCAGGAAGTGCTTGCCGTTCTTCGCCGTGCCCAGCTGCGGGTTGACCAGCGAGTAGACGCCGTCCACGTACGTGTGGGGGCGAACGTGGTCGAGCGGGACGTGCGGCGGACGGGGGCGGCCGGAACCGGCCTGCGGTGCGGAAGTCATGGGCGGGCGAGTGTACGGCGCGCGGGCGGCCGCCCCGCCGGATCAGGCGGAATCGCCGCGTCGCATGGTGCCCAGCGCGGCGGGGATGCGCGCGGCCAGCTCGGCGGCCAGCATGCCGGCGGTGTCGCCCGCGTCGCGCGCCCACGCCTCGCCGGCCAGCGCGTGCGCCTGCACGCCCAGGCGGGCGCAGTCGTAGAGGCCGAGCCCGCGCGCGTACTGCGCCAGCAGGCCGGCGATGACGCCGGTGAGCACGTCGCCGCTGCCGCCGACCGCGAGCGCGTCGTTGCCGTGCGCGCAGGTCCACGTGCGCGTGCCGTCCGAGACCACGGTGCCGTGGCCCTTGAGCACCACGACGCAGCCGAGCCGCTGCGCCAGGCGCTCGGCCGCGTGCGGGCGTGCGACCGGGTCGACGGGGTCGGCGTCGATGCCGAGCGCGGCGGCCAGGCGCGCGAACTCGCCGGGATGCGGCGTCAGCACGGCGTTGGCGCGGAAGTCCAGGTCGAAGCGTGGGGTGAGCGCCAGGCAGTTGAGCGCGTCGGCGTCGACGACCACCGGGCGGTGGTCCTGCGCGACCACGCGCAGCGTCACCTGCTGCTCGGCGTGGCCGGTGCCCAGGCCCGGGCCGATGGCCAGCACGTCCGCGCGCGCGGCGGCGCGGTCGAGTGCCTCGGCGACCGCGTGCGGCACCAGGTGGCCGGCGCCGTCGACCGGCAGCGGCAGCCCCGTGCACGACGGGTTGGCGGCCAGGATCGCTGGCACGAGCGGCTCCGGCGCGGCGGCGATGCAGAGCGCGGCGCCCGCGCGCAGCGCGCCCAGCGAGGCCAGCACGACGCTGCCGAGCATGGTGGGCTCGCCGGCATGGCCCCCCACGACGCACACGGTGCCGAAGGTGCCCTTGTGGCCCGCGGGGTCGCGCGGCGGCAGCGTGGGGAGCGGGTCGATCACTTCGCGGCCTCCTTCGCGGCGGGCGGCGCCTTGCCGTCGATCGACTGCACGGCGATCGTCAGGTCGCCCATCAGGTCGACGATGCGCACGAGGTCGGCGTCGAGCGAACCGCCGTCGGCGGCGCTCCAGCCGGTCATCAGGCGCGAGGCGTCGAAGCGGCGCGGGCCGGGCGGCAGCACGGCGTCGAGGTCCACCCAGCGGCCGTCGACGATGGCCTGCGTCCACATGTGCCAGCCGTAGGTGTTGGCCATCGGGCCGGGGCCGGGCACGTACACCAGGCCCGAGACGACGCGGCTCGGGATGCCGGCCACGCGCAGGCACGCGGCGAGCAGCACGGCGTGCTCGGTGCAGTCGCCGGCGCGGCTCGCGGCGGCCTCGGTGGCGGTGGCGAAGCCGCTTGCCAGGTCCTTGCGCGTCAGGTGCGCGGACACGGCGCTGCGCAGGGCGAGCGCCTTGGCCATCGCGTCGGCGCCGGCGCCGGCCTTCGCGAGCGCCGCGGTCGCGAGCGCGCGGATGCCCGCATCGTCGGAATCGGCCATCACGCTCGCGCGGCGGAAGCGCTGGTCGGCCTGCTCCTCGGGGGTGGCCAACGACGTGCCGTTCGCGGCGAGCGTCACCGTGAGCTGCGCCGGCGAATCGCGCTGCACGCGCTGCGCGCCGGCGGCGGGCAGTTCGGCGGCCTGGCCGTCGCGCGCGCCGATGCGGAGCACCGCACCGGACGAGCCCGGCAGCGCCCGCGCATCCTGCGCCAGCGGCACGAACGTACGGGCCATCACCTCGACGGGCGCGGCGGCCGCGGTGGCCTCGGCCTTCGTGGAGAGCCGCGACTCCAGCTCGCCGATCCCCAGGTCGCTCGTGCTGCGGACCAGCACGCCGTCCGCGGAAAGCCACTCGATGGTCGGCTTCTCGAGCTGCGAGGTGCGCACGGTCCACTGCGTGACGGGCACGCTACGGCCGAGCACGCCGGCCTGCGAGGTGCCGCCGCGGACGCTGTCGACGCGGACGGGCACGGGGCCGCTGTCGGGGTCGAGCGTGACGTACGAGAGTTCCTTCGCCCCCGCGGCGATGCGGCGGCGGATGAACTCGTCGGCGGCAGCGGGCGTGAGCCAGCCGGCGGCCGGCAGCGGGTGGCGCTTGGCCGCGGTGCGGCCGCCCTGCTCCTCCAGCACGTCGATGCCGCCCGGTCCGAAGAGCCACGTCGTGTGCACGGGCGCCGCGCCGGACTGCTTGGTGATCGTGACCTTCACGGGCTCGCCGCGGATGGTCTCCTCGAAGCGGGAGGAACTGCGGATGACGATCGCCTGGCCCATGCGGCCGACGCGCATCTCGGTGGTGTTCGAGGTGACGACGCGGTCGCCGATGCGCTCGGTCCGCTCCGACGTCCATCCGCAGGGCTGCCCGGCCAGGAACAGCCGGTACCAGTGCTCCTCGACCTGCGCGGCGGGCGCGGGGGTCGTTGGCGGCGCGGCGGCGGGCACGGCAGGCGCCGGCGGCGCCGCGGGGACCGACGCACCCATCAGCAGCGCGACGGCCGCCGCG
>JBEIFT010000256.1:0-3737 GCA_040382255.1 Phycisphaeraceae bacterium
CGGCACGCCCGAGGAGGTCGCGCGCGCCTACGTCGAGGCCGAGAGCGGCCCGCGCGGGTGGCGCGATGCACCGGCGCCCGCCCCGGCGCCCGTCGCCGCCGACGCCTCGTCTGCGGCACCCGGCAGCAGCCCGGCGTCCGCCGCTCCCGCCGCACGCAGCGGACTGCGCGACATCCCCGCGCTCGGCATCTGGTTCGACGTCCGCGCGTGGGGCGCGCTGGCCTACTTCGGCGCCGTCGGATTCGTGCTCTCGCTGGCGTACTTCGTGTGGGCGATCTCGGTCGGCGCGCTGGCGCTCGGCCTGCTGCCGCTGGTGATCGGCATCCCGCTGCTGGTGCTGCTCCTGGGATCGGCGCGCGCGATCTGCCTCTTCGAGGGCAAGGTCGTCGAGTTCTTCCTGCGCGTGCGCATGCCGCGCCGCGTGCAGCCCGTCGCGGGCACCGGCAACGGCGAGGTCGGCTTCTGGGCGCGCATCGGCTGCTGGCTGCGCGACATCCGCAGCTGGATGTCGCTGGGCTACCTGCTGGGCAACTTCCCCGTGGCGCTGGTGGCCTTCGTGGTGATCGTGACGCTGGCGTCCGTCGGCGTGGCGCTGGTGTCCCTGCCGATCACGTCGGCGATGGGCCTTGCCGCGGTGAACACCGGCGGCGACCCGGACGTCCACGTCAACATGCTGGGCCAGGAACTGCTCCCCGACGCGGACGGAAACATCGTCGTCCCGATCCTCCCCGCGCTGCTCCTGGGGCTGATCGGGCTCTCGCTCCTGACCGGCACGCTCTGGATCGCGCGCGGCCTGGGCGTGGTCTACGGCTACGCCGTGCAGGCCATCCAGGTGGCGCGGCCGCAGCCGCTCCGAACCATGCCGACCGCATCGACGTCCCCGAACGATCCCCCCGTCATCGCACCCCGCTGAGAACCACCCATGCACACCATCCTCCGCATCGCCGCCCTGCTCGCACCACTCGCCGCCGCCCCCTTGCCCGGGTGCATCATCATCAACGAATCGGGAAGCGGCTCGTCGTGGCCGCAGGAGCGCGCCACCGTCACGCGCACCGGCAGCGCGGCGGACGCGAAGTCCGTGGCCGTCGAGAACCGCAACGGCCGCGTCACCGTCACGCGCGACGCCGCGGCGAAGGAACTCTCCGTCACCGCCGAGATCCGCTGCGCCGGCCGCACCGCAGACGAGGCGCAGCAGCGCGCCGACGCCACGACGCTGGACGTCGTGCGCGGGGGCGACGGCCTGGTCCGCGTGCGCGTGAAGTTCGCGCCCGTGCCGGACGGCGTGACCAGCTGGGGCAACGACTCGGCGCACATCGACGTGAAGGCGCCACAGCTGGCCGGCGTCGACGTCGTCTCGAGCAACGGCGCGATCCAGGTCGAGGGC
Source organism: Phycisphaeraceae bacterium (assembly GCA_040382255.1). Lineage (GTDB taxonomy): Bacteria > Planctomycetota > Phycisphaerae > Phycisphaerales > SM1A02 > UBA966. The sequence continues at coordinate 1,385 of JBEIFT010000256.1, forward strand.
GGCTTCACCGGCCCCGCGCGGCTGCGCACGTCGAACGGCGGCATCCGCGTGAAGGACCATGCGGGACCCGTGCAGGCCGACACGTCGAACGGCGCCATCGAGGCGACCGGCATCGGCACGCCCGCGCAGCTGGAGACCTCGAACGGCAGCGTGGACGCCGCGGTGGCCGACGGCCAGGCCGGGAACGTCGAGGTCCGCACGTCGAACGGAAGCGTCAAGCTCGCGCTGCCCGCCTCGTGGCAGGGCCGCGCGGACGCCACCACCAGCAACGGCCGCGTCACGATGGACGGCGGCGGCCGCGCGCAGAAGCTGAGCGCCGAGCGCAACCAGGGCTCGATGGACGTCGGCGACGCCGGCAAGGCGACGGCCACCATCCGCAGCTCGAACGGCAGCGTGACCGTGCGCGCCGCACCGGCGACCGCGGCCTCCACTCCCGCCGCGCCGGCGACGCCCGCATCCCCCGCCACCACCAAGTGAGGAACCACATGCTCCAGATCCGCGACCTCGTCAAGATCTACCCCGGCCCCGTCAGCGCGCTGAAGGGCGTCTCGCTCGACATCCCGCCGGGACTCTTCGGCCTGCTGGGCCCGAACGGCGCCGGCAAGAGCACGCTCATGAACATCCTGAGCGGCCTGCTCGAGCCGACCGGCGGCACCGTCACGCTGGACGGCACCGACATCGTGAAGGACCCGCGCGCCGTGTGGAGGCAGCTGGGATACCTGCCGCAGGACTTCGGCTTCTATCCCTCGCTGAACGGCACGCAGATGCTCGACTTCCTGCTGCGGCTGAAGGGCGTCGAGGCGCCGCAGGGCCGCAAGAAGCTGGTGGCCGAGCTGCTGGAACGCGTGAACCTGGCCGACGCGGCCAAGCGCAAGGTCAAGACCTACTCGGGAGGCATGCGCCAGCGCCTGGGCATCGCGCAGGCCATCGCGGGCAACCCGCGCCTGGTGATCGTCGACGAGCCGACCGCGGGCCTGGACCCCGAGGAACGCCAGCGCTTCTACCGCATCCTGGCGGAGCTGGGCCGCGAGCGCATCGTGCTGCTCTCGACGCACATCGTCGAGGACATCGCGACGCTGTGCCCGCGCTTCGCGGTGATCCGCGGCGGGCGCTGCGTGACCAGCGGCACCACCGCGGACGCGCGCAACCGCCTGGCGGGCCGCGTGAGCGAAGGCATCGTCGGCGCTGGCGAGCTGGAGGAGATCCGCCGCTCGCACCGCGTGACGCAGGCCGTGCTCGTCGAGGGTTCGCTCTTCCGCACCCGCGTGCAGGGCGATCCCGGCCGCGAGCCCGCGGGCTTCGTGCAGGTCCCGCCCACGCTCGAGGACGTCTACTTCGGCGTCATGGACGAGAGCCGCGCCACCGACGCGGCCAACGCCCCCGCCGCCGCCTGACGCCGCGCGCCGCCGGCAACCACGCACGCCCACGCAACCAAGACGACCCCGCCCCGCCCGGCGCGCCCGCGCGCCACGCCCACGGACCACCCCATGCGACGCACGCTCACGCTTGCCCTACTCGAACTCCGCACCGCCTGGCGCCGCCCCTCGTGGTGGGTGCTGGTGCTCATCCTGCTCCTGCTGACGTGGGGATTCTCGTCGGGATCCGTGACGATCGGCGCCGGCAGCCGCACCGCGGGCGGCGATCGCGCGGTCCTGAACAGCGAGTTCAACCTGGCGTTCGGCGACATCCTGGTGTTCTCGCTCTTCTACCTCTTCTTCGTGTGCACCGCGTTCGGCAACGCGGTGAACGAGGACGACGCCATGCGCGTCATGCCGATCGTCGGCAGCACCGGCCTGACCGCGCGCGAGTACGTGTGGGGCCGGTGGCTCGGCATCGCGCTCGTGTTCTGCGCGGTCTTCGCCGTGCACCTGGTGCTGCAGGTGGCGTTCTTCGAGCTCTACCCGCTGGCCGAGCCCGAGAAGCTGCGCGGGCCGTTCGAGCTGATGAACTACCTCCGCCCGATGCTGGTCTTCGTCGCGCTGCCCTCGCTGGCGCTGGGCGCGGTCGCGTTCGCCGTCGGGTCCGTCACGCGGCAGACCGTGCTGGTGTTCGCGATGCCGGTGGCGCTGCTGCTGGCCAGCATCTTCTTCATCTGGGAGTTCTCGCCGGAGTGGCTGCCGCACTGGGGCAACCGCGCGCTCCAGGCGATCGACGTCACCGGGTTCCGCTGGCTGAACGAGACGTACCTGAAGGTCGACCGAGGCGTGGCGTTCTACAACCACGAGCCCCCCGCGGCCGACGCGCTGTTCACGGGCGCGCGCGCCGCGCTGGTGGCGCTGGCCGTCGGCGCGATGGCGTGGGCCGCGCGCCGCGAGGCGGCCCGCATGCGCCACCCGTACCCGGTGGCCGCCGC
>JBEIFT010000257.1:0-3729 GCA_040382255.1 Phycisphaeraceae bacterium
AGCCTCGGGCGCGCGCGGCAGGCGGCGATCGTCCCTTTTATTGGGCGGGATCGGCCGGCGCGTCGGCCGGGGCCGGCAGCCCGATCTCGGGAGCCTGCGTCTCGCCGGGCAGCATCTTGTAGACCGCGGTCGCCAGTCGGCTGGAGAACGTCTGCGCGAAGTCCTGCAGCGGACGGTCCAGCACCTGGAAGAAGACCAGCAGCACCACCAGCATGCCGTACATGCGCACGCCGGGGCGATCGAAGAAGGCGTCCAGGCGCCGGCTGATGCCGCCCAGGATCGCGCTGCCGTCGAGCGGCGGCACGGGCAGCAGGTTGAACGCGCACAGCACGATGTTCAGGAAGCCGCCCATGTAGAGGAACTCGAGCACGTTGCGCGCGGTGTGCTCGGCGGGCGTGATGCGGTGCGTGGCGATCGCCCACAGCCAGACCGACATGCCGCTGAGCGAGAGCACCGAGAGCAGCAGGTTCATCATCGGCCCCGCGGCGGCCACCAGCACGCGGCCCAGGCGGCGGTTGCGGTAGCGCGAGGGGTCGGTCGGCATCAGGCCCCAGGCGAAGCCGGCCAGCGCGAAGAAGAAGAGCGACATCCAGCCCATGTGCACGATCGGGTTGAGCGTCATGTGGCCCAGCCGGCGCGGCGTGTCGTCGCCCTGGCGGATCGCGACCCAGCCGTGGGCAAGCTCGTGCAGCGTGATCGAGGCGATCACCCAGAACACCCAGCTGAAGACGAGCACCGGGCCGCCCGTCTGGAACGCGTCGTGGACCCACCAAGTCATGGGGTGGACTCTACCGGGGCGCGGTGGACCACGCGGCCGCCGGCGATGGTGGCGACGACGCGCGGCAGCTCGCGAGCCCAGTCGCAGGCGAAGGGGTCGCGGTCCAGCACGCAGAGGTCGGCGTGCGCGCCCGGGGCGATGCGGCCGAGCGCGGGGGCGCGCAGGCAGTCGGCGGCGCCGCGCGTGTAGGCGGCCAGCGCGTCCTCGACCGTGATGTTCTGGTCGGTGCGGCAGGGCGTGCCGTCCAGCGACAGGCCCGTGACGGCGGCGCGGATGCCGAGCATCGGGTCGCAGCTGACGATCGGCCAGTCGCTGCCGAACGCCAGGCGCGCGCCGGCGGCGGCCAGGGTGTGGAAGCGGAAGAACTCGTGCATGCGCGCGGCGCCAAGCCGGTCGTGCGCGATGCGCGCGTCGTCGGCCTTGTGCAGCGGCTGCATGCTGGCGATGCGGCCGTGCATGCGGGCGACGTCGTCGTCGGTCATCGTCTGGCAGTGCTCGTAGCGCGCGATGCGGCCGTGGTCGTGCGGGGCGATCGCGTCCAGGGCGAAGGTCATGGCCTCGTCGCCGATCGCGTGGACGCTGGGGGAGAAGCCGGCGTCCAGCACGGCGCGCGCCCATTCGGCCAGGCGCCCACGCGAGTGCGCGGCGTACTCGACGAACATGCCGCGGTTGTGCGGGTCGGCGTGGTCGTCGGCGTAGGGCGCGTGCATGCGCGCGGTGCGGCTGCCCAGCGTGCCGTCGATGAAGCTCTTCCAGCCGACGATCGAGAGCAGTTCGTCGCCGGGGAAGGTGCGGCCCCACGCCAGGTCGACGGGCCAGGGGCGGTCCAGGATCGTGGCCAGGATGCGCAGGGTGCACGCGGCGCGGTCGGCGGCGCGGAGCGGGGCGTAGACGTCGCGCAGGTCGCGCTCGTACTCCATGCTGCCGACGGTGGTCAGGCCGAAGGCGTGGCAGTGCGCGAACGCGCGGCGCGCGGCGGCGGTGCGGTCGGCGGCGGGTGGTTCGGGGATGCGAGGGTTGACCAGCTGCCACGCGGCCTGCTCCAGCAGCAGGCCGGTGGGCGCGCCGTGAGCGTCGCGGATGATCTCGCCGCCCGCGGGGCAGGGGGCGCCTTCGAACAGCGCGAGCACGGCGTCGTTCACCACGCACGCGTGCTGGTCCATGCGGTAGGCGACGCACGGCGTGCGGCCGGCGGCGCGGAGCCACTCGCGCGTGGGGCGTTCGCCGCCCCAGTTGGCTTCGTGCCAGCCGAAGGCGCGGAGCCAGCGCGGGGGTGTGCCGGGCTCGGCGCGTGCATCGGCGACGGCGACCGCGGCGGCGCCGGCGGCGATTGCGGATTCGAACTCGGCGCGCGAGCGCACGTTCGTCAGGTCGACCTGCGCCAGCGTGGCCGCGCCCAGCGAGAGGTGCAGGTGCGCGTCGATCAGCCCGGGCAGGACGGTCGCGTCGCCCAGGTCGATCGTGGGGACGGCGCCGCCGGCGTGCGCGGGGGCGTCGACGGCGGCGATGCGGCCGTCGTGCAGTTCCACGGCGCGCGCCCAGGGGTGCGCGGGGTCGGCGGTCCAGATGCGCGCGGCGGTCAGGCGAACGCGCGGCGGGAGGTCGGGAAGTGCGTGCGGTTGCACGCGCCTATCCTAGGGACCATGTCACACGGATGCGGTTGCGGCGGCGGTGGTTGCGGTTCGAAGGTGCCGGTGTCCACGTTCACCAAGGCGGTGGGCATCGGGTTGCTGGTGGTCGCGGTGGGATCGGTCGCGGCGGCGCTGCTCGGCGGGTGCGAGAAGGCGCCGGCATCGAAGGGGCCGACGCCGGTCGCTGCCGCGACGGGCGCGCCCGCGAAGCCCGCGGACCCGGCCGCCGGCATCCCGAAGACGCAGACCGACGTGAGCGTGCGCGGCGACGTGCCGCGCGATTCCGGCGGCTGGAAGGTGAGCGGACCTGACGGCGACCAGATGACGATCGAGATCGGCGGCCTGGCGATGCCGAAGCCCGTGACGTGGGTGTGGACGCAGCCCTCGATGCAGTTCCGCGCGCTGCAGTACGCGGTGCCGGCGAACGGCGTGAACGCTCCGGCCGGCGAGCTGGTGTTCAGCGTGTTCAAGGAAGGCGACGGCGGGCCGGTCGACGCGAACCTGGACCGCTGGGCGAACCAGTTCCGCGCGGGCGCGGGTGCGGCGGAGTCCAAGCGCACCACCCAGACCGTGAACGGCATGAAGGTCTGGCGGATCGAGAGCGTCGGCGACTACATGGGCATGGGCGCCGCGGCACCGCGGCCCGGCCAGATGCAGCTGGGCGCGATCGTCGAGGCCCCCGGGCGCAAGGTGTTCATGAAGCTCGTGGGCCCGCAGGCGACGGTGGAGTCGAACCGCGCGGCGTTCGACGCGATGGTGGCGGGGATGCGGTAAAGAGGGGACAGGTCCACCTGTCCCCATTTTCCGCCGTCAGGCTGGCTCGCGGGCACGGACCTCGTCGGTCAGCGCGGTGATGTCGCGCAGCAGGCCGTCGGCGACGTCGTAGATCCAGCCGTGGACGCGGACCTCGGTGCCCTGGTTGCGCAGCTCCTGCAGGATCGGCGATTCCTGCGTGTGCACCACCTGGATCGCGACGTTGAGTTCGCAGAGCCGGCGCGCCCGCAGGTCGGGGTCGTCGATGCGCTCGAGCTCCTGTCGGAAGAACTTGCTGATGTCGCGGATGTTGCGGATCCAGTGATCCACCATGCGGTCATGGGGCGGCTGGAGCGCCGCCGCGACGCCGCCGCAGCCGTAGTGGCCGCAGACGATCACGTCGCGCACGCCCAGCACGTGGGTCGCGTACTCGATGACCGCCAGCGCATTCAGGTCGCTGTGGACGACCAGGTTCGCGACGTTGCGGTGGACGAAGACCTCGCCGGGGGGCAGGCCGATGATCTCGTTGGCCGGCACGCGGCTGTCGCTGCAGCCGATCCACAGGTA
>JBEIFT010000258.1:0-3705 GCA_040382255.1 Phycisphaeraceae bacterium
CCTTCATCGGCCTAGAGGGTCGTGAAGGTCCAGTTGAGCAAGCCGAGTTGGTTGGACGTCACGAACGAGATCTTCGTGTGCGTGCCCTTCGGCGGGTTGGTCTTGCGGAGCTCGAACTCGCCCTGGCCATTGGTCGTCGCCGTGCCGATCAAGGTCCCGGTCGTGTCAGGACCGAGGAACACCTGCACCGTGACGCCGGCGCCCGTGCTGCTGAGCGCGCCTTCGACACGCCACTCCTTCTTCGACGTGCGGTACTCCGCGCGATCGATGTCGTAGCTGAAGCTCGGCGGCGGCGGCGGCGGCGGCGTGCCGCCGGTCGTGCCACCGGTCGTGCCACCGGCCTGCTGGGCAGCCCATGCGGCGGAGTTGGCCACGGGGTCCGCCGCACCGAGACGGTCGCCGATGCGAGCGAGCGGCAGCGAGTGCGAGGGCACCGCGACGCAGCCTTCCCAGTCCGGGACCGGAGCGGGGAGCGGCTCGACTTGACCCGGATGTTCGATGTCCCAGCGCAGGAGCATCGCGGTGTCCTCGTGCGTCGTGTTGTGGCAGTGCTCGACGTAGGAGCCGGCGAACTCGCGGAAGCGGATCGCGACTTCCACTTCGCTGGTCGAGTCCGGACCGCCGCCGACCTTCCACACGTCCTTGCGCGCCCAGCGCTCCCAGATCGGAGGCAGCTGGCCGTTGCGGGAGAGCGTGATGCCTTCTTCGAAGTGCACGTGCACCGGGTGGTTCCAGCCGCCACCGCTGATGAACTTCCAGACCTGGAGCTCACCGAGCAGCGGCGCGACCGAGACGAGGTGGTAGTCGGCGTTGAGACCCTCACCACCGTCAGTCTTGACGGTCCACGGGTGGATGTCCGTGCCGCCCGAGCGGCCGAAGACCATCTCGTGGTGCTTCGCCGCGGCGATCTCCGCGTCACTCGGACGGTTCAGCGGGATCATCTTCTGCCCGCCTTCCGTGTAGAGCGCCGGGTTCATGGAGAGGTCCTGTCCGGCGTAGGCGTGGACGCGGAACTCCATGATCTTGCCGACGCACGGGTCGCCGCCGGTCCAGCGGTCGGCCACGCCGTCGCCGTTGTCGTCGACCGGCTGGGCGGCGTAGCTGCCGTTCAGCACCGACGCCAGCGGGATCGCCTGGTTGGGCTTCTCACCGGAGGTGTGCTCGAGGAGGTTGACCATGTAGATGCGCTCGCCCGGCTGGAACTGCGCGAAGTCCACGACGATGTCCCAGCGCTCGGCGATCCCCTGAGCGGGCAGGACGCCGCGGTCGGTGCCCTTGGTGCCGTCGAAGGCCACCGAGTGCTCCATGATGTTGCCGTCGGCGGCGACGAGGTGGAACACGACCGGCTCGCCGTTCGCGCGCACGAGGCCGAACTTGGTGTAGCGCGCCACGCAGCCGTTGAGGATGCGCATGCGGTAGCGGCGCGCACGCACGTCCATGTAGGGCGCGTACTGCCAGTTGACGGTCATCGTGTCGCCGAGGAAGCCGTCCGTCTGGAACGGGTTGAACCACAGCTGGCCGTTCGTGTCCCAGGCCTTGTCCGCGATGACGAAGTTGACGTCGTAGTCGCGGTTGCCCCAGTCGAGGGCCGAGCCGCTCGGCAGGCGCAGGTTCACGCCGTCGTTGATCGCCTCGTTGCCGCGGTCCACGGCGCTGTAGACGTTCATCAGGGCGGCGTTGCCCTTGTAGACGTTCTGCGACGTGTAATCGATCATGTGGTCGTGGAACCACAGCGAGCTCGGCGTCTCACGGAAGTCGCCGCGCACGCGCGTGATCCCACCGTTGCCGTCGGGGCGGCCGGCGCGCGGGTCGGTGGCGTCGACGTTGATCGTGTCGTAGCCCGCGAGGATCATCGGCCAGCGGAAGTCGAAGTACTGGCCCGGGTAGAAGTAGGCGTGCATGTAGCCATCGCTCTCCGCCGGGTTGTGGCCGTTGTGCTGGTGGGTCGTGATCGTGTGCGACCCGAAGCCCATGTTGGCGGCCGGGTCGACCGGCAGGGCGTTATGGTGGCGGAAGAGCAGGCCTTCGCCGACGCAGGCTTGCAGCAGCTTGGCCGGGAACGTGCCGTCGAACGTCCACAGGGCGCGCGGATCCTGCACCGGGAAGTTGGGGTGGATCTGGGGTGCGATGCCCGCGGTCGTGCCCTCGAAGCCCGGGAGACCGGCCGTGTTGTGGTACAGGCCGCCCGGGGCGAACTCGCCCGAGGCATAGCCGTGGCGCTGGAACTGGTTGCGCAGGCCGCTGTTCACGCGCGCACCGGACTGCGCGCTCTGGAAGAAGACCTGAGGCGGGAACTCGTCGAAGCGCTGGTGCGCCCAGCCTTCACCCGGCGGACGGCCGTCGGCCGGCGCGTAGGGCACGGAGCGGCCGAACATCTGCTCGAGCAGCGGCTTGTTCGGGTTCTGAGGCAGCGGGTTGCACTCGCGCGTGGGCGCAGGCGCCGGGAACGAGGCCAAGGCCGAGTCGATGGCGAGCGGCGACGGGCAGGACTCGAGGTTGCCGCCGCACTCGATCTGGATGGCGGCGCCTTCAGGGAGCTCGCCGCTCGGCGGGATGGGGCGCGTGCCGAACTCCTCCGCGAGCAGGAGCTGCTGCGTGAAGGGCTGGGCTCCAAAGCGCGGGCTCGGGCGGCCGCCCGAGGGGATCGACTGGGCCGACGCGACCGAGGCCGACAGGGCCACGCTGAGCACGAGGCCGGTGGTCGGAACCGAGGCGGTCAGGCTGCGGGCCCACATCAGGGCGCGCGAACGGGGATTCGAGGCGGGGGTGGAAGGCATAGGTTCTGGGGGGGGAAGAGATTGCCGACGCGTCGCGTGCGGGTGCGTGCGCCGACGGCTGAGAGGTCGAACCTAACAGCTTTGCAATCTCCTATGACAACAAAGTTAGGAAATTGCTTCTCGTGTCATGTTGCTGCATTGAAACGTCGAGCGTGCGCCGCGGGCGGTCAGTGCGGCCGCTCCGGGCTGCGAATAAGTGCATGTTTTCTCGATGAAAACGCCAATTGTCGGGGATTCGCGACGGCGTTCTGGGCCGTGCATTCCGCGCTCACGCGCCGCCCGCCTGAGGTCTGGACCGGATCGAAAAGAGCCAAGCGGTCGAAGTCGTCCTTGCCTTTCCGCTCCCAGCGGAGCGGTTTCGCGCGCCGCGGCGTGCACGCTCGAGCGCGATCCTGCGATCCGCGGCGGTCCGGAGCGCAGGTGCCTCGTTTGCAGGGCTCGCATGGCCCACGTGCGACGTTTGGGTTCGAGCGAGAAACGAAGGTGCGCCGCGCGCGGGAGCTCGCGCGGCGCACCTTCCCCGCTTCAGTGGCCAGCGCTAGTTGTTGCTGAACGTCCGGTTCAGCAGCACCGCGCCGTTGCTGGCCAGCAGGCTGATGGTGGTGTGCGAGCCCTTGGGCGGATTCACCTTGCGCAGCTCGAACTCACCATCGCTGTCGGTGGTCGCGGTCCCGATCAGCGTGCCCGTCACCGAGCCGCCGAGGAACACTTGCACCGTCACGCCCGCGCCCGTGTTGCTGAGCTCACCCTCGACGCGCCACTCGCGCTTCGACACGCGGTACTCCGCGCGATCGATGTCGTAGGTGAAGCTCGGAGGCGGCGGGGGAGGCGGCGGAGTCGTGCCACCGGTCGTGCCACCGGTCGTGCCACCGGTCGTGCCACCGGTCGTGCCACCGGTCGTGCCACCGGTCGTGCCACCGGTCGTGCC
>JBEIFT010000259.1:0-3700 GCA_040382255.1 Phycisphaeraceae bacterium
CGCGCGCGCCCGCCCGGCGCGCGGATCGCCAGCGCCAGCGCGCGCCCGAGCGGCGCAAGCATGATCCGGCACCCGACCGGTTCGCGCACGTAGCCCAGCGCGATCTTGAAGTGGTCCAGCCCGTCGACCTCGGCCTGGATCGACTCGAAGCCGATCGAGACGGCCTCGCAGCCGGTCCCCGCGAGCGACCTTCGGTTGACCTCGTACAGCAGCGCGTTGTTCGGGTACGAGCCCAGCATGGCGCGGCGCGAACGCACGTGCGTGACGTGCAGCCATCCGTCCATGCGGAAGGCAAGCAGGAAAGCCCCGACCTGGCCGTCGATGCGCGCGGCCCACGCCTCGGCGCCCTCGGTGGCGGCCGCGGCGTCGAGCATGCGCTTCCACATGCCGGGATCGCCATCGCGGCGCCCCTGCCGTTCACGCGTGTCGCGCTCCAGCTCCATCGCGTCCTCGAGCAGGGCGATCGGCTCCTCGCGCGCCACGGTGCAGCGCTCCAGCCCGCGGCGCGTCTGGTTGCGTGCCTTCGACTCAAGCCGCGCGAACCCGTAGTCGGCGCCGCGGCAGACCAGCCGGTAGCTGGGCCGGCCTTGGTCCATCGGGCAGGGCCATCGCGCGGCGATGTCGCCCGCGCGCAGCGGCGGGGCGGCCAGCACGGCGACCGGATCCAGCTCCAGCTGGTACGGAAAGCTCATCCACACGCCGCGCGACGTCTCGGTCCATGCCGCGCCCGCGGCGTGCCTCACGCGGGTGCCGCAGCGCGCCAGGAACTCGGCGTAGCGATCAGCGTTCACGTGCCACGCCCGTAGACGATGAATTCCTTCGGCACCAACGGCACGCGCCCGCCGGTCGCGGCGTAGAGCGCGCGCGTGACCGCGAAGTATCCGTGGTTCATCGCACGGAACGGCAGCGCCCCGTACAGCGGCGACTGCTCCGCGAATGCGCCGACCTCGCGGAACCCGTGGCGCGCCAGCTGCATGCCGAGCGTGCGCCGCGACCAGAAGTGCAGGTGCAGGCGCTGGTTGAGCTGCGTCCGCTTGCCGTAGATCAGCCGGCACGCCGGGCCGCTGTTCTTCAGCAGGCGGAAGCGCAGGCAGGGGATCTCGATCGCGAGCAGCCCGCCGGGGGCGAGCATCGCGGCGATCGACGCGAAGTCCGCGTCGGGGTCGCGCCAGAAGCCGATGACGTCAAGCACCGTGACGACGTCGAACGCCGCCGCCGGGAAGCGCACGGTGTCCAGCGTGCCTTCCTGCACGTCCAGCCCGTGCCGCCCGCGCGCGTGGCGCACCGCGAAGGACGATGGGTCGATGCCGCTGACCTGCCATCCGGCGTGGCCGCGCATGTGCAGCAGGAACTCGCCGGATGCGCAACCCACGTCGAGCAGGCGCCCGCCCTGCGGCCGCAGCCGGCGGAGCGCCGCGGCTTCGCGCGCGAGCGTCGCGCGCCGCATGCTGCCGAAGTCGTGCTCGGCGCGCTCCTCGTCGGCGATGTAGTCATCGGCGAAGAAGCCGGCCTGTTCGTCGCTGGAATGATCGGGCAGCGTCCACATGAAGCGGCACGACGGGCAGCGGACGATCGCGGGCGGCCCCGGCTCGAAGAGCTGTGGATCGCCCGAACGTCGGCAGGCCAGGCACGTGGTCGGTTCGGCGGCGCTCATGCGGTTGACGAGAGGCGCTGCACGAGCAAGGCCAGTCCAACCAGCCCGCCCAGCGTCGCCAGGTCGGCGGCGATGGTACGCGGGTCCACCGCACGCCGCCACAGCACCGCGTACTTGATGGCCAGGCTCGTGACCTCGGCCGCGCACCAGCCGAGCGCGACGAGCGCGGCCCGGCGGTCGCAGTCCACCGGCACGAAGTGCGTCGCGAAGAGCACCACCAGTCCCGCGACCATCGCCGCCGCATCCCAACCGGACTTCCCGCGCGCCGACATCGAGAGCCGCAGGTTGAACTGCGCGACGCTGAAGTACAGCCCGGTCCACAGCACCAGCGCAGCCAGCAGCGCGCCGTCGCTGCGGTGGCCCAGGAACACGGGGATCGCGAACGGGCTGACGACGATGCCCACGACCGAGACCGTCACCAGCACCAGGCGCAGCCGCGCAAGCAGCTGCCGCACGCTGGCGTCCCGGCCCCCGGCCTGCTCGGCCTTCGCGCCCTCGACCAGCGCGCCGAACATCGTCGCGGTGACCGACGTCCCCACGAACGACGACGCCGCAACCAGCGAGAACACCGACGCGAACTCGCCCACCACGCGCGGGTCGCAGCCGTCGCCCACCAGGAACGTGCCGATGCGGTTCTGCAGCGACTGCAGCACCATCGCGCCGCCCAGCGGGAAGGCCTGGACCAGCGAATCGCGCAGGCGCGGCGGGTCGATCTCGGCCGATGGCACGACGATGGGCGGCAGCGGCGCACCGACGGCGCGCAGCGCGGCGAAGCGCGCCAGGTTGGTGGCCAGCCACGCCGTGCACGCCATCCACATGGGCGCACCGGCGATCGCCAGGCCGCAGAACCCCGCGATCGCGGCCAGGCGCGAGGCGAGGGCCGCGCCGGCCTCACGGTCGGTGCGGCCGGTCGCGCGCAGCATCCACAGCAACGGGTCGGACATCGGCTGCGAGTAGCCGACCAGTGCGGCCAGCGCGATGAGCGGGCGCGGCACCGAGTCGGGCATGAGCACCAGCGCGACCGCGAGCGCCGCGAGCGACCACACCGCCTTGTGCAGCAGCGCCAGGCGCATCAGGCGCTTCGTGTCGCCGCCCAGCGCGAAGCGTTCGCCGTACCAGAACCGGCCGCCGAAGTCCGAGGCGACCTCGAACATCGCGACCGCCGCCAGCAGCTCCATCACGAGCGCCCAGCGCGAATCGTCGCAGAGCCGCGCGACCAGACCGATCGCCACCAGCTGCGCCACCGAGCCCGCGAGCGTGCCACCCGCGTGCACCGCGACGCGCGCCGCGCTGCGGCCCGTGAAGATCGCGGCGATCCCGCGCGCCGGTCGGTCAGCCGCCATCGGCGCCCCGTCCCGCGGCGGCGGTGCCGCGCCACCGGTGCCAGCGTGCGAGCGTCGCGTGCCGCGCCGTGCCGTACACGGTGCGTGCCGCCTCCAGCGCAAAGGGCAGCGCCAGCGCCGCGGGTCCCGCGGCCGGCGCTTCGTATCCGAGCCGCCGCATCCCCTCGCGGCACAGGCGTTCGATGACCAGCCGCTCGCGCGTGCCAAGCCGCGGGCGCCACTCGTCGAGCGACGCGGCGTCGAGCGCGCCGGACGCCGCGCGGCCGTGGATCGCGGCCTCGCGGGCAGGGATCGCGTACGTGCCGGCGGACGAGTTCGCGGCGGCGGGGTCCCGGGCCGGCGCGATCCCCAGGTGCGCCAGGATCCGCGCGGACCGCTCGCCGGGCGCCGCCACGTAATCCTCGAAGCGAACGACCAGCATGCCGGGCCAGCGCGACGCGGCGTCGGAGGCGCGCATCGCGTAGTCGTTCCAGCGCACCGCGGCGTGGATCGCGCCGCCCCACGCGAACGTCTCCCACGGGTGGTACGGGCGCCGTGTCCGCAGCTTCGATTCCGCCACCGCGCGCGGGTCGCGGGCAAGGAAGACCATGCGCGTCGCCTCGCCGAACACGGTGCGGAACGCGTCGACCGCCCGCAGGTGCGTGCCGTTCTTCACCAGGACGTGGGTCACGCCCGTGCGGCCGTGCGCGGCCGCGGCGTGCGC
>JBEIFT010000260.1:0-3685 GCA_040382255.1 Phycisphaeraceae bacterium
AGCCCCTCGATCGCCTCCTCGCGGGTGCGCGCCGCGCGGATGATGCGGATCACCTCGTCGATGTCGCACACCGCGTAGATCAGCGCCTCGAGCTTGTGCGCCTGCTGCTTGGCCTGGCGCAGCAGGAACGCGGTGCGCCGGCGGATCACCTGCTTGCGGTGGTCGACGTAGCTGTCGATCAGGCTGCGCAGCGGAAGCGTGCGCGGCTGGCCGTTGACCAGCGCGATGTTGATGATGCTGAAGGTGTCCTGCAGCGGCGTGAACTCGTACAGCTGCTTCTCGACCACCGCCGGGTCGGCGTTCTTCTTGAGCACCACCACGATGCGCGTCTGCGCGTCGCGGCCGGAGTGGTTCTTGACGTCGGCGATGTCGGGGATGCGGTCGTTGCGGCTCGCCTCGACGATCTTCTCGATGAGGTTCGACTGCACCACCTGGTACGGGATCTCGTCGATGACGATCGCGTCGCGCGTGCCGTCCTTCTCCAGGTGCACCTTGCCGCGCACGGCGAGGCGGCCGCGCCCGGTGGCATAGGCCTCGACGATGCCGCGGCGGCCCATGATCACGCCGCCGGTCGGGAAGTCCGGCCCGGGGACGCGCTTCAGCAGCTCCTCGAGGCCGATCGACGGGTCGTCGATCACGGCCACGATGGCATCGCACACCTCGCCGACGTTGTGCGGCGGCATGCTGCTCGACATGCCCACGGCGATGCCGCTGGATCCGTTGACGAGGAGGTTGGGGAACTTCGCCGGGAGCACGGTCGGCTCCTGCAGGCGGTCGTCGTAGTTCGGCTTGAAGTCGACGGTGTCCTTGTCGAGGTCCTCGAGCAGCGCGACCGCGGCCGCCGTCATGCGCGCCTCGGTGTATCGCATCGCCGCCGGCGGGTCGCCCTCGATCGAGCCGAAGTTGCCCTGCTTGTCCACCAGGAGGGCGCGCGTCTTCCACGCCTGGCCCATGTTGACGAGCGTCGGGTAGATCACGCTCTCGCCGTGCGGGTGGTAGTTGCCGCTGGTGTCGCCGCAGATCTTGGCGCACTTGATCTGCTTGCGCCGGGCGTCAGATTCAGGTCGTGCATCGCCACCAGGATGCGGCGCTGCGAGGGCTTCAGGCCGTCACGGACGTCGGGCAGCGCCCGGTCCATGATGGTGCTCATCGCGTAGGTCAGGTAGCTGTCGTGCAGCTCCCGCTCGATGTCGATGTCGACGAGGCGATCGACCGGCGGGACGGTGCTTTCGGGGGTGGCTGCCATGCGGTTTTCCGAGGTGTGAATTGTACCCGCGAACGCGGTGCCACGGCGGAAACCGCGCGGTTTGGCGCACCCGCGGAAGGCCTGATTTTCAGGCCTTCTCGAGCAGCGTCAGCCACTCGATGTTCCCCGGCACCCCGGCCTTGCGGCTGGTCTTGCCGCCGACGAGCGGGCTCTGCGTTCCGCCCAGGACGCGCGCCCCCAGCGCGGGCATCTCCGCCTCCACGCGCGCCACCACGCCGGGCACGCGTTCGTGCGGCAGGAAGCCGCGGTCGAGCCATGCCTTCTCCTCGTCGCGCAGCTCGTAGTGCGGCTTCACCAGCGTGACGATGCGCCCGCCCGTCGCAAGCCAGCGCAGCGCGGCCGGCACCGCGAGCCGCTGCGGCGTCCACGCCAGGTCGACCACGACGAGGTCCACGCCTTCCGCGGGCGGCTCCGCGTGCAGCGCGTTCGTGCGTTCGCGGGTCTCGACGCGCGGGTCCTGCCGCAGCTTCCAGGCGAGCGCGCCGTAGCCCGTGTCGATGGCCGTCACGCGTGCCGCGCCGCGCTGCAGCAGGCAGTCGGTGAAGCCGCCCACGTTGCAGCCGAAGTCCGCGCAGCGGAGCACGGCCGGGTCGATGCCGAACGCCTCGAGCGCGTGCGCGAGCTTGAGCCCCGCGCGAGACACGAAGGGGCAGGGCGCCTCGGCCACCGTCAGTCCTTCACGCCCACCACGGCGATGCCGGCGCGGTCGGCCGCGGCGATCACCGCCGGGCGGTCGACGAGGATCACGCGCCCGACGCCCACGGCCACGCAGCGCGCGCCCGCGGCCGCAAGGCCCTCGATGGTCTGCACGCCGATGGTGGGGACGTCCGCGCGCATGTCGTGCCCGGGGCGCGCCGTCTTGAGGAGCGTCCAGCCGCTCGCGCGGCAGAGCTCGCCGCTGCGGCGGATCATGGCGTCGGTGCCCTCGACGGCCTCGACCGCGATCACGTCGCGGTCGCGCACGCTGATGGCCTGGCCGATGTCGAGGCCGCCCACCTTCTGCAGGAGGGGCCAGCCGAAGGCGATGTCGCCCTGCGCGCGCGCGTCGGGCTGCACTCGGCCCATGGTGCCCTCGGAGGCCATGTGCTCGGGGATGTAGCGCGTGGAATCGATGAGCACCACTCCGTGCGCGGCCAGGTCGTCGGCCACGGCGCGCAAGAGGGTAGCGCTGCGGCGGTCGTGCCGGAGCTTGCGGAACCAGAGGTCCGCGGTGCGCCAGTCGGGGAGGTCGCGGAGCGCCTTCAGGAGCATCCAGGGGTCGTGCATCCGCTTCTTGCTCACGCGGCCCACCATCGTCACCTCCGTGACGCCCGCGCGGCGGAAGGTGCGGATCCACTTGCCGAGCTGCAGCACGCCCGCCTCGCGGAACTCGTCGCACTCGCCCGGAAGCCCCTCGGCCCACTGGCCGCGCAGGCCCAGGCACAGCGTGGCGCGTCCCTGCGCGCGCATGCCGCGCGCCACCAGGAAGGGGAGGAGCCCCTGGCCGGCGATGATGCCGACCCGCGCGCTCACGCGCCCGCGCCCCCGTTGCCGGCACGGTCGCGCCCGGCGTGCATCGGCAGGAAGTCGGCCGGGTCGTGCGGGCTCGGCTCGTGCGCGAGGAGCTCGTCGATGGCCGCGGCCCCGTCCGTCACCACGCTCATCACGCTGCGCACCGCGGGCCGCACGAAGCGGTGCTCGATGCCGTGCTCGATCATCGCCAGCAGCGGGTCGTAGTAGCCGTCGTGGTTGACGATGGCGATGGGCTTCCGGTGGTCGCCGAGCTGGCGCGCCACCAGCACCTCGAAGAACTCCTCGTAGGTGCCGAGCCCGCCGGGCAGCACCACGAACCCGTCGGCTCGGTCCATGAGGAGCCGCCGGCGCTGCTGCATGGTGTCGACCACGATCAGCTCGTCGCAGCCCTTCCACCCCTGCTCGAGGTCGAGGAGCTTGCGCGTGATGATCCCGACCACGGTGCCGCCGCGCTCCTTGGCGGCGCGGGCGCATTCGCCCATCAGCCCGATCGAGCCGCCTCCGTAGACGAGCGCCATGCCGCGCTCTGCGATGGCGTGCCCGAGGTCGCGGGCGCCCTGCGAGAAGTGCGGCTCGAGCGCGCCGCTCGATGAGCAGTAGACGGTGACCGTTCGCATTGCGGGGAGTATCCCCGATTCCGCCGCGCGCCGCGGATACGCTTGGGGCGTGGCTCCTCCCGCCGCGAGCGCCGTGGCCCCCGTGATCGCCGCCTTCGTGGCCGCGTGGGCGGCGTCGGCGGTCCTGACGCGCGCGCTGGTCGCGGTGGGGCACCGCGCCGGGGCGCTGGACTCGGCCGGTGCCGCCGGGCACGTGAAGGAGCTGCGTCCCGTGCCGAACATCGGCGGCGTGGCGATCGCGGCCGCGGTGCTGCTGCCGCTGGCCGCGG
The DNA here is from genome assembly GCA_040382255.1 of Phycisphaeraceae bacterium. Lineage (GTDB taxonomy): Bacteria > Planctomycetota > Phycisphaerae > Phycisphaerales > SM1A02 > UBA966. The sequence goes on from JBEIFT010000260.1 coordinate 3,666, forward strand.
CGCTGGCGCTGGCCGCGGGC
>JBEIFT010000261.1:0-3622 GCA_040382255.1 Phycisphaeraceae bacterium
CTTGCCGCCCGCGTGGACCTCGGTCAGGATGACCTCGACCGCCGGGCGGCCGTTGATGGCCGGGTTCTCGTGCTTCATCGGGTCGACGGGCATGCCGCGGCCGTCGTCCTCGACCAGGCAGCTGCCGTCCACGCCGATGGTGACCCTGACCTCCGTGGCGTAGCCGGCCATCACCTCGTCGATCGCGTTGTCGACGCACTCGTAGACCAGGTGGTGCAGGCCCTCGGGCCCGGCGCCGCCCACGTACATGCCGGGGCGCTTCCGGATGGCCTCCAGCCCCTCGAGGACCTGGATGGTGGACGAGGTGTACTGGTCCGCCGAGGGGGCCTTGTTGGGGCTGTTTTCGGTGCCTGCGTTCATGGGGTTCTGGTCAGCCATTTGGGGGAAGGTGAATGGTACCCGGAACCCCGTTTTCCGTGGAAATCCATGCGGTTTTTCCCGGATTCCGTCACACGCACGCACGGCTCGTAAACTGCAGCACGCAGGCACGCGCGGCCGATCCAAGGATGGCGGAACGGCGTACCTGTCCGATGGCGCGGGACCATCGCTCGAACGACCCCGCGGTCGAACCACGGACGGAACCCATGACGAACGAACAGCAGGATCTCCTTGGCGGGGCGGCATCGCGCGGGTTCGCGCTTGCGCGCCGGTCGTTCGTGTTCCTGGGTGCGCTGGCGTTCGCCGGATGCGCGACGACGCAGACGAAGGGGCTGACGCGTCTGCCCGACCCGGACTGGCCGCGCATCCCCGACCCGCCGGGCGGCGCGGGGCAGGCCCCGCAGGCCGGCGCCGTCGCGACGTCGGCCCCGGCCAGCCAGCCGGCCGCCGCGGCCGCCGAGGAGTGCGGCCCGGGCGACACGATCTGCCGCCTGCCCGGCAACCCGGTTCCCTGGGCGATGCCCCGCTCGATGTGGACCGACGGCCGGCCCGACACCAGCGACATGGAGCGCATGCTCCCGGTCAAGTACATCACGATCCACCATGACGGCCTGACGCCCTTCTACGGCATCTCGGCGTTCGAGACGAAGGCGCGCCTGGAGCTGATCCGCAACGGCCACCGCGGGAAGGGCTGGGCGGACATCGGCTACCACTACGTCGTCGACCGCTCCGGCCGCGTCTGGCAGGGGCGCGACGTCACGAAGTGGCAGGGCGCGCACGTCAAGAACCGGAACGAAGGCAACGTCGGCGTGCTGTGCCTGGGCAACTTCTGCGAGCAGCGGCCCTCCGCTGCGCAGCTGGCCGCGCTGAACCGCGTCGTCGCGCAGCTGCGCGCGTACTACCGCGTGTCCAACGACAACGTGTTCACCCACAAGGAGTGGCCGGGCGCGCAGACGCTGTGCCCCGGGCCGAACCTCCAGGCGCAGGTGGACGCGATGCGCCGGAAGGGCTTCTCGAAGACGGCCGTTGCGTCGGCCCGCCGCGCGTGAGGATCACCCGATGAAGATGGCCTCGGTCGAGGGGATCGTGACGCTGGTGCTGGCGATCGTCGGCATGGTGGCCGTCGCGATCGTGGCGTGGCGCGCCGTGCAGAAGCAGGAGCGCAACGACCCGGAGTTCGAGGCGAAGCTGCGCGCCGACGACGAGCGCGCGGCAGCGGGGCGGATGGCGGACTCCGAGCGCCAATAAGAACACCCGATGGAGGTTTAGTCCATCGGGTGCATCGGTCTCCCTTTGGGAAGGGAGGGAGGGAAAGGCAGGGTTGGCCTCTTCGCTCACCTCCAAACTGTCGGACGGGTGGAGGGTAGCCCGGGAACGGCGCGGGGCAAGGCGCAGGCGGGGAAATCCGTGGGGAAGCGCGGTTCGGGCGCCGTGAACGACGGAAATCATGGTTCTGGGCCCCCCCGGCGGGGGGTGCGCGGGGTCAGCCGGCGGCCCGGATCGCCTGGTGCAGGGCCCGCTGGCGACCGATCCGTGCGTCCCAGGACGGGCGGGCGGCGGGGTCGGGCAGGATCCGGCCCGTCTCGCGCAGGTGCGCCACGGCGGCGTCGACGTCGGCGAACGCGCCGGCGCCGACGGCGGCCAGGATCGCGGCGCCCATCGCCGCGCCCTCGCGTGCGTCGGTGCGGACGATCGGCACGCCGAACGCGTCCGCGTGCATGCGCGTCCACAGCGCGCTGGCGAAACCGCCGCCGCTGCCGACGGCTTCGTCCGCGGGCACGCCCGCCGCACGGATCATCGCCATCGACGCGCCCATGCTGGTGGCGACGCCTTCGAGCACCGCGCGCGCGAAGTGCGCCGGGCCGTGCGCGAGCGTGGCGCCGATGAACGACGCGCGGGCGTGCGCGTCGGGGAACGGGCAGCGCTCGCCGGCGAGCATCGGCAGGAACACGAGGCCGTCGCAGCCGTCGGGCGCGCTGGCGGCGTCAGCGTCGATCATGGCGTACGGGTCGGCGCCCGCGGCGGCCGCGCGCGCGACCGCGCCGTGCGCCAGCACGTCGCGGAACCAGCGGAGCGCACCGGCGGCGCTGAGCGTGACGCTCATCAGGTGCCAGCGCCCGGGCACCGCGTGGCAGAAGGCGTGCAGTGCGCCGTCGGGGCTCGCGCGGAAGCTGGCCGTGGGCGCGAAGATCACGCCCGAGGTCCCCAGCACCGCCGAGAGCCGCCCCGGCCGCACGATCCCGCCGCCCACCGCGCCCGCGGCCTGGTCGCCCGCGCCCGCGACCAGCGGGATGCCCGCGCGCAGGCCCATCGCGGCCGCGGCGGCGTCGTTCAGGCGGTCGACGATCTCCGGCGATTCCGCGCATTCCGGCAGCTGCGCGGCGCTGATCCCCAGGTCGCGCATCATCGGTGCGCTCCACGTTCGCCGCGCGACGTCGAAGTACAGCGTGCCGCTGGCGTCGCTGGCGTCGGTGACGCGGCGCGACCCGAGCTTCAGGCGCAGCCAGTCCTTCGGCAGCAGGATGCAGTCGGTCGCGCGCCACGCCTCCGGGCGGTGGCGCTGCAGCCAGCGCACCTTGGGCGCCGTGAAGCCGGCCAGCATGCGGTTCCCGGTGCGTGCCAGGATCTCCTCGCGGCCGATCTCGCGCTCCAGCGCGTCGCACTCGTCGGCCGTGCGCGCATCGTTCCACAGGATGCAGGGGCACACGGGCTCGTTCGCGCGGTCGACGAACGTGCCGCCGTGCATCTGGCCGCTGAAGCCGATCGCGGCGACGCGGGCGCCGGCATCGGCGTGGCCGGCGGCCTCGGCGCGTGCCACGGCCTGCCGCGTGGCCTGGTGGGCGGCGCGAAGCCAGTCGGCGGGGTCCTGCTCGCTCCAGCCGGGGTGCGGGGTGGCGAGCGGGTACTCGGCGGTGGCCGCCGCCACCACGCCCGCGCGGTCGTCGACGAGCAGCGCCTTCAGGCCGGTGGTGCCGAGGTCGAGGCCCAGGAAGAGGGGGGTGCGTTCGCTTGCGGGCGCCTGGCGCATGGGACGCAGGGTACGGCGGGCGCGTTAGCGGGTTCTGAACGGATTCCTCGCACGTCGTTCGCGCCGCGCAGCGCACGCCGCCGCATCATTCGCGGTCCCGTGCGACTTCCCAACCGAACCATCTTCCGAACCGCCGCCGCCTGCGCGCTGCTTGCGTGCGCCGGCGCCGTGTGCGCCGCCCCGCCCAGCCAGGCCGCCGACGCCAAGCCGGACGCC
>JBEIFT010000262.1:0-3602 GCA_040382255.1 Phycisphaeraceae bacterium
CACCATGCTCACGTCACTTCTCCACGCCGTCGCGTCGCTCGCGCTTGCCGCCGATCCCACCTCGAACATCCCGGATGCCGCCATGCTGCGGTACCCCGACATCGGCAAGGACGAGATCGTCTTCGTCTTCGCGGGCAACCTGTGGCTGGTGCCGAAGGACGGCGGCGTCGCGCGCCCGCTGACCACGAGCACCGGGTCGAAGTCCTCGCCGAAGTTCTCGCCGGACGGCAAGCGGATCGCCTTCGGCGCCGGCTACGACGGCGGCCGCGACATCTACGTGATGCCGGTCGCGGGCGGCACGCCCGAACGCGTCACGCACCACCCTGCTGGTGAGCAGATCAGCGCATGGACGCAGGACGGCGAGATCGTGTTCACGGCCAGCGGCATGGAGGGCATCGCCCGCGCCGGCCGCATCTACCACGTCAAGTCCACCGGCGGCCTGCCGCAGGCGTACCCCGTGCCCTACGGCGCCAACGGCACGGTGAGTCCCGACGGCAAGTGGCTGGCCTACACGCCGCACTCGATCGACGGCCGCACCTGGAAGCGCTACCGCGGCGGCATGCAGACCGACATCTGGCTCTTCAACCTGGAGACCGGCGAGGCCAAGCGCATCACGGACTGGGAAGGCATCGACACGCTGCCGATGTGGAACGGCAGCACCCTCTACTACCTGACCGACGAGACCGAGTCCAAGGACGCGGTGCACAAGCTCAACATCTGGAGCTACGACCCCGCCTCCGGCGACCGCAAGCAGGTCACGCGCTTCGAGGACGAGGACATCAAGTGGCCGTCGGTCGGCAACGGCGAGATCGTCTTCCAGAAGGGCACCAAGCTGATGGTGCTGGACCTGGCCAGCGGCAAGTCGCGCGACGTCGAGGTTCAGATCCCCGGTGACCGCCCGACCGTGCGCCCGCGCACCGAGGACGTCAGCGACATGGTCCAGGGCGCGAGCATCAGCCCCAGCGGCAAGCGCGTGGCGGTGGCCGCGCGCGGCGACATCTGGAGCGCGCCCGCCGAGAACGGCGTGCCCCGCAACCTGACCCGGACCAACGGCGTCGCCGAGCGCAGCCCGGCGTGGAGCCCGGACGGCAAGTGGATCGCGTACTTCGACGACTCGACCGGCGAGTACGAGCTGTGGGCGATGCCCGCCGACGGCAAGGGCCAGCCGAAGCAGCTGACGAAGGACGGCGGCCCGTTCAAGACGGGCATCGAGTGGGCGCCCGACTCGAAGAAGCTGCTGTACAACGACAAGACCGGCACCATGTACCTGGTCGACTTCGAGACCGCCGAGCGCAAGCTGGTTGACAAGGAGCCCTGGGACGGCGGCATCAGCCCGTCGTGGAGCCATGACTCGGCGTACGTCGCGTACGGCCGGTCGAAGCCCGAGCGCCGTTCGTCCAGCATCTGGATCTACGACGTCGCCAAGGGCGAGTCCAAGGAAGTGACCAGCGGCATGTTCAACGACGGCGACCCCGTCTTCGACCGTGCGGGCGACTGGCTGTACTACACGGGCCAGCACTCGTTCGACAAGGCCGACTACAGCGACCTCGACACCACCTGGATCTACACGGACACGCAGCGCCTGATGGCGGTGCCGCTGCGCAAGGACGTGAAGAACGCATGGCTCGTCGAGATCGACGAGGAGAAGGGCAAGGACGGCAAGAAGGACGAGAAGAAGGACGAGCAGCCCGCGGGCGGCGACGGCGGCAACGCCGGCGGTGCCCCGGCCGGCGGCGGTGCGGGCGGTGCGCCCAGCGGCGACCGTCCGATGCGTCGCCGCCGTCCGACGGGCGACATGGACCTGTCCGTGGACGTCCAGGAGGAGCCCAAGAAGGACGAGCCGAAGAAGGATGAGCCGAAGAAGGACGACGAGAAGCCTGCCGACGGCGAGAAGAAGGACGGCGCGAAGCCGGATGACGCCGCCAAGCCGGCGGACGGCGCCAAGAAGGACGAGGCCAAGAAGGATGACAAGAAGCCCGAGGAGAAGAAGCCCGAGGAGAAGAAGCCGATCGTCATCGAGTACGAGGGCTTCGAGTCCCGCGCGATCGAGCTGCCCGTGGGTGGCGGCCGCTTCGGCAGCATGGCCGTGAACGACCGCAACCAGCTGGTCTTTGCGCAGTCGGGCCAGATCAAGTCCTTCGACATGAAGAACAAGAAGCGCGAAGCCCAGGTCATCGGCCAGGGCGGCGGGTTCCAGATGAGCGCGGACGGCCGCAAGCTCCTCATGGGCACCTCGATCATGGACGCGAACCCCGGCGCGCAGGCGAAGCCGATCGTGACCCAGCCGATGCTGGTCGAGATCGCGCCGAAGACCGAGTGGAAGCAGGTCGTCCGCGACGCGTGGCGCATCTTCCGCGACTGGTTCTACGACCCGACCATGCACGGCGTCGACTGGGACGCGGTCGGCAAGCGCTACCTGGCGATGGTCGACGACGCCAACAGCCGTGAGGACGTCAGCTACATCATCAGCGAGATGATCAGCGAGCTGAACGTCGGCCACGCGTACTACACCCCCGGCCGCGAGGGCATGGGCGGCGGCGGCGGCCCCGGCGTCGGCATGCTGGGCGTCGACTGGGAGCTGGTCACCGGCGAGAACGGCAAGTCGGCGTACCGCATCAAGCACATCGTCGAGGGCGCCGCATGGGACGTCGACGCGCGCAACCCGCTCAAGGAGCTGGGGCAGAACGTCAAGGAGGGCGATTTCGTGCTCGCCGTCAACGGGATGCCCATCGACACGTCGGAGGATCCGTGGGCCGCGTTCGCGGGCCTGATCGGCAAGACGGTGAACATCACCGTCGGGCCGAACCCGGTCATCGACGACAAGGTGCGCGAGATCGTCGTCAAGCCGATGGGCGGCGAGGACGGCCTGCGCTTCCGTGACTGGATCGAATCGAACCGCCGCTACGTCGAGGAGAAGTCGGACGGCAAGGTGGGCTACATCTACGTGCCCAGCACCGCGATCGACGGCCAGAACGAGTTGGTGCGCCAGTTCCAGGGAGCGCGCTCGAAGGACGCGATCATCGTGGACGACCGCTGGAACAGCGGCGGCCAGATCCCGACGCGCTTCATCGAGCTGCTGAACCGGCCGACGACCAACTACTGGGCGCGCCGCGACCAGCACGACTGGACGTGGCCGCCGGACGGTGCCGACGTCCCCAAGGCCATGCTGATCAACGGCCTGGCCGGCTCGGGCGGCGACATGTTCCCGTGGCTGTTCCGCCACAACAAGCTCGGGCCGCTCGTCGGCACGCGCACGTGGGGCGGCCTGGTCGGCATCAGCGGCAACCCGGGCATGATCGACGGCTCGGGCGTCCGTGTGCCGGTCTTCGCGTTCTACGAGACCGACGGCACGTGGGGCATCGAGGGCCACGGCGTCGACCCGGACTTCGAGGTCCTGGACGATCCCGGCATCATGAAGGGCGGCCCGCACTTCGGCGGCGCCGACCCGCAGATGGACAAGGCCGTCGAGCTGATGCTGGCCGCGATCAAGGAGCACCCGCGCAAGGATCCCCCGCGCCCGGCGTACCCGAACCGCCGCGGCATGGGCATCGCCCCCGCGGACAAGTAGCCGCGCCGGCAAATTGATCCTGCCACAGTAGTGG
>JBEIFT010000263.1:0-3588 GCA_040382255.1 Phycisphaeraceae bacterium
AGGCACGACGCCACGACGTCCCCCGCGCGCACGGTGCCAGCGGCGACCAGCGTCGCGGCCACGCGGTCCACGGCCTGCGCGCCGCGCGCCACCAGGCGCGGGTGCCCCGTCGTGCCGGAGGAGACCAGCACCAGCCCGCAGGCGCGCGTGGATGCCACGGCGGCGGGCGCTTCCTCGCACCCCTGCACGGCGGCCCAGTTGGCGGCGTCGATCCGCGGCGCGCCGGGCACGGCGTCCTGCACCAGGCGCTCGGCCATCGCGCTGGGCTGCGCGGGCAGCAAGACGGGCGTCACGCCCGCGCGCCACGCGCCAAGCACCGCCATCCACAGCCCGCCGCCCGAGGGCAGCGCGATCGTCACGTGCGTGGGCCGTTCGCCGCCCGCGGTGCCGGCCAGCCACGCCTCGACGCGTGCCGCGCCGCGCTGGATGGCCGACCACGTGCGCACGGTGCCGTCGGCATCGAGCACGGCCGCATCGCGCGGGCGTTCCGCCGCATGGCGGTCGAGGGCGTTCAGGAGCTCGCGCATGGAGCGGTCGCCGCGGCGGGCACGGCGGCAGGCGCGTTCGCAAGCCGCAGGCGGAACGGGCGGACGCGCGCCGCGATCGGGCGGCGGCGCTGCACCGCGCACAGCGCCTGCAGCGCGCGGCAGCGGACGCCGACGCCGAACGGCACGCGGTCGAATTCGCCGGCAAGGAGCGTCACGAACGCCCGCTCGAGCTGCTTCGTGCGCTTGGGCGAGAAGAGGAGGTCGCGGAACGCCGGGTCGTAGAACCCCTCAACCAGCTGGAACGCGCGGTTGATGACGCGCGTGCCCCACGCCTGGTAGCGGTCGCGCTCGGTGGCGGCGCGCGCGCCCTGCGACATGCGGATCACGCCGGCCGAGGCCTGCTCGGCGGCCAGCAGGCCCATCGTCAGGCCCGTCGACCAGACGGGATCGAGGAATGCGGCGGCGTCGCCCACCAGGAAATGCCCGGGGCCCGCGAACGGGTCGCAGCGGTAGGTGAAGTCGCTGATGACGCGGTTCTCCTGCGGGCCGACGGCGTTCGCCATGCGCTCGCGGAGGACCGGCGTGCGCTCCACGGCCCAGCGGAAGCGGCGCTCGGCGGGCACGTCCAGGTTGCGGTGCAGCGATTCGCGCGCCACGAAGCCGACGCTCGTGCGCGTGTCGTCGAGCGGGATCAGCCAGAACCAGCCCTCGTCGGCGATGGTCAGGCCGAAGCAGTTGGCGGACGGGCCGTCGGGGCGCTTCACGCCCGTGAAGTGCTCGAAGTACGCGACGTTCCGCAGGAAGCTGTGGTAGCGGCGCTGCTCGCGCAGGCGGCCGACCGCGGTGGCCTGGCCGCTCGCGTCGATCAGCCACTTGGCGCGGATGGTGCCGGCGTCGGTCTGCACCTGGACGTCGCCGTCCTCCAGGCGGTCGATCGCGTGGATCGCGCAGTTCGTGCGCACCTCGGCGCCGCTCTCGCGCGCGACGTCGACCAGCATCGCGTCCAGGTGGACGCGCGCCATGTTGAACGCTTCCTTCTCGCCGTTGCCGTAGGTGTCGCGGAAGAAGAAGCGCTGCGGGCCGTGGCGCCAGTCGCCCTGCGTGATCTCGACGCCGAGCTTCCGCGCGTGCGGCAGCGCCAGGCAGCGATCCAGCACGCCCAGGCGGCGGAACGCGCGCTTGGTACGCGGCAGGAAGCTCTCGCCGATGCGGAAGCGCGGGAAATCGCCGCGGTCGATGACCAGCACGTCCAGGCCCGCGCGAGCCATCTCGATGGCGGCCGCGCTTCCGGCGGGCCCCGCACCGACGACCAGGCAGTCACGCACGTCACGCGGCATCGGCAACTCCTTCGATCTCGACCAAGAGCTCGGCGCGGCAGAGCGGCGCGTGCAGCACGCGCTCCAGTTCACCGGGGAAATGACGCTCGCCCCACGCACGCACGGCGTCCAGGTGCGCGGCGTCGCGGACGTAGACCTGCAGCGACCGCCACGGGCCGCGCGCGCCGCCGGCCGCGGCCAGCGCGTCCATGTTGCGGAGCGTCTCGGCGCACTGCGCCTCCAGGTCGCCGGGGTGCATGGACGACTCGCCCACCACCGACGCGGTGCCCGAGGCGATCAGCGTGCCGCCCACCGCCATCGCGCGCGTGAAGGCCGGCGGCACCGGGCCGTAGCGGTCCGAGTAGAGCCACGCGGGACGCTGGCGGGGGTTCTCGATGGGGGTCAGCTGGCCGGGCACCCAGATGGCGTGGACGACCAGGTTCGCGCCGGCGTGGCCGACGCACGTGCCCGCGGGGATCACGCGGATGCGCTCGCTCATGGTGCGGTAGGCCGCGGTGCGGCCGGCGTTGAAGCGCATGTAGCGCTCGAGCGCCTCGCCGTCGTGGTCCGTGGGGCGCGGCAGGAAGCCCCAGACGCGCGCGGGGGCGCCGGGCAGCGCGGCAAGGGCCTGCGTGAAGGCGTCCTGCGCCAGCTGGGTGAGCGCGGGGCCCGCGATGCCGTCGGACGGCAGGCTGACCGAGGCGACGCGCGCGCCCGCGGCGGTCATGGACGCGACCCAGCCTGCGAGGTCCGCACGCGGATCGCCCGCGGCGACCCAGCGGGTCCCGGTGGCGCGGTGCGTGGTGTCTGGACGGCCCGAGGCGTTCATCGGCGTACGCATCCTAGCCCAGCAGGCCGCGGATTCCTGCCGCGGAAGCAGGCTCGAAGGCGAGGGACCACGCCGCCCCGTGCGGGTCCAGGTCCACCACGTGCGCGGGCGCGTCCGTTCGTGCGCCGCGCACAGCGTCCAGCGCGGCGCAGCCCAGCGTCGCCAGCGCGCCCGCCGCGCCGATCTCGGCATGCAGCACGGGTCGCGCGCCCGCGCGCACCGCGGCGGCGTCGAAGGGCGAAGCGGAGGTGAGCGCGCCGCCGGCACCCGCGGGCAGCGCCGCATACGCGCCTGCCGGGTCCAGCGGCCGCGTGCGGCCAATGGGTGCGTGGATTCGCAGCCCCGCGGCGCCACCGCCGTCCGGCGTGCCGACCGCATCCGCGGTCAGCAGCCACGCCACGGCCGCGGATGACAGCGGAACCGGCGCCCCGGCGCAGCGCACCAGCACGCGCTCGACGATCGGGTGCGCTTCCTCGGCGCCCACGACGATCGCGCGCGTCCATTCGCCCGTGCGGATGCGGGCTGCGGCGAGCGCCAGCGATTCCAGCCCCGCCGTGCGGCGGCCGATCACGCTGATGCAGGCCGCGCGCACGCCGAATCCCAGCGAGACCTGCGCGCTGCCGATGTTCGGCACGCTCTCGGCGAAGAGCATGGGGTTCGCCAGGTCGATCCCCTCACGCAGCAGGTCGCGGTAGTAGCGCTCGGTGAAGTCCGCGGCGCCGCACCAGTTGGCGGCCACGACGGGCGTGTCGCGCAGGTCGTCTGCCGAGAGGCCCGCGCGGTTCGCCAGGTCGCGCACGGCGGCCAGCATCAGGCGCGGCAGCAGCGCGATGCGCCGCGTCCGCACGCGGTCCAGGAACGGCGCCAGGACGGCATCCTCCAGCGGGCCCGCGAAGCCCGCGCGCGCGTCGGCCAGCGCGGCAATGCCCGCGCCCGCCGGCGAGACCGCGCCGAC
>JBEIFT010000264.1:0-3572 GCA_040382255.1 Phycisphaeraceae bacterium
GGACCGGAGGGGGCCTCATCAAGCGAGTTGTCCCCGGCGGCGCCATTGCGCCGGCGGGGAAGTGTCTGAGCGACTGAGGCCCCCTCTGGTCCGCGCGCACGGCGACCAGGTGTCTCTCGCACGGCGACCAGCTGCCTTGGTCCCGCCCTCGCGCCCCCGGAAATCGGTACATGGCTATCCCGGACACAATATTCGCTACCCTGATCGGACCATGACCACCCTCGCCGAGCGCCCGTTCGAGACCCGGACCCAGCAGATCCTGTCGACGCTGAAGGAGTCCGGCCAGCTGAAGCACCTGCAGACGATCGAGGGGCCGATGGGCGCCACGGTCAAGCTGCGCGGCTACGGCGAGGTGGCGTGCTTCTGCTCGAACAACTACCTGGGCCTGGCCGACCACCCCGAGGTGATCGAGGCCGGCATCGAGGGCCTGCGCCGCTACGGCGCCGGCACCGCGAGCGTGCGGTTCATCTGCGGCACGTTCGACTGCCACCATGCGCTGGAGGCGAAGCTCGCCGAGTTCTACGGCTGCGAGGCGGCGTACACCTTCACCAGCTGCTGGAACGCCAACGAGGCGATCTTCCCGACGCTGTGCGAGCCGGGCGACCTGGTGATCAGCGACGAGCTGAACCACGCGTCGATCATCGACGGAATCCGCCTGGCGGCGGTCATCAAGAAGGGCCTGCACAAGGGCGTCTTCAAGCACGCCGACCTGGCCGACCTGCGCCGCAAGCTGGAGGCCGCGCGCGCGAACCCCGAGGTGACCGGTGCGATCTGGGTGGTCACCGACGGCGTGTTCAGCATGGAGGGCGACATCGGCGACCTGCCCGGACTGCGCGCGGTCTGCGACGAGTTCGGCGCATACCTGGTGGTGGACGACAGCCACGGCACCGGCGTGATGGGCCGCACCGGCCGCGGCACCCACGAGCACTGGGGCCTGGCCGCCACGAAGGTCGACTACTTCACCGGCACGCTCGGCAAGGCGCTGGGCGGCGCGGCCGGCGGCTACGTCGTCGGCAGCCGCAAGGCGATCGACCTCCTGATCCAGCGCGGGCGGCCCACGCTCTTCTCGAACGCACTGCCCGCGACCGTGGCCTGCAGCGCCCAGAAGGCCGTCGAGGTCCTGATGCGCGAGCCGCAGCGCGTGCAGAAGCTGCGCGACAACGTCGCCTACGCCCGCAAGACGATCCGCGAGGCCGGCTTCGAGGTGCTCGAGAGCCCGACCGCGATCTGCCCGATCATCGTGCACGACACGGCGAAGGCGATCGCGATGTCGAAGCGCCTGCTGGAGCTCGGCGTGTTCGTGATCGGCTTCGGATTCCCGGTGGTTCCCGAGGGGCACGCGCGCCTGCGCTGCCAGGTCAGCGCGGCGCACGAGAAGACGCACCTGGACGCCTTCGGCGCGGCGCTCCGGCAGCTGCGCAAGGAATTCGCGTGATCTATCGCCGGATCTACGACCCTGCGCTGGCGCAGGCCAGCTACCTGGTCGGCTGCGACGAGACGCGGCAGGCGATCCTCTTCGATCCCGAGCGCGACATCGACCGCTACGAGCGCGCGGCGGACGAGGAGGGCGTGCGGATCGTCGCCGTCGCGGAAACGCACCACCACGCCGACTTCGTGAGCGGCCTGCGGGCGTTCGCGGCCACGCGGCCGGTCACGCTCTACGTCAGCGGCTGCGGCGAGACCGCGTCCTGGACGCGCGAGGGGCCGTTCGCCGCCGGCGCATCCGTGCGTTGCCTGGCCGATCGCGACGAGTTCTTCGTCGGTTCGCTGCGGTTCCGCGTGCGCCACACGCCGGGCCATACGCGTGAGGCGCTCAGCTACGAGTTCTTGGGCGAGCAGGGGTTCCCGATCGCCCTGTTCAGCGGCGACTTCCTCTTCGCGGGTGATGTGGGCCGCCCGGACCTGGGTTTCCTGGCCGCCGGCGGGATGACGGTCGAGGAGAGTGCCGAGGCACTGCGGCGCAGCCTGGCGCTGCTGGACGACATGCCGGACGGCACGCTCGTGCTGCCGGGCCACGGGGCCGGTAGCGCCTGCGGCAAGATGATCTGCCGTCTGCCCGAGACGACCGTCGGCATCGAGCGCATCATCAACCGCCCGCTCCGCGACAAGCAGGACGGTGTCCGGTTCGTCGAGGGCCTCCTGCGCGACCAGCCGGAGCCGCCGCCGTACTTCCAGCGCGTCAAGGCGGCCAACGAGCGTGGCCCGGAACTCCACGAGCGGCTTCCGCTGCCCGCGCGCCTGGACGGCGGCGCGTTCCTGGCAGCCGCCCGTGACCCGCGCTCCGTCGTCGTCGACACCCGCGAGTGGTCCGCGTGGCTCGACGGCCACCTGCCCGGCTCGATCTTCGCGATGCTCGATCCGTACTTCGGCCCGACCGTGGCCAACTACGTCGAGCCGGGCGACCGCGTGCTGCTTGTCTGCGAGGCGGAGCGCGTCGAGGAGATCGCCCGCGTCCTCTACCGCGTCGGCATCGACACGCTGGACGGCTGGATCTCGCCGCGCGACTACGGCGCGATCGACGAGGACGCGTTCGAGCAGCAGGGCTTCGAGGAGATCGGCCCGCGCGAGGCCGCGCGGCGGCTGGCGACGGGCGGGTGGGCCCCGCTCGACGTGCGCTCGAAGGCCGAGCACCGCGACGGCCACGTGAAGGGTGCGCGCCACGTGCCGTTCATCCAGCTGCCCGCGCAGGTCGACATGCTGGACCGCGAACGGCCGCTGGTCGTCTACTGCCGCGGCGGCAACCGCAGCGCGCGCGCCTGCGCGTACCTGCGCCGCCACGGATTCCGCGTCGCGAACATGCGCGGCGGCTTCTGGCCGTACGCGGGGCGCGGCTACCCGACCGAGTGACGTCGCACCGGCGCGTGCCGCGCCGCGGCAGCGCTCAGCGCACGCTCAGCGTGGGCTGCACGTACCGCTGGCCCATCGCCGCCACGCTGATCTGGCTGGCCAGGCGCTGGCAGAGGGCATCGATGTCGCGGCCGAGCGCCGGGATCTCCCAGTTGCGCAGGGGGGTGCCCTCGTCGCAGTGGCGGCGGAGCGCCATGTGGATCGGCATGCTGCCCAGGAACGGCTGGCCCATCTGCTGCGCCATCAGTTCCGCGCCGCCGCGGCCGAAGAGGTCGTACTCCTTGCCGTCGTCGCCCACGAAGTAGCTCATGTTCTCGACGACGCCCAGGATGGGCACGCCCAGCTGCTCGAACATGCGCACCGCGCGGCGCGCGTCGTCCTGCGCCACGCGCTGCGGCGTGCACACGACCACGGCGCCCGTGAGCGGCAGCAGCTGCGACATCGTCAGCGCGACGTCGCCGGTGCCGGGCGGCAGGTCGATGATCAGGTAGTCGAGCGCGCCCCAGTCAGTCTGCAGCGCCAGCTGCTTGAACGCGCCGTGCGCCATCGGGCCGCGCCAGATCAGCGCCTTGTCGGGGTCCACCAGCTTGCCGAGTGTCATCGTCTTGATGCCGTGCACCTCGAAGGGCAGCAGCATGTTGCCGCGCGCGGCGGTGGGGATGTCGTCCAGTCCCATCAGCGTCGGGATGCTGGGGCCGTAGATGTCGCCGTCCAGCAGGCCGACC
>JBEIFT010000265.1:0-3560 GCA_040382255.1 Phycisphaeraceae bacterium
GCCCAGCCCGCCGGCCACCATCCCCTGCAGCGCGACCAGGCCGAGCAGCCGCGTCGTGGTGGCCCCCATCGCCTTCATCGCGCCGAAGTACTTCAGGTTGTCCAGCGTGAAGTTGTAGAACATCTGCCCGGCGATCGCGACGCCGACCAGGAAGCCCAGCGCGATCGCGATGCCGAAGTTGATCGGGATGCCGGTCTGCTTCATCCAGTATTCGATGGTCTTCCACGCGAACTCGCTGGGGGTGTAGACCGCAAGGTCCGTCTCGCGCTCGATGCGGTCCGCGAGCGCCTGCACCGGCACGCCGGGATCGGCCTTCACCAGGATCATGCTCAGCGTGCGGCGGTTCGCCGGCGAGAAGCCGATCGCGCGGCTGTACGTGGTGTAGATCGTGGGCACGGCCTGGAACGTCGGCGTGGTGATCGCGACGCCGCCGATGATCGCGCGCTTCTCGTTCAGTTCCAGCTCCTCGCCGAGGCGGATCGGCCGCTTGGGCCCGTCCGGCTGCATCGGGTCCTCGGGCTGCGCAAGCCGCCCCTTGGCGCCGCGCATCTCGATGATGATCGTGTCGGGCTGGCGCAGCACGCCGATGCTGCCCTCGACCATGTTGGCCGGCGCCCCGATCAGGCTGCTGTCGTCAACGCCGATCACGTCGCACAGCTGGCGCGAGCCGCTGGGGAGCTTCGCCACCAGCAGGCCCTTGAACAGCGGCACCGCCCACAGCACGCCGTCGACGCTGCGCACGCGCTGCAGCGCCGTCACCTGCATGGGCTTCGTGTCGTCCACGAAGAGCATCGTGGGATCGGTGACCCACAGGTCCGCCTGCGGCGTCTCGTCGATCAGCGCGTAGGTGCGGCTCATCAGGCCGACGAAGATGCTGGACTGCTGCGCGATCAGCAGCGTGGCGAACGCCAGTCCCAGCAGGATGCCGTAGAACTTGGCGGTGTCGCCGAAGAGCATCTTGATCGCGATGGTGCGCATCGTGTGGTGCCGGTCAGAGACGGAGCTGGGTGCCGAACTCGACGACCTTGTCGGACGGCAGGTTGAAGGCCGTGGTCACGTCGGCGGAGTTGCTGTGGAGGAGCGCGAAGAGCGACTTGCGCCAGCGCGGGATGGGCGCGGGCCCGTTGGGCAGCACCTTCATCTTCCGGGCGAAGTAGGTCGCGTCGGCGTCGTCGAACGGCAGGCCGCGGTCCTTGGCAAGGGCCAGGATCCGCTGCGTGTCGGGCTGCTCCATGAAGCCGACGTCCGCGGTGACGCTCCAGAAGCCGTCGGGCATCCACTGCACGGCGACGCGCTCGGCGTCGGGCACGTACGGGTCGTCGCTGGGCACGATCGAGAGCAGCACCACCTGCTCGTGCAGCACGTGCGCGTGCTTCACGAAGCTGACCAGCGCGAACGGCGCCTGCGTCGACGGCGTCATGAACACGGCGGTGCCGCGCACGCGCGGGATGGCCTCGGCCCAGAGCTGCGCCAGGAACTCGTGGATGCCACCCGTCTGCGCGGCGATGCGCCGTCCGATCAGCAAGGTGCCCTCGTTCCAGGTCATCATCACGATGGAGCCGAGCGCGGCGATCGCCAGCGCGTACCAGCCGCCGTGCTGGATCTTCAGCAGGTTCGACGCCAGGAATGCGCCGTCGATGGCGAAGAAGCAGCACGCGATCCCCCACGCGACGACGGGATTCCACTTCCAGCTCTTGATCGCGACCTCGGTGAAGAGCAGCGAGGTGATCGCCATGACGGCGGTCACCGCGATGCCGTACGCCTCGGCCAGCGAGGTGGACGTGCGGAACAGGAACACCGTGACCAGGCAGCCGACCATCATCGCCCAGTTCAGGAACGGGATGTAGACCTGGCCCTCGGCGTGGCGCGACGTGTGCACGATCGAGAGGCGCGGCAGGTAGTTCAGGCGGATCGCCTGGCGTGCCATCGAGAAGACGCCCGACACCATCGCCTGGCTGGCGATGATGGTGGCGACCGTGGCCAGCACGATCATCGGCACCAGGAGCGGCGCGGGCACGATCCCGTAGAACGGCTTGTAGGCCTCGGCGTCCATGCCGTCTCCGGGCGGGTTCGCGATCGCCCACGCGCACTGCCCGAAGTAGTTCAGCAGCAGGCAAGGCCAGACCACCGTGAACCATCCCAGCCGGATCGGGCCGATCCCGAAGTGGCCGATGTCGGCGTACAGCGCCTCGGCGCCGGTGACGACCAGCACCACGGAGCCCAGCAGCAGGAACGTGCCGAGCGGGTTGTCCGCGATGATCGCGAACGCGTACGCGGGGTTGACCGCGGCGAGGATCGAGGGGTCCTGGATGACCTGCCGGAGGCCCAGGATGCCGAGCACCAGGAACCACAGCAGCATCACCGGCCCGAAGACCGTCCCGATCCGGCCCGTCCCGAACCGCTGCAGCACGAAGAAGAACACCAGCACGACGGTGGTGATCGGCGCGACCCACGACTCCAGCCGGTGGTCGAGCACGGCCAGGCCTTCGACGGCTGACAGCACCGAGATGGACGGCGTGATGACGCCATCACCGAACAGCAGCGCGCTGCCGACGATCGCGATCATGCCGAAGAACGCAAGGCGCGAGTCGGCCTTGCGCTGGAGGCCGCGCGGCAGCAGAGAGAGCAGCGCGAACAGGCCGCCCTCGCCGCGGTTGGTCGCGCGCATCACCAGCAGCTGGTACTTCACGAACACGATCAGGAACAGCGCCCAGAAGACGAGCGACATGATGCCCATCATGAACTCGCGCTCCGCCCCGTGGTGCTTCAGGATCGTCTCCTGGATGGCGTAGAGCGGGCTGGTGCCGATGTCGCCGAACACGACGCCGATGGCGGCAAGGCTCAGCGCGGCGAGCCCCTTCCCGTGCCCATGGGTTTCGTGGTCGCAGGCGGAAAGGGCGGTCGGTTGGGTGTTGGTCGTCGTCACGTGAGTGCCTCCGGAGAGGCGGCCGCGCGGGCTGCGCAGGCGAACGGAACATGATATCCGTGCCAAAAGGCCGGATTGCCAAGGGGATTCCGCGCAGTACGGCGCGGTTCAGCGCTGCGAGGCCCGGACCTGCAGGCGAACGTCCTGGGTGTCGGATGCGCCGGTGGCGGGGTCCGATGCCTGGATCTCCAGGACGTAGGCGCCCGCCGGGAGCGTGGCCGGCACGCGTACGAGCCGCGTGATGAACAGGTCGCGCGGTTCGGAGCGGGAGGCGTCGCTTGCGACGATCGGGCCCTCGGACCACACGGCGTTGCCCTGCGGGTCACGCAGACGCAGCGAGTACTCGACGCGCAGCAGGTGCTTGCCGTCGGCGCCGGCGGGCGCGGTCCATCCGCCGAGCTCGAAGTACGCGACCACGCGGTCGCCGGCGTTGACGCCGCCGGACACCGCGTCCAGGCTGCCGAAGCCGCGGACCTTCGTGGCGATCGCCGGGCGGAGGATGTGGACGGTGGGCGCGGGGGCTGGGGCGGGAGCGGGCGCAGGTGAAGGTGCGGGTGCGGGTGCGGCCGGTGCCGGCGTTGCCGCGGGCGCGGAAGGCTCGGCCGCCGGGGCCGGGGCGGGTGCCGGGGCCGGC
>JBEIFT010000266.1:0-3560 GCA_040382255.1 Phycisphaeraceae bacterium
ACCGCCGCCGGCGCGCGCATCGAGATCGCCGACATCGAGGCGGCGAACGGGATCATCCACGTGATCGACCGCGTGCTGCCCGCGCCGAGCGCGGCGTCGGGGAAGGACGCATCGGGCTCGGGCTCGGCCTCCGCCACGGCCGCCACCCTGCCGCAGCGTGCCCAGCGCGCTGCCTCGATCCTGGAACGCGCGATCGAGCGCGGCGTCCCGCGCTTCAACGCCGGCGATGCCGCGTCGTGCGCCGCGCTGTACGAACTCGCGATCGCCTCGGTGGTGCTGCTGGGCGACGATGTCCTCGGCGGCGACGCCAAGGCCGCGCTCGAGGACGCCCTGAAGCAGGGCGCGGGCCACCAGGACGCGTCGGAGCGGGCATGGACCTACCGCCGCGCGATGGACCGCGCACTCGGCCAGATGGCGGAGCTGATGAAGCAGGTGAACTGAGATGCCCCCGATCCGGCGCCCCCCTGTCCCGCCGCCGAAGCAGTGCGCCTCGTGCCACCGCCCGTTCACGTGGCGCAAGAAGTGGGAGCGGGATTGGGAGAACGTGCGGTATTGCTCGGATGCGTGCAGGCGGAGGGGGCCGGTGGAGGTGAAGGGATAGACGCTCCCACCGATGCCGGGCCCGACGCCCGGGAACGGACGCATCTCGCCTTCGGCACACCGCAACGCCGGAGAAGTCCGGGAATGCTGGATCGCAGGCGCTGAGGTTGCGCGCGTTGCGAGCACGGGCGACGATTCGAGTCAAAGCGGGCTTGGAAGTTGCACCGCCCGACCTACACTCGACCCGCCGTCCGTGCCGCGTCGCCATGCGCCCGCCGCCGACCGCAACGTGCCGTCATGAACCCCTTCCATCCGACCCTCCCCCGCCGCCTGCTGCTGGCCGCCGCCCTCGCGGCGTGCCCCTGGTCGGCAAGGCCGGCGACCGCGCAGGCAGGCACCATCGTGGCCTGGGGCCGCAACATCGAAGAGCAATGCAACGTGCCCGCGATGCCGGTCGACGCGATGGCGATCGCCGCGGGCGAGCGTCACACCGTGATCATCCGGCCCGACCGCACGCTGGCGTGCTGGGGCGGCAACTGGTCGGGCGAGTGCACCGTGCCGGCGGGCCTCGGTCCGGTGAACGCGGTCGCCGCCGGGTACGGCTTCACGGTGGCCGTGAAGGCGGACGGCACGGTCGCCGCGTGGGGGTTCAACGGCCAAGGCGAATGCAACGTGCCCACCGGGCTGGCGGGCGTTGCCGCGATCTCGGCCGGTGACGGGCACGTCGTCGCGCTGCGGCAGGACGGCACGGTGGCCTGCTGGGGCGCGAACGTCTTCGGACAGAGCAACGTTCCCCCGCAGCTGGGCAGCGTGCGCTCGGTGTCCGCGGGCGCGGACCACACCGCCGCGGTGCGGACCGACCGCACCGTCATGTGCTGGGGCCGCAACCTGTACGGACAGACCATTCCGCCCCTCACGCTGGGCCCCGCCACCGCGATCTCCGCGGGCAACGCCTTCACCGTGGCGCTCGAGGCGGCCGGCACCGTCGAGTGCTGGGGCGCCGACAGCGACGGCCAGTGCTCGCCCCCGTTCGGGCTCGGGAACGCCACCGCGGTCTCCGCCGGCAGCTGGCACGCGATGGCCCTGCGCGCCGACGGGACGGTCGTGTGCTGGGGTCGCAACGACCGTGGCCAGTGCAACGTGCCGCCCGGCCTTGCCGGCGTGCAGGCGGTGTCGGCAGGCTGGCGCCATTCGATGGCGCTGCGCTCGAACGGCGAGGTGGTCGCCTGGGGCGACAACGCGCAGGGCCAGGGCGCCGTGCCCACGATCACCCTGCAACGGGTGCGCACGGTCGGCGCCGGCGCCCTGCACTCGCTGGCGGTGATGCCGGACGGCACGGTGCGCGCGTGGGGCGACAACGAGTTCGGCCAGATCGACGTCCCGCACGACCGGGCGTGGAACGTCGTGTCGGTGGCCGGCGGCGAATGGCATTCCGTGGCCGCGCGGTCGGACGGCAACGTCGTCTGCTGGGGCCTAAACTATGACGGCCAGTGCACCGTGCCGCCGCAGGTGGGCCCCGGCGGCTACGGCAGCGTGCGGAAGGTCGCGGCCGGGCAGAACCACTCGGTGGCCCTGATGAACCGCGGCACCGTGGCGTGCTGGGGCGACAACTACCAGGGCGCGTGCGACGAACCGGCCGAGATCGACCCAAGCCGGACGCCGAACGTCCCGGCGACCGACATCGCCGCGGCGGGCCGCCGCACGATGGCGCTCCTGAGCGACGGACGCGTGCTCGGGTGGGGCAGCAACGACGCAGGCCAAAGCGTGCCGCCCGTCGGCCTCGGCCCCGCCACGGCCATCGGCGCAGGCTGGAGTCATTCGGTGGTGCTGCGCGCCGACGGGACCCTGGTGGCCTGGGGCAACAACAGCTATGGACAGTGCAACGTGCCCCCCGGCCTTGTCGGCGTGCGCGCCGTCGCCGCAGGCGACCATTTCACGGTGGCGCTGCGATACGACGGCACCGTCTATACGTGGGGCCGGAGCGACGGCACCGACCTCAGGCCGCCGGCCACGCTCGGCCCGGTGAACATGATCGCCGCAGGCGCCGAGGGCTTCGTGCTCGCCTTGCTGTCGGACGCCACGGCCCCGTCATGCAACGCCGACCTCGACGGTGAAGGCACCGTGAACGGCGCCGACCTTGCCACCCTGCTCTCCGCGTGGAACACCACGGCAACCCAGACCCCGGCGGACCTGAACCGCGACGGAACGGTGGACGGCGCCGACCTCAACCTGCTGCTGGCGGCGTGGGGGCCGTGCGGGTGATGGGGCAGACAGGCGGGCGCGAAGTCGATGCCCGCCACGTCGAACCCGCGCTGCGAACGCACCTGCCAGGCCGCGAAACCCCCCGAACCCTGCCGAAACCGAATCGCATCACCCTCCGAGGAATCGCCCCATGAGCTCCGAACCCATCCAACTCGTCCCCGGCAACTCGCTCATCACCAAGACGCCCGAGGAAGGCCGCCAGCTGGCCGTCAAGATGGCCCGGCTGATCATCAAGGCCACCCAGCCCGATGCAGCCACCCGCGAACGGCTGCGCCCCGTCTACGCCGAGGACCCCGCGATGCTCATCGCCATCGGCCAGACCGTCGCAACGGAGTTCGCGACCATCGCGGCGGCGAACCGGTATTGGAATGGGTGAGTGAGGGGGGCCGGGGGGAGGCAGTGCCGGTGACACGGTGACGCCGAGAGGGCACGGGCGGGCCGGCGCGTAGGGGAGATCTGTCCTTCTCAGACGGCCAGATTCCCGCAAATCTGTCCTTCTCAGACGGCCAGTTTCGGACTACCCTTGCGACATGCCCCTGCTCGACGCGCTCCAGGAGAAACTCAGCGACGCGCTGCTGCCGCTTGCAGCCACCACCCTCACTCGGCGCGATGCCATCCTCCCCGCCGTGCCGGGGAAGGCGCATGCGGTGATCGGGATGCGGCGCGCGGGCAAGACGTGCTTCCTGAAGCAGCTGCTTGCCGAGCGGCGCAAGGACGGTCCGCCGGAACGATCGATCTACCTGAGCTTCGACGATGAC
>JBEIFT010000267.1:0-3558 GCA_040382255.1 Phycisphaeraceae bacterium
ACCAGGCGGGGCCAGTGCAGTTCGGGCCGGTCGAGGTCGGCGACCTCGTTCAGCACGCCGTAGTCGACCAGGCCCTCGGTGTCGTAGACGTCCTCGGGGTCGACCTGCAGCTCGTCCATCAGGAAGCGCAGGATGCGCGGGTTCGCGCCGGACGCGACCTCCAGGCGCACCACGCGCGCGAAGCGGCGCTCCTTCAGGAGGTGCTGCGTGGCCTCGAGCAGGTCCTCGGTGTCCTCGGTGTCGCGCTCGACCTCGGCGTTGCGGGTGACGCGGAATGGCAGGACCTTCAGGATCTCCATCCCCGGGAACAGGTCGTCCAGGTTGTGCTCGACGATCTCCTGCACGCGGACGAAGTCGTTGCTGCCCTCGAAGCGGAAGAGCCGCGAGGGGATCTCGGGGACCTTGACGCGCGCGAAGAGCTGCTCGCTCTCGCCCGGGCGGCGCAGCATGACGCCCAGGGAGACGCTCATGTTCGAGATGAACGGGAAGCGGTGGCCGGGGTCGACGGCGAGCGGAGTGAGGATGGGGAAGAGCTGGCGACGGAACCACGCCTCGGCCTCGCCGCGCTGCAGGTCGGAGAGCTCCTGCCAGCGGAGCAGGCGGATGCCGCGCTCGGCCAGGCCGGGGATCGCGCTGCCGGTCAGGATCTCGGCCTGGCGATGGCCCAGCGACGCGACGCGCGCGCGGATCGCGTCCAGCTGCTGCTGCGGGCTGAGCGCCTCGGGCGCGGGGCCGGAGAGGCCGGCCTCGATCTGCCGCTTCAGCGTGCCGACGCGCTTCATGAAGAACTCGTCCAGGTTGGCCGAGTAGATCGAGAGGAAGCGAACGCGCTCAAGCAGCGGCATGTCCGCGTCGGCCGCGACGTCCAGCACGCGCGCGTTGAACTCAAGCCACTCCAGGTCGCGGTTGAGGAAGCGCGAGGGATCGTTCGCGGCCACGAGTGCGGGAACGGGCACGTCCGGGCGCGCGGCGCCGGCGACGGGG
The DNA here is from genome assembly GCA_040382255.1 of Phycisphaeraceae bacterium. Taxonomy (GTDB): domain Bacteria; phylum Planctomycetota; class Phycisphaerae; order Phycisphaerales; family SM1A02; genus UBA966. The sequence goes on from JBEIFT010000267.1 coordinate 985, forward strand.
ATGCTGCCGGGGGCGTTCACGGCTCGGCTCCGCCCGGGGCGAAGGGATCGATGTACGTGGCGACGCAGCCGGGTGCCTCGGAGACGCTGACCGACCGCACGCGCACGCCGCGCGGCAGGGCCGGCGCCAGGTTGACCGCGATGTACTGCGCCACCAGTTCCGCGGAGGGGTTCACACGGTCGAACGGCGGGCACTCGTTCAGGTTGCGGTTGTCGAAGCGCGAGAGGATCGCCTTGAGCGCGCGCTCCACCGCGTGGAAGTCGACCAGCAGGCCGTCGGCGTCCAGGCTTGCGCCGGCCAGCGTCGCCTGCACGCGCCAGTTGTGGCCGTGGAGGGTCTCGCGCACCCCGCGGAGGACCAGGGCGTGCGCTGCGCAGAAGGTGTGCTCGATCCGGACCAGATACATGGAAAAGCGAGTATAGCCACGCGCTTTCTCGGCCCCGCCTACCCTGCACGCTGCCATGTCCACCGACGAAGCCCCGCTCATGCTCAGCGTCTCCGGTGCCCGCGGAATCGTGGGCCGCACGATGACCCCCGAGGTCGCCGCCGCGTACGGCGGCGCCTTCGGGTCCTTCCTGAAGGCGACCACCGGCAAGGCGCGCCCGCGCGTCGTCGTGGGGCGCGACGGCCGCATCAGCGGGCCCCCGCTCGCCGCGGCCGCGATCGGCGGCCTCACCGCGACCGGCTGCGACGTGATCGACATCGGCGTCGCGATGACGCCGACCGTGGGCGTGATGATCGGCCACCACCGCGCCGACGGCGGCCTGACGGTCACCGCGAGCCACAACCCGATCCAGTGGAACGGCATCAAGTGCCTGGACGGCGATGGGCTGGCGCCGCCGCCCGCGATCGCGAAGGAGATCGTCGACCGCTTCAAGGCGCGGCGCATCGACTGGTGCGGGCCGCTCGAGACGGGCCGCGTGTCCGAGGACATGGCCGCCGCGCGCGTGCACGTCGACCGCGTGCTGGAGAACGTGGACGTGGCCGCGATCCGCGCGCAGCGCTTCACGGTCGTCCTGGACAGCGTGAACGGCAGCGGATGCCTGGGCGGCCGCATGCTGCTCGAGGAGCTGGGGTGCGGCGTGCAGCACATCTTCGGCGAGATGACCGGCATCTTCGGGCACGTGCCGGAGCCGCTTGCCGAGAACCTGGTCGACCTGGCCGGCGCGGTGCGCGGCGCACCCGGCGCGGCGTGCGGGTTCGCGCAGGATCCGGACGCCGACCGCCTGGCGATCGTCGATGAACGCGGGACGTTCATCGGCGAGGAATTCACGCTGGTGCTGGCCGCGCTGCGCATGCTGCAGCGCACCGGCGGGGGCACGCTGGCCGCGAACCTCTCGACCAGCCGCATGGTCGACGACGTGGCTGCGCGCTTCCCGGGCTCGCACGTGGTGCGCACCGCGGTGGGCGAAGCGAACGTCGTGGCCGGCCTGCGCGGCGCGAAGGGAGTGCTTGGCGGCGAGGGCAACGGCGGCGTGATCTTCCCGCCGGTGTGCTGGGTGCGCGACTCGCTGACCGCGATGGCGCTGGTGCTCGAACTGCTGGCGCACGAGGGCAAGCCGCTCTCGGCGGTGATCGCCGGCCTGCCGCGCTACGCGATGGTCAAGCGCAAGATGGAGCTGGCGTCGGTGGGCGGCATGGCCGCGGTGGCGCCGGCGCTGGCGAAGGTGAAGGCCGCGTTCGCGAAGGAGCGGATCAGCGACGTCGACGGCGTGCGCGTGGACTTCGCCGACGGCTGGGTGCACCTGCGCGCCAGCAACACGGAGCCGATCGTGCGCGTGATCGCCGAGGCGCCCACCGCCGAGCGCGCCAACGAGCTGTGCGACCGCTGCCGGGAGGCGGCGGGGGTGTGAGGCGGCGCGTGTTCCTAGCCGCGCTGGCGGTCGCGCTGGTCGCGGCGCTGTGGCGTGCGGGGCTGCCGACGGAGCCGCGCTTCGCGATGCCGGCGCAGCGGACGCATGAGGGTGCCGCGGCCCCGGCCGCGGAGGGTTGCAGCTTCGTCGCCCTGCCCGCCTTCGCGCCCTCGGCGCATGCCTCGATGCTCGCGGCCGCGCCGGACGGTTCCATGCTCGCGGCGTGGTTCACGGGAAGCCGCGAGGGTGCCGCGGACGTCGTCATCCAGTTCGCGCGCATCCGCGAAGGCGCCGTGCAGGAGGCCTGGACCGCGCTCACCCGGCCGCAGCTGCAGGCGATGGTCGGGCGCGTGGTGCGCAAGCTCGGCAACCCCGTGCCGTGGTTCGACGCCTCGGGTCGCCTGCACCTCTTCGTCGTCAGCGTCAGCTACGGCGGCTGGTCCGGCAGCACGGTGAACCACCTGCAGTCCGACGACGGCGGCCGTACGTGGGCGTCCGCGCGGCGGCTGGTGCTGGCGCCGTTCCTCAACCTGAGCACGCTGGTGCGCAACCCGCCGGTCGCGAGGGCCGACGGCGGGATCGGGCTGCCCGCGTACCACGAGTTCATCCACCAGCACGGGCTGTGGGTGCGGCTGGGCCCCGACGGGCGCGTGCTGCAGGCGACGCGCATGCCGCCGGCGGCGGGAGGCGCGCTGCAGCCCGCGGTGGCGCCGCTGCCCGG
>JBEIFT010000268.1:0-3551 GCA_040382255.1 Phycisphaeraceae bacterium
CGCGATGCCGCACGACGCCGCGCGCGCCGCGTCCTCGCCGGTGCCGATCAGCGCGCAGGGCGCGCCGGCCGAGGCCGCCGCGATCGCCCGCAGCCGCGGCGCGGCGCATGCATCCGCATCGATCAGGTGGAGCGGCGCCATCGCGTCAGCGCTCCGGATTCGTCACGCCCTTGCCGAAGCCGGACGGCTCGTGCTCGTAGAAGACCTTGGCCACGTGGTCGGCCAGCTTCTTCTCAAGCGCGTCCTCCATGCGGCGGCGCGCCGCGGAGGTGCGGTACGAGTCCGTCGTGAGCGTCTCGATGTCGACGCTGACCTCGAAGCCGTCGGAATCGCCGCCCATCGTCGGGAACAGCCGCTCCTTCGCCTTGACGTCGACGACCTTGACGCGCGCCACCGCGGTCGGCCGCGGGGTCGCGCCGTCGGGCGAGAGCGCGAAGGCCTGCATCTCGATGTAGACGACGACCTCGGCGCCGGCCGCCTGGCCGAGCTCGCCGATCGAGACGAGCTTCGAAGCGGTCTCGTTGCGGCGCACGAAGGCGATCAACTCGCGGCCGCTGACGACGTTCGTCACCAGGCCCTCGTCCCGCAGCACCGTGCCGACGTCGTCGGCCAGCTGCGAACGGAGCTGCAGCCGGCTCACCACGTTCTTGCGGTCGTCGACGAAGACCACCGTCTTCCGGTCCTTCGGCAGCGTGTACTCGGCCGGCTTCTTGGGCGGGCCCTGCAGCACCCACAGCGCGGGCGTGGCGTAGTTGCAGCCCGCGGCGCAGGCGGCGGCGAGTGCGAACGAGGCGAGGATGGCGCGTGCGAGGGCGGTCATCGGCGGTTGGCCAGGCTCAGTGCGGGTTGATCTTCTTGTCGGGGTACTTGTCTTCCATGTGGTCGTAGAACAGCTTCGACACCGACTGCGTGAAGCGGGCCACCAGGCCGAGCTGCACGTCGGCCTCGCGCGCGCTCTCGCGGCTCAGGTCCTTCTGGTCGGGGAAGCGGACCACCATCTCGTACGTCTCCGCGGCGGCATCCGGGTCCAGCGACTCCTTCTCCAGGATCATGATGTTGGCGCCGGCCATGCCTTCCCACAGCCAGCGGTTGCCGGGCGGGTTGAGGCGGAATTCGTAGAGGTCCACGTAGACGACGCGCTCGACGCCCAGGTCGTCGACGACCTGCCCCAGGGGCAGCGTCGTCCAGCTGGGCGTCTTGTAGCACCACGCCAGCGATTCGCGGTAGTTCATGACCTTGGCGCCGCTCACGTGCTGCTGGATGCCGCCCGCGATGTTGAATGCCACCTGCGGCACCACCGTCGGGTGGTCGTAGAGCGTGCCGCGGTCGGCGTTCACCACCACCGCGATGGTCTTGTTCTCCAAGCCGCGGTACTTGGCCAGGACCTCGATCTTCTTCTCGGCCTCGATCGCCTCTCCGACCTTGGACGCGATGCCGAAGATGCCGCAGGAGCCCATCATCGCGAGCGACGCGACGGCGGCGAGCGGCACGGCAAGACGGACGACGGGGTGGCGTGGGGTCATGAGGGAAGGAGCGACGGCATCGCGCCGCGCATGAGGATGATCTTGTAGACCCAGGCCGCGACGGTGGCAAGGCCCAGGACCAGCAGCACGCGCGGCGTCAGCCGGGCGCACAGGACGTGGCCGAGCCGCGAGCCGGTGAGCGCCACGTAGGCGGCCACCAGGAACGCGGCCGCGGTCACCACCGCCAGAACCGCGCCCATGGGTTGTACGCGGAAGGCGGCCCAGAGGCTGCCGTGGGCCGCGTGAGAGAACGCGGTCGTCATGCCGCAGGCCGGGCACGGCACGCCGAATCCGGCGACCCAGCCGCAGGGCGCCAGCCCCAGCGCCTGGTGGGTGCCGACGCCGGTCGGGCTGGGGTCCAGCCACAGCGCCACGCCCAGGACCGCGCCGCACGCCAGCGCGATGCCGGCCGCCACCCAGCGCTCCGCGGCAGTGGCGCAGGACGACGCCGGGGCGCTCGAGGCGAGCGACCGGGGGGCGACGACGGGCGGAACGGCCGGGTGCAGGGTCATGGGGGCCAGCAACGGGGAAGCGTACCCTGCCCGCCATGACCGCCGCCCTGCCCCCGGATCCGTGGTGGATCGACGCCCACCTCGACCTTGCCTACCTGGACCTGTGCCGGGCGCCGGCGCCGCGGATCCACCACGAGGCCACCGACCGCGACGCGCACGGCCTGACGCTGCCCGCGCTGTGCCGAGGCGGCGTCCGCGTGGCGCTGGGAACGATCTTCACCGAGGTCGGCCCGGAGTCGGCCGGCACCCCGTGGGGCTTCCGCGACTCGGACGACCTGGACGCGGCGCATGCGGCCGGGGTGCGGCAGCTGGAGGTCTACGAGGCGCTCGAGCGTGCCGGCGAACTGCGCATCGTGCGCACGGCCGAGGACCTCGACGCCGCCGCGCGCGGTGACGGTCCGCTCGGCATCGTGATCCTGATGGAAGGCGCGGACCCGATCCGCACGCCCGACGAGGCGGCGTGGTGGCACGCGCGCGGCGTGCGCGTCGTGGGCATGGCGTGGGCACGTGGCTCGCGGTGGGCCGGCGGCAACGCCACGAAGGGCCCGCTGACCGCGGGCGGGCGCGACCTGGTGCAGGCGTTCGACGCGCTGGGCATCCTGCACGACGCCAGCCACCTGAGCGACGAGGCGTTCGACGGGCTCTGCGCGGCCAGCGCCGCGCGGATCGTCGCCACGCACTCGAACGCGCGCGCGCTGCTGGAGCCCAGCGAGCGCCACCTGCGCGACGACCAGGCGCGCGAGATCGCGCGCCGCGACGGCATGATCGGGCTGAACCTCTACGGCAGGTTCCTGGCCAGCGGGCGCACCGCGACGCTGGACGACGCACGCCGCCACGTCGAGCACGCGGCGCGCGTCGTGGGACGCGACCGCCTGGGGCTCGGCAGCGACTTCGACGGCGGTTTCACGCCGCTCGACTGCCCCGAGGGATGCCGGCGACCGGAGGAACTGCCGACGCTGGCGCACGCGCTGGCGCAGCACGGCTGGAGCACCGCCGATCTGGCGGGCTTCATGCACGGCAACTGGCTGCGGACGCTGCGCGCGGCGCTCAGCCGGCCGTCGACGGGTCGTTGAGCGGCACCACGACCTGCACGCGTCCCGCGGGGGTCTCGGCGGTCACCAGCAGGTCGAGCAGGACGCCCGTTCCGTGCAGCGGGATCGCCTCGCGCGCATCGGCCAGCAGCAGGCGCTCGCGCACCTCGAAGCCGTTGCGGAGGTCGGGGAACGCCAGGCCCAGCAGTTCACGGTGGACGTGTGCCCAGTGGCGCGCGGTGCGGACGCGGGCCAGCTGGTCCGCGCGGCCGACGATGTGCATGCGGTGGTGGTGGTCGAGCGCCAGCTCGACGTCGTGCGCCACGGGGCACGTGATGCCCAGCGGACGAAGGCCCGGCAGGAGCGGCACGAGCTTGCCGGGGAGCGCGGCGGTCGACGCGGCGACGGCATGCGCGGCAGGCGCAGCGTGCGCCGTGGCCGCCTGCGCGGGCGAGTGCACCTGCGCGGAGGCGGGCGCGTGCGCG
>JBEIFT010000269.1:0-3550 GCA_040382255.1 Phycisphaeraceae bacterium
CCCTCGGCGGACCAGTACACCTCGTCCACCATCCAGGTCCTCGAGGGGCTGGAGGCCATCCGGAAGCGCCCCGGCATGTACGTCGGCGGCGCCGGCCCCGAGGGCCTGCACCACCTGGTCTACGAGTGCGTGGACAACGCCATCGACGAGGTGATGGCCGGGTACGCCACCGAGGTCAGGGTCACCATCGGCGTGGACGGCAGCTGCCTGGTCGAGGACGACGGACGCGGCATGCCCGTCGACCCGATGAAGCACGAGAACCCGGCCATCAACGGCCGCCCGGCGGTCGAGGTCATCCTGACCGAGGTCCACGCGGGCGGCAAGTTCGACGGCAACGCCTACAAGGTGTCCGGCGGCCTGCACGGCGTCGGCATCAAGTGCGTGAACGCGCTCAGCGAGTGGACCGAGGTCGAGGTCGACAAGAACGGCAAGACCTACAAGATCGCGTTCGCGCGCGGCGCGGTGACGCAGCCGCTGCACGTGGTCTCGGAGACGGCGGCCAGGCGCAGCGGCACGCGCATCAGCTTCAAGCCCGACGCCGAGATCTTCGCGGACACCAACTTCCAGTTCGAGCGCCTGGAGCACCGCCTGCGCGAGCTCAGCTTCCTGAACCCGGGCGTCAAGATCCACTTCCGCGACGAGCGCGTCGACTCCCAGGGCCGCCTGCGCGAGGAGACGTTCTTCGCCGCCGACGGGCTGGCCGGCTACGTGCGCCACATGAACGCGTCGAAGTCGGTGCAGAGCCCGGTGATCAGCGTCGTCCGCGAGGACGAGGCCAGCGGCATGCGCGCCGACGTGGCCATGCAGTACACGGACGCGATGAACGAGACGCTGCTGGCGTTCGGCAACAACATCCCGAACCGCGACGGCGGCACGCACGTCACCGCGTTCAAGCAGGCGCTGACCGTGGCCATCAACGGCTACGCGCGCCGCACCGGCATCTTCAAGGACGGCAAGGACCAGGTCACCGGCGAGGACCTGCGCGAGGGCCTGGCCGCGATCGTCAGCATCAAGCTGAAGAACCCGACCTTCAACAACCAGACGAAGGAGAAGCTCCTCAACCCCGAGGTGACGCCGTTCGTCAGCCAGGCGGTCAACGAACTGCTCAGCGCGTGGCTCGAGGAGAACCCCTCCGACGCCAAGCAGATCTGCAACCGCGCCAAGCTGGCCGCCGAGGCGCGCGAGGCCGCGCGCAAGGCCCGCGAGCTGATCAAGCGCAAGGGCGCGCTGGACTCGGGCGGCATGCCGCACAAGCTGGCGGACTGCTCGTCGAACGACGTCGAGAAGACCGAGCTCTTCATCGTCGAGGGCGACAGCGCAGGCGGCAGCGCCAAGGGCGGCCGCGACCACGTGCACCAGGCGATCCTGCCGCTGCGCGGCAAGCTGCTGAACGTCGAGCGCGCGCGCCTGGACAAGGTGCTGGGCTTCGAGGAGATCCGCACGCTGATCCAGGCGCTGCAGTGCGGCATCGGCGAGGACTTCGACGCCTCGAAGCTGCGCTACGGCCGGATCATCATCATGACCGACGCCGACGTCGACGGCAGCCACATCCGCACGCTGCTGCTGACGTTCTTCTTCCGCCAGATGCCCGACCTGATCCGCCGCGGGCACGTGTACATCGCGCAGCCGCCCCTCTACCAGGTGGCGCGCGGCAAGCAGAGCGAGTACGTCCTGAACGACCGCGCGATGAACGACGTGCTGGTCGACCTGGCGCTGCGCAGCTGCGCGCTGGTGGTGCGCGACGACGACGGGAAGCCCGTCGACGAGATCCCCGCCGAGAAGGTGCGCCCGCTGGTGCGCCTGCTCAACCGCCTGGACGAGCTGGTCACGATCAGCCAGCGCCGCGGCATCCAGTTCACGACGCTGCTGGGCGAGCGCCGCAACGACCCGGCGGGTGCGGGCCACCTGCCGACGCACCAGGTCACGTGGGCCGGCGGCGACGCGCTGTTCTTCACGGAACAGGACGCGCGCGCGTTCATCGAGAAGCACGGGCTGGTGCTGGGCGACGCCAAGGCCGCCGAGGCCGCCGCCCCCGCCGCGGCCACCGTCGGCACGCCGGCGCAGGCCGCGCCGTCCGCCGACGCGCCGCGCGCCGCGCAGCTGCGCACGCTGCACGAGAACCGCGAGCTGGAGAAGCTCTTCGCGCAGCTGGCGCAGGCCGGCGTTGGCATCGACGACTGGGCGCTTGTCCAGGAGGAGAGCGTCACCGGCGAGAAGCTGCCCACGCGCTACGCGTGGAAGGTCGTGCACGAGAAGGACGGCAGCGTCGAACACGTCGAGGCCGCCAACGTGCCCGCCATCCTGCGGACGCTCCACGAGGTGGGTCGCCGCGGCATCGAGGTCAAGCGCTTCAAGGGCCTGGGCGAAATGGAGGCGATCCAGCTGTGGGACACCACGATGGATCCCGCCCGCCGCACGCTCCTGCGCGTGACCTGGGACGCGGCCAGCGAGGCCGACGCGCTCTTCAGCACGCTGATGGGCGAGAACGTCGAGCAGCGCCGCAACTACATCGAGAAGCACGCGCTCGAGGTCAAGAACCTGGACGTCTGAGCCGCGCGCGCGAGCGCCCGCGCGCAGGCACGGTCAATCGCGCGGCGCCGGACCGCCCGGACCCATGCCCGGCCGCGGCCCCTCGTCGGACCGCGGGTCGAAGGGCGGCGGGCCACCGGGACCGCGATCGCGATCGACGGGCGGGCGACCACCACGGCCGGGCTCGCGATCGAAGGGCGGCGGGCCGTCGGGCCGTCGCTCATGGCCGAAGGGCTGGCCGTCGCGCGGCGCGGGCGACTGGCGCACGGGCTCGCTCGGCGGCGTGAAACGGTCGGCACCCAGGCCGCCCGGCGGCAGCTCGGCGCGCTCGATGACCATCGTCCGCGGACCGGGGCGCGGCGCGGCCGGACCACCCTGCCCGCCGCGGACGTCGGGGCCGCGAGGCGCACCGCCGGCGCCGCGCGGCGCAACGTCGACCCGGGGCACGGGAGCCCCGAACGTGAACTCCGCACGACGCACCTGCTTCGTGGCGGGGTCGAGCGTGAGCTCGATCCGCTCGGGCCCGCGGAAGCCGTCGTCCAGCTTCGTGGCGCAGACCCGCATCGCGTCGCCCGCGTCGCAGCGCTCGATCCGGTAGTTGGCCACGACATCGGCCAGCAGCACGTCCAGCCGGTCCGCCAGCAGGTCGCCCTCCGGCGTCTCGATGAAGCGCGGCCACGGCGCGTCGTTCGGCACGCGCAGGATGGAGCCGTCGGGGCCGTTCGTCCAGGTCGTCGCGCCATCCACCGCGCGCGTCATCGTGCGGCCGTCGTCGAAGCGCAGGTCCAGGCGCACGTGCTGCTGGTCGCGGATGTCGAGCGTGCCGGTGGCGCGCGGCGCGGACGACTCGCCCTGGCCCGGGTGCGCCGGGAAGACCAGCTCCAGCAGGTAGCGGCGGTCGCCGTCCGCCTGCTCGGCCACGCGTGCGGCCTGCAGCAGCGCGCTGGCCGAGGCCGGCCGCGGGTCGAAGAGGAGCGCCGCGCCCGCGACCACCGCGATCGACGCAGCAGCGGCGAGCGGC
>JBEIFT010000270.1:0-3535 GCA_040382255.1 Phycisphaeraceae bacterium
CAGCGCGTTGGCCGCGGCGTTCACCGTGACCGCGGGCGCGGGGGTCCCGCTCGGGTCGTTCGCGTACATCGCGCCGATCGTCTGCGAGATCTCGGCCGCGTCGGCGTTCCGCAGCGTCAGCACGCGCACCTCCTGCGTGCCGCCGGCGGGCGTCGGCGCCATGTCCAGCTGCGCGATCGTCTGCTCGGCGATCTCGACCACGGCCTGCGGGCCGCTGACGATGACCGCGTTCAGACGGGTGTCGGCCACCACGCGCACCGGCGCGCGGTCCAGGCCGCGGCGCAGGTACTCGGCCCGCAGGCTCTGCGGCATGTCGCGCAGGCTCATCATCGCGCGGTCGGTCAGCAGCTTCTCGACCAGCGGCGCCAGCGTCTCGGCGCGCGCGTTCTTCAGCACCACGCTGCGCACCTGCGCGCTGTCCTGCGCGCCGTTCTTGTCGAGCGGCTCGACCAGCTTCTCCACGGCGTCCAGGTCGGGCGCGATGCCCGTCAGGATCAGCGCGTTCGAGCCCGTCGCGGGCACGATCGTCACCTTCATCGGGTCGCCGGTCGCGGGGCTCGGCATCGCGGCCACGCTCTGCTGCAGCGCGGGCGCCAGCTGGTTGGCATCGGCGAAGGTCAGCGCATGCACGCGCACCTGCTGCGTGTCGGAACCGGGCACCGCGGGCGCGGCGTCCAGCTGCTTCACCAGCTCGTCGGCCACGGTCATCAGCGACTCGGGCGCGCTGACGATGAGCGTGCCCGTGCGGCGGTCGCTCGTGACGTCGACCAGCGATTCGCCGCCCGGGAACTCGCGCTTGGCGCGCGCGCCCAGCACCTGCTTCAGCAGCGTGCTCACCTGCTCGGTGCGGCCGCTGCGCAGCGTGTACGTCTTGAACCCGGCCTGCGGGACGCCCTGCAGGTCGGCGATGACCTTGTCCACCTTCTGGAACGCGGCCTCGTCGCCCGTCACGATCAGCGTGCGGCTGGCGGGCTCGACGCTCACGGTGACGTCCGGCGACTTGCGCCCGCCGGGGCCCACCTGCGTCAGCGCGCCGCCCTGCGCCAGCGCGCGCACCGCGGCGGCGATCTTGTCCGGGTCGCCGCGGTCCAGGCGCCACGTGCGCACGCCGGCCTGCGGCGGGAGCTCGATGCGGTCGAGCTGCGCCACCAGCGCCTCGAACTGCGCCTTGCGCTCGGCGGGGGCCTCGATGATCACGGTGTTCGTGGCCGCGTCGGCGGAGACGAAGATCTCCTTCTGCTTCTGCAGGTGCGGCAGCGGGCGGCCGCGCGCGTCCAGCGGCATCGGCGGCAAGGGGTAGAGCTTGTCCAGCGCGGCGGCCACCTCGGTGGCGCGGCCGGCGCGGATCGGGATGATCACGGTCTCGCGCTTGCCGTCCTTCTCGCCGCTGCGGTTCACGCCCTCGACGAATTCGCGGATCTCGGGGAAGACGTCCTCGTGCGCGGTCACGATCAGCGTGTTGGTGGCGGTGTCGGCCTCCACGCGCACGGGCTTCTCGCGGCGCAGCTCGGCGGGGCGCTGGTCGTAGCGCGCGCCAAGGAGTGCGGCGATCTGCGCGGCGTCGGCGGCGCGCACCTGCAGCAGCCGCAGCGGCGGCAGCTGGCTGGGCGTGACCGTGTCCAGGTCGCGCACGATGGCCTCGACGGAGGCCAGCTGCGCGGGCTCGCCCACCACCCACAGCGCGTTGGTCGGCTCGATCACGTCGATCGTCGGCGCGACGAACGGGTGCGCCGGGTCGGTCACCTGCGTCTTCGCCAGGAGGTCGCGCACCTGCGGCGCCAGGTCGGCGGCCTTCGCCTGCCGCACCGTCACCAGCCGGCCCGTGCGCTCGGCGCGGTCCAGCGTCTCGACGAGCGTCGCCACCTGCTTCATCTGGTCGTCGGTGCCGGTCACGCGGACCTGGCGCAGCGGGTCCAGCGCCTCGATCTGCGGCTCGACGAACTGCGACCCGTCCTTCGGCGCCAGGATCTGGCGCGCCATCTGCGTCAGCGCCGGCGCCACCTTCGAGGGCAGCGCGTACTTCAGCTCGAACGTGCGCGTGTCGCGCTGCACCACGGTGGCCTGCTCGGCCGTGCGCACGCACTCCTGGAAGCGCGCGATCGCGGCCTGCGTGCCGGTCACGGTCAGCGTGCGGCCGTCGGTGGCCACGTCGATCTCCACGCCGCCGTCCGGGTTGCGCGGGTCGCGCTGGCTCTCGTGCATCTTGCGCGCGGACGCGATCACCTGCGCCGGCAGCGCGCCCTGCACCTTGACCACCTGCGTGCGGCGCTCGATGCGCCCGGCCTGGTCCAGGATCTCGACGATGCGGCGGACCTGGTCGGCCTCGCTGGCCAGCGAACTGACCACCAGGCTGCGGCCGTCGGGGCCGGCCACCACCACCACGGCCTTCTGCTGCGCGGGCGTCTGCAGGTTGCGGACCTGCGGCAGGATCGCGGTCGCGTCGGCGTTGCGCAGCGGGATCATCACCACGGTCTGCGGGTCGATGTCGTCCTCTTCCTTCGCGATGCCCGCCGCGGTGCGGCGCTCGCCGTCCAGCGCCTCGATCAGCGCCGCACCCTCGGCCACGCGCTGCGAGGGGCCGACGATCGCCAGCTTGCCGACCTCGTCCATCGCCAGCACGGTGGGCTTCACGTCCTTCGGAAGGTCGGCGTAGAGCTCCTCCAGGCGCTTCTTCGCCTCGCTGGGCAGCGCGCCGCGCAGCATGAGCGTGCGCACGCTGCGCACCACGGGCGCGGGCGCGCCCGCCACGGCGCCCGCCGCCGAGCCGCCGGCCGCGGGAACGTCAAGCAGCTCGATCACGTCCGCCAGCTGGTTCAGCTTGGGACGCGAGCCGCGGCCGATGATCGCGTTCGTGCGCTCGTCCGCGGTGAGCGAGAGCCCTTCCATGCGGCTCTCCTCGATCTTCGTCTTCTTGCCGTCCGGCCCGATGACGTACTCCACCTGCCGCTGCCCCACCAGCGACGAGAGGCTCGCGAGCAGCGTGGGCGCCTTCGCGTACTTCAGCGGGAAGAAGCGGACCTCGGCGTCGGGCTCGGCCTGGTCCAGCGTGTCGATCAGCTTCAGCATGCGCCGCACCTGGCCGGCGGTCTCGACGATGATCAGCGAGTTCTGCTGCTCGATGGGCGTGACGCTGCCGTAGGTGCCGACGAGCCCGCCCAGCTGCGTTGAGATCGCGCCGACCTTGGTGTGGCGCAGCGGCAGCATCAGCGTGACGATCGTGTCGTCCGTCACCGTCACGGGAAGCGCGCCCACGTAGGTGGGGATGTTCTCGCGCTTCATCTCGCCCAGCTTCTGCAGGTACAGCTTGTCCTTCTCCACGCGCAGCATCACGTTCTGCGTCTGCAGCAGCTGGTTCAGCGTGCTGAGCGCCTCGGGCAGCGTGTAGCTCTGCGCGCTGATGTAGTCGACGTTCCCCTTGGGCACCTCGGTCTCGCGCACGACGGGCAGGCCCGTGACGCGGCTGAAGTAGTCCAGGATCTGGTCCCACGTCTGGCCCTTGAACGCGAAGCGGATGCCCCCGACCGCGGGCGCAGCC
>JBEIFT010000271.1:0-3506 GCA_040382255.1 Phycisphaeraceae bacterium
CCGCCAGCCCGATGCGCCCGACGCTGGACGCCACGAGCAGCAGCGCGCCGACCGGGATCACCCACAGCATCCAGCCCACCGCGCGCAGGAGCGCCTCGTTCAGGCCCTCGATCGCGCGGATCGCGGGCCGCGCCACGTCGCCCGAGAGCGCAAGCGCGGTGCCCAGCACGATCGCGAAGACGATCATCCCGAGCGGCTGGCCCTCGGCCATCGCGGCGAACGGGTTCGACGGGATCATCTGCCGCGCGATCTGGAGCCACGCCGTGCCCAGCCCCTGCTCGCCTGCCGTCGCGGCCGCCGCCAGCTTGGGCGCGGCGCCGAAGCGCTCGGCGCCGCTGGCCTTGAGCGACTCGACGACATCCGGCGCGAGCCCGAGCCCCGGCCCGACCCACGTCACCAGCACCGCGCCGATCGCGGCCGCGGCCAGCATCGTGGCCAGGAAGTACGTCGTCGTCGCAAGCCCCAGCCGCCCAAGCTTCGAGGGGTCGCCCAGCGACGTGATCCCCGCCACGACGCTGGTGAACACCATCGGGAACACCAGCATCATGAGCGGGCGCACGAGCACCAGCTCGCCCACCGTGCCCAGCGTCGCGGCGGCGCCCGTCGCGCCCGCGCGGTTCATCCATTCGCCCAGCAGCGCGCCCACGACCAGCGACACGATCGAGCCGGTGGCCACCCACCGCTCCTTGGCGCCGGTCGCGCGCCGCGCCATCAGTGCACGCCCTGCTCGGCCAGCCAGCGCTCGCAGTCGATCGCGGCCTGGCAGCCCATGCCGCTCGCCGAGATGGCCTGTCGGTAGACCTGGTCGGCCACGTCGCCCGCGGCGAAGACGCCGGGGATGTTCGTGTACGAGCCGCGCGTCTTCAGCGCGACGTAGCCCTTGTCGTCCAGCTCCACGCCGGAACCCGCCAGGAACTTCGTGGCCGGCGAGTGGCCGATCGCGATGAAGAGCCCCTTCACGTCCAGCCGGCGCGTGGCGCCCGTGTTGACGTCCTTCACGACGACCGCCTCGAGCTTCTCCGCGCCCACGACGTCCTCGACGGCGCTGTTCCACACCATCTCGACCTTCGGGTTGGAGAGGACGCGGTCCTGCATGCTCTTGCTGGCGCGCAGCGTGTCGCGGCGGTGGATGACGTAGACCTTGCTGGCGAACTTCGTCAGGTAGCTGGTCTCCTCCATCGCCGTGTCGCCGCCGCCGACCACCGCGAGCGGCTGGTTGCGGTACGCCGGCAGCGCGCCGTCGCACACCGCGCACGCGCTGACGCCGCCGCCGTTCATCGCCAGCTTCAGCTCGTTGGGGTGGCCCAGCCAGTTGGCCGTGGCGCCGGTCGAGATGATCACGCCCTGCGCGTGCACCACCTTGCCGTCGCTGTCGGTCAGCGCGAACGGGCGCTTCGAGAAGTCGCATCGGTCGATGTTGGCGTCGACCACGCGCGTGCCGAAGCGCTCGGCCTGCTCGCGGAACTTCGCCATCATCTCGGGTCCGGTCACGCCGTGCGGGAAGCCGGGGTAGTTCTCGACCTCGGTGGTCAGCATCAGCTGGCCACCCGGCAGCACCGGCGCGGGGTTCGTCGCGGGCACGCCCACGTAGACGACGGGGTCGAGGTTGGCGCGCGCGGCGTAGATCGCGGCGGTCCAGCCCGCGGGGCCCGACCCGATGATGACGACCTTCTCGGCGTTTCCGTGGGACATCTCGTGCTCCTTGGTGGGGCGCGGGCGCTCAGCGCCCGGCGGCGGTCACTTCGAACCCTGCTGCCGGCTCAGCGCGCGCAGCGACGGCCACGCGACGAAGTCGCCCGACAGGCCGTCGAACGACGCCTTCGCGGCGCCGCCGTCCTCCTTGTCGACGCCTCGCGCGTACAGCACCGCGCCGGTGATCTGCAGGCGGCCGTAGTCCGACTCGATCGCGCGGGGCGCGGCCAGCTTCGCGTACTGCCAGCGGCCGTAGGCGGGGTCCCACGGGTCGTAGTCGAAGCGCTTCACCGAATACACGGCGTAGGTCGCCTCGAAGCCGCGCGGCCAGTCGCCCAGGTCGCGGAACGCCGCGCAGAGCGAGGCCGTCAGCGCGGTGCCGTTCAGCTCGGCGTTCAGGCGCTGGCGCAGCGCGAAGAGCTTCTCCAGGTCCTTCGCCATCAGCAGCACCATCGCGTAGCGCATCTTGTTGGTGCGGCTCTTCGCGGTGGGGTTGTCGAGGAGGGTGTCGTAGTAGCGCACGCGCCACCGGCGCCACCAGTCGTCGTAGACGTTGGTCAGGCGGATGCGCGTGGCGTCCAGCGAGCCGTGCACGTCGGCGATCTGCGCCCAGCGCTTGGCGGCGCCGAAGCGGGTCAGCGGCTCGTCCTTCGCCTGCAGCTCGCCCATCGCCATCGCCAGCTTGCCGGCGTCGGGCTGGCCCTGCGCATCGAAGAGCTGCACGAGCATCAGCTCGGCCAGCACGCGGTCGCCTTCCGGCATGTCCAGCCGCCGCAGGCGCTCGGCGTCGGTCGGATGGATGAAGGGGAACCCGTTCAGGCCGGCCTTCTTCAGCACGGCCGCCGGGATGTCGCCGAGGAACGTCTGCATCAGGTCGCGCTCGACCGAGCACAGGTCCGACATGCGCTCGAGCGCGAACCGCTTCTCCTCCAGGAGCTGCTGGTCCGCCACCTTGCGCAGGAACTTCAGCGTCGAGACGCCGAGGTCGAACATCTCCTGGAACTTCTTCTCGCCGCCCAGGCGGTAGCTCTCCGCGGTCACCCAGCAGAGGATCGTGTCCAGCGGCTTCAGGTACGCGGGGTCGCTGACGAACACGCCCAGCCCGTCGCCCAGGCCGATGAAGAAGCCGCGCTCGGCGAACCCAGGGGGCACGCTGGGCCGGCCGTAGGGCAGGCCGAAGGCGACCTGCGACTGCGCATCCATGATCGCCTTGCCCATCGCGCCGTTGGCGGCGGCCCACGCCTTGACCTTGTCCCAGTCCTTCATGCCCGGCCAGATCGTGGTCAGGTTGAAGTCGGGGCCGACCTTCATCGGCGCCTCGGTCATCTTCATGTAGGCCTCGCCGACGGACTTCCAGCACTTGCTCTTGTCCTGCACGACCTTCATCGGCAGGTTGAGGGCTTCGATCGCCTTGGGGTCGTCCGCGCGTGCGGGCGCGACCAGTGCGGCAAGTCCGAGGACGGCGGCAGCGAGGATTCGTGCGGGTGCCATGGGGGTCGCAAGGGTAGCAGAAAGTCGGCTAGACTCGGCCGTTTCCAGCTGGCCCCGACCCCCGCGGAGCACCCCCGATGACGAACGCCCCCTCGCCCTGCAACGTCCTCCTGATCGGCACCGGCGGCCGCGAACACGCACTGGCGTGGAAGCTGCGCCAGTCGCCGCGGCTGGGCCAGCTGTGGGTGCAGCCGGACGCCAACGCCGGGATCCGCGCGCTCGGCCGCGCGTGCGACGCGCCGTTCACCGCCCGCGAGCGCTTCTTCCTGAAGAGCTGGCTCGACAAGAACGACATCCACCTGGTGGTCATCGGCCCCGAGGGA
>JBEIFT010000272.1:0-3498 GCA_040382255.1 Phycisphaeraceae bacterium
CGGCGGCGGCGCCCGCGCGGGTGCCGCCCAGCGCGCGCCGGGCCGCGGCGGCGCGCCAGCCCAAGGCAATGCCGGCGGCGAGCAGATCGCTGGCACGTCAGACAATCTTCTCCTGACCGTGCTTCCGGCCACGAACTCGATCACGATCCGTGCTGAGCCCGAGGTGATGAAGTCGATCGGAGACCTGATCTCCGACGTGTGGGACGTGAATCCGCAGGCCGGCGGGAGCCTCTTCCGCGTCTACGACCTGGCCTACACCGACCCGCTCAAGATGGAAGGCCTGCTCGAGTCGCTCCTCGAGAATGGAGGCGGCAGCGCCGGCGGAGGACGGACCGGTGGCGCGCAGGTGCGACTGGGCGGCGCGGTCGGCGGCGGGGACAGCGGCGCCACGGTCGCCGTGAGCAACATCTTCAAGATCGACGCCTATCCGGATTCGAACCGGCTGGTCATCATCAGCAAGACGCCCGACAACTTCATCTGGCTCGACCAGATGGTGAAGCTGCTCGACCAGCCGCTCAAGGTCGGCATCCCGACCAACGTGCCGCTGAAATACGCCAACTCGGTCAAGATGGCCGAGATCCTGAACGCCCTGCTCGCGCAGGCCGGCTCGGGCGCGGAGATCACGCGCGAAGACACCGGCCTGAGCGGCATCAACTTCGAGAGCGCCGGCGGTGGCACCAGCGAGACCAGCGGTGCGACCGGCGGGACCGCAGGCAACGAGAACACCGTGCAGTTCCCCTGGCAGTCGGGCCGCGGTGCCGGCGGCGAGGACCAGGCCGAGGTGAGCGCGCTCGTCGGCAAGAGCCGTGTCGTGCCGAACGAAGTGCAGAACTCGCTGCTCGTGCTGGCGCCGCCGGAGATCCAGCAGGCGCTCATGAACATCATCAACGACCTCGACAAGCCCGGTCGCCAAGTGATGATCTCGTCCGTGCTGGCCGAGGTCCAGCTCGGGGATGAGTTCACCATGGGCATCAAGTTCGGCCCCAATGGCCAGGTCGCGCCGCGCAACCCGAACAACGCCGTCAGCATCGGCACCGAGGTCGCCGGTACCCGCGACACGGACTTCCCGGGTGAGTTCAACGAGTTCACGTTCGACTTCGGCGTCGATGCGACCGTGGTGCTGCAGTCGCTCGCCCAGGACACCGCGGTGCGGATCCTGCAGCAGCCGCGCATCGTCACCACCGACAACAAGGAAGCCAAGTTCTTCAGCGGCCAGGACGTGCCCTTCCAGTCCGGCACGACCAGCGATGCCGCGGGCACCACGGCGAGCTTCGAGCAGATTGCCGTCGGCATCGGCTTGAACGTGCGGCCGCGCGTGACGAACGAGAAGAACGTGGCGATGGAGATCGAGGTGCTCCTCTCCAACGTGAACAACGCGGCTGCTGGCGTGGGCGACAACCCCACGATCGACCGTCGCCAGACCAACACGGCCGTGACCGTGAAGAACGGGCAGACGATCGTCCTCAGCGGCATCCGCGTCGAGCAGGAGTCGAAGGACGACACGGGCTTCCCCATCCTCAAGGACATCCCGGGCCTGGGCTTCATCTTCGGCAACGTGGACAACTCGAAGTCCCAGCGCGAGCTGCTCATCTTCGTCACGCCGATCGTGATCGAGAACCCCGACGACTTCAACACGAACTACAACGTGAAGGAGCTCGAACGCCTGAAGGAACTCGAGAAGCCGCTGCCGAGCGATTCCAAGAAGCTGCTCAACGACCCTGCGGCCAAGCGCCTGCCGAGCGGTGAGCTGATGATCCCGGATGCTCCCACGCCGCCGACGACGCCCTGAAGCCGCGCGGCACTCCTCGACGCACCCTTCCCGGCTTCGGGCCTTGGGTGCCGTGGCGAGGGGCGTGGCGGCAACGGGATCCATGCCACGAGCGTTCGTGGCACTGGGAATCGTGGCGGCGGTCCAAGCGTGGCTCCCGGGCTGTTCGAGCGCACCCTCAGGCGTGGGCGTGCGGCCTTCGAGCGAGCAGGATCCGAAGCTGGCCGCGATCGAGTTTGGGCTGGTCTCGCTGGGCGAGGTGGCGTGGGACGGCTTCACGATGCCCGTGGTCGCCCCCGATGGCAGCGCCATGGCCGTGCAGGCTGACAGCGTTCCCGACTGGCCCACCAGGCTCGGCACCACGGATGCACCCAAACGCGGCGCCGGGACCGTGGCCATCCACGTCGTCGAACCCGGTGGCCTTGGCGCGCCGCTCTCCGTGGGCCCTGATCTCCTGCTCGGACGCTCATGGATCGATGGCCCCCGCGGCGGTGCACTCGTCGAAGAGCCGCAACCGGGTGGCGCGCGCAGGCTCGGCGTGATGTCGCCGATCAATGGTTCCGTGCAGTGGCTCCTTGAGGATGGAGCGACCAACGCAGGCGCCTGGGTCGTGGGCCACGGCGACCGCATCGTGATGACCTGGTGCAGGCGTGCGCCAGGTACCCGGTCGTGGAGCGTGGAGCAGGCGGCGTTCGAGCGGATTCGCGACTTGTGGCTGCCGTGCGCCGATGGTGCCGGGCCGTCGATCGCGCCGATCGACGGGGTGGAGTGGAGCGGTCCGTGCCTGATCGACGGCGTGCTCACGGCGATCCAGGTACGCGACGGAGTGCTCCGCGCCATGGCGTTCGACGCATCACCCGCCCGCAGCGAGCCCGCACCGTTGCAGGGCGCCGTGCTGTCGATGCGAGGGACCCGCGAGATGGCGTGGCAGTGCGTGAGTGCGCTCGGCCCGACCTGCACGACGGGCTCGACCCCGCTGCTCTACCACCCCAGGTTCAGTCGATTGGCGACGTGGAACCCAAGGATCGAGGAGGCGCCGACCCTGCTGCCGGAGGGCACGACGGGCATGCTCGACTGTGGACGCCACTGCCTCTGGACGTCGAGCGACCGGGTCTGGGCATGCTCGGGCTCGACGCCCGACCCGACGCGGCGCGTCCTCGTTGCCGAGGGAACATGGATCCTGCTGCAGGCGAAAGGCCAGTCGGCACTGCTCGCACGACCCAGTGGCCGCTCGCTCCGGATCTACCGACTGAGCTTCGCGCCGCCGCGAAGCGGCTGACGCGACGCTCGCCGCTTCCTGTTGGCCGGCTGACGGCCTCGCCAAACGAAGAAGGGCCGGCACTGGGCCGGCCCTTGAGGTTCTTGGCTGGGTTCATCGAGGCTCAGTCGTCGTCTTCGTCGTCATCCTCGTCCTCTTCGTCGTCGTCCTCTTCGTCGTCGTCGAGGTCGTCCTCGTCGTCATCCTCGTCCTCATCTTCGTCGTCATCCTCGTCCTCGTCCTCGTCATCATCCTCGTCCTCGTCCTCGTCTTCGTCCTCGTCTTCGTCCTCTTCTTCGTCGTCGTCCTCTTCTTCGTCATCATCGAAGAAGTCGTCATCATCGTCATCGTCGTCGACGTCGTCCTTGCCGTCCTTGGACTCGCCGTCCTTCTCCTCGTCCTCGTCGAGGCCGTCCTCGTCCGCGAACTCTTCCTCGCCGAAATCGTCGTCGTCGTCGATTTCCTGGAAGGC
>JBEIFT010000273.1:0-3495 GCA_040382255.1 Phycisphaeraceae bacterium
GATGGCCCGACTCCTGAACGACCCGGACCTTCGCGTCGCCACCGAGGCCGCGCGCGCGATCAACGACCTGCCCATCGACGAGGCGACGCCCGCGCTGGCCGGGCTGGCCGCGAAGTTCGCGCCCGACGAGAAGGCGATCGAACAGGCCGCCGCGCTGGCGAAGGCCGCTGCGCCGTGGAAGCGCCAGATGTGGAAGAACCGCAAGGGCTTCAAGGCCGCCGACCTGCTGACGAGCGACGTCTGGGGCACCAAACCGGACCGCGAGGAGTTCGGCGACGAGTCCGTCGGCTACGCGAAGGCCGGCAACGAGTACGTGCAGCGCGTGACCGGCACGTTCACCGCACCGGTGGCGGGCGACTACGTCTTCGCGATCGCCAGCGACGACGACAGCGTGCTGCTGGTGGCGCCGGACGGCGACCCCGCGCACGCGAAGCCCGTGGCGAAGGTCGACAACTACGTCGACCCCGGCAACTGGGAGTCGCAGGAGGGCCAGAAGGCCACGGTGCACCTGGAGGCAGGCGCGAAGGCATACGTCGAGGGCCGCGCGTTCCAGGGCGGAGGCGGCAACCACCTGGCGGTGGGCGTCGTGCACCCGGAGGGCAAGGTCGAGCGCCCGATCGGCGGCTACACCGGCGACATGAGCGCCATGCCGCTCCTGCGCCGCGTGGTGAACGCGAACGTTCGGCTCGGCACGCCGGCCTGCGCCGCCGCGCTGGCCGAGATGGCCCGCAACCCCGCCCTGCCGCCGCTGGCGCGGCTCGAGGCGATCGAGGGCCTGGCCGAGTTCATGGCCCCCGCACCGCGCGACCGCGTGAACGGGCACTGGCGCCCGGTCGACGGTTCGAAGCGCGACGAGGCCGCGTACCTGGGCGTCCTGAAGCAGAAGCTGCCGAGCCTGGCGGCGTCCGGTCCGGCCGCGGTGCGCACCGTCGCGCGCGAGCTGGCGTCGAAGCGCGCCGTCCCGATGGACAGCGGCGCCGCCTTCGCGGCGGTCGGGGACGCCACCAAGCCGAGCGCCGAGCGCGTCGCGTGCCTGCAGCAGCTGGCGCAGGACAAGGACGCGAAGCTGGCCGCGGCGATCGACGTGGCGATGAAGTCCGACGACGCGCGCCTGCGCGCGGCGGCGCGCACGATCCTGGCGCGCATCGATCCGGAGCGCGGCATGAGCGCACTGAACGAGGCGATGGCCACGGGCACGGTGCCCGAGCGCCAGGCCGCGGTGGTGGCGTTCGGCGGGCTTGCGGGACAGCAGGCCGACGCGGTGCTGGATGGCCTGGTCGCGAAGCTGCTGGACGGCTCGCTGCAGCCCGCGCTGGCGGTCGACGTGATGGAGGCCGCGGCAACGCGCCCGGCGCTTGCCGCGACGGTGGGCGCCCACCGCGACGGCCTGGCCGCCAAGGACAAGCTTGCCCCCTGGCTCCTGTGCCTGGATGGCGGCGACGCCGAGCGCGGACGGCAGGTCGTCAACTACAACAGCGCGGCGCAGTGCCTGCGCTGCCACATGATCGAGGGAACCGGCGGACACGCAGCGCCGGGCCTTGCGGGCGTCGCCAACCGCTACGACCGCAAGGGCCTGCTGGCCAGCCTGATCGACCCCAACGCGTCCGTCGCACCGGGCTTCGGCCCCGTCAGCGCGATGCCAGCGATGGGCACCGTCCTCACGCCGCGCGAGGTGCGCGACGTGGTCGAGTACCTCTCGACGCTGAAGTGACGGCAGGCACGGCGCGGCGTCACCACGCCGCGAGCAGGATGCCCAGGTCGTTTCCGTCGACGCGGCCGTCGACGTTCAGGTCGGCGCGGCAGCCCGCGCACGGGCCCCACACGCTCAGCATGGCGCCGAGGTCCGCGCCGTCCACGATGCCGTCGCCCGTGAGGTCCGCGCCGACGGGCGCGCACGCGTCGGGCACGCCGTCGCGGTTGACGTCGGGCGCGCCGGCCAGGACCTCGCAGCGGTCGCTGATGCCGTCGGCATCGCAATCGCTGCCGTAGCGCACGAAGCGGATCGCGCCGCCGTCGATGGCCGCACCGGCGTCGAAGGGTGCGCCCACCGCCACCACGTCGCGCCAGCCGTCCAGCGCGCTGCCGGCGATCGCCATCGGCGCGCGCGCGAAGCCAGCGTTGCGGTCGAAGGTCCACGCCAGGCCGTTCGAGGTCAGGCCCGGGCGCGTCGCCACCACCACGCGGTCGCGCAGCACGGCCACCGCGCCGCCCCAGCGAGTGCGGGTCGCGGGTGCCTGCGGACGCAGTGTCGCGGCCAGGTTCCACTGGCCGCCGGAGCGCTGGAAGACGAAGGCCGAGCCGGCGTCGGCGCCGGTCGACTGGTCGTACGGCGCGCCCACCACCAGCGTGTCGCCCAGGACCGCCACGGCGGTGCCGATGCTCGCCGGGCCGTTCGTCGCCGGCGCCAGGCGCACGGGCGCCGACCACTGCCCGTTCGCGCCGCGCTCGAAGACGTACGCGGCGCCGACGAGCGTGCCGTCGGTGGCGGGCTCGTACGGCGCGCCCACGACGACCGTGCTGCCGTCGGTCGCCACGGCAAGGCCGAACGAGCTCGACGCGATGCGCGCCGGCGCGCCCAGCACCGCGGTGCGCGCCCAGCCGGACGCGCCGCGCTCGTAGATCCAGACCTCGCCCGCGTCGACCGTGCCGGCGACGTCGCGCCCGCGCACGCCGACCGCCAGCAGACCGCGACGCATCGCCAGTGATTCGCCGAAGCGGTCGCCTGCGACCAGGCCCGTGGCCGGCAGCGTGCCGACGTCGGACCACGTGCCGTTGCCGGCGCGCTGGTACATGCGCACCGCGCCGCCGCTTGCACCGGCGCCGGCGCCCGTCGCGTTCCGGCCGGGCCCGCCCGCGGCGGCCCACTCGCCGTCCAGCGCCACCGCGAAGCCAAGCGTCTCGTTCGCCTGCGGCGCGGGCGACGTGAACGTCGCGACGTTCGCCCAGCCCTCGCCCTGCGCGGCGTACAGGCGCACGCGCCCGGCGTTCGACGCACCTGCGTCCGCGCCGGAAGCGCCCACGATCACCGCGTCGCCGTCGGTCGCCACCGCGCGGCCGAAGTAGTCGTACGCCGCGGTCTGCGGCGCGTACGCCTGCGTCGCGTAGCCACCCAGGCAGAGCATCGCCGATGCCCCGCTGCCGCACGCGGGTGCGGTGGCCAGCTGGCACGCGTCCAGCAGGCCGTTGCGGTCGCAATCGGTGCCCGTGCCCTGCGCCAGCTCAAGCACGTCCTCGGTGCCGTTCGCGTTGCAGTCGCCGGTGACGGTGGATCCCGCGCAGCGGAAGTTCGCCACCGCGGCGCTGGTCTCGTTGATCGTGCGCGCGTTGTCGCGCTCGCCGTTCGGGTCGCCCGCGGCCAGGCCCGTCGGCTTCCCGTCGTACAGCACCGAGGGGTTGCTGAACCGGTCGATGCGCGATCCCGGCGAGTACGCCATGACCGTGCGCCACTGCGTGCCGCTGTTGCCGGTGAAGCGATGGCCCAGCGAGTAGGGGTAA